>CAYZYS010000010.1:0-29098 GCA_964482605.1 uncultured Bacteroides sp.
TACTGGCTCATGACATGCCTTACCTGTGAGATGTATGACACGGGAAGCTATTACCTCACGGATTATGACAATGCCCTGACACAGGACTGCTCATCAACGGAGGTTGACCTGTCCGCACCGCTGTACCTGATTGTGGATACCTCCGGCATGGACAGGGACAATGCGGAAAACTTCTTTGGGGCAACCATACAGTGGGGGGATGAGATTGGCGAGTCAACGGTCAACAAGCAGGACTACCTGGATTATTACGCAGGCCAGGGCTATTCCACAAAATGTGAGCTTGTGGGGACCGATGCCATATATGACAGGCCTTTGGAGATATACAGGCTTAATTGACAGAAACTCCTAAAATATTATCCGAATGCGTAAAAATATACTAGCAAAACATACTGCAATATGATATATTCAAAGTAGTTGTTTCAGAAATTTGATAAGGGCAGGGGAGAACATAGTGGAGACTTTTTCTTACACAGCGGTAGGGCCTGACGGAAAAACCAAGAAAGGCTCAATTAATGCGGAAACAAAAGAGGTTGCTGCAAAGCAGTTAAAGGACCAGGGCTTGCTCCCGATGAGCATCGGCAAGCAGGGGGCGTTGGACAAGGACATTAACATATCTTTTGGGAAGAAGAAGGTTAAGTCAAGGGATTTGAGCGTGTTCTGCCGCCAGTTTTCAAGCATATTGAAGGCGGGCGTCAATGTCATCAATGCCCTGGACATGATGGCTGACCAGACGGAGAGCAAGGTGCTGAAGCAGGCAATCAAGAATACCCAGAGCAATGTTGAGAAGGGTGATTCCCTTGCAGTTGCCATGAAGCAGGAGTCGGCATTTCCGCCGCTTCTCATAAGCATGGTTGCGGCAGGTGAGGCTTCAGGTAGCCTTGAGGCATCCATTGAGCGTATGGCGATACAGTTCGAGAAGGACTCCAAGATGAACGGCATGATTAAGAAGGCGCTGATATACCCTTGCGTCCTCATTGTGGTCATGATTGCCGTTGTAATCGTCATGATGGTCGTGGTAATCCCTAACTTCATGGTGATGTTCGAGGACCTCGATTCAGGGCTTCCGTTCATGACACAGATGGTCGTCAACATAAGTGACTTCATCATGGCGAAGTGGTGGCTGTTGATTATCATCATTGCTGCCGTGGTATTTGCCTTCCAGGCGTTTTACCGCACCGATTCGGGAAGGCACATTGTGGATATGATTAAGACCAAGGTTCCGGTGTTCGGTGATTTGACGGTAAAAAGCGCCTGCTCAAGGTTTTCACGAATCATGGCGACGCTTCTGATGGCAGGTATGCCGATGATTAGCGCCATAGACATAGCGGCGGGGACCATGGACAACATCATATTCAGGGAAGGCCTGCTGAAGGTCAAGAACGGCGTGTCCCTTGGTATGAGCCTTTCACAGCAGATTGGCATATTGAGGAACGGCAAGGACCCGCTTTTTCCGCCCATGCTTACACACATGAGCGGCATTGGTGAGGAGACAGGTAGCATAGAGGAAATGCTTAACAACGTGGCTGATTACTATGACGAGGAGGTTGAACTTGCAACCCAGTCCGTGGCTGCCCTGATGGAGCCAATGATTATCCTTGTCATGGCGGTTGTGGTCGGTGCGCTGGTACTGGCAATATTCCAGCCGATGATTCAGCTGTACAGTGAGCTTGGTTAAGCCATGGAAGAAATGGAAGAAGACGGGAAGATAAAGGCTGCCCCCAAGGAGGGACAGCCACACGGAAGACCGGTGGCGGCGGGGGTCGCCACGGCGGTCCTGCTGGTGCTTGCGTTTGCGGTTGGCACGTGTATGGTGGCGGTGGGCAGGGATTCCAACCTTAAGAGGGAGAAGCGTGACCTGGAGCTAATCGTTGAGACTGCGGAGCTGATAAAGCAGGCGGTCACTGATGATTATACCATCAGGGAGGACATAGAAGACCTTGGTGGTGTTGACGTGACGCTTGAGTCGATTCTTAATGGGACGGCACCCTGCAAGGCATTGGACGGATACCTAAGCTCATCCCTTGGGATGGCGGCGGACCATGGCTATGAGCTGTCAAGCTACGTGGCAAGGGGTGCAAGTGTTTACGTGAGGATTAAGGGTACAAGGGTTGAGGTGCTTGCCACCGAGACACAGGGAGGGGCTGCGGTGCAGTGCGACTTCCTTAAGACGGGGGACACACCGAAACAGTTAAAGACCGTCAAGTGACGGACTGACAAGGATGACGTGCAATGACGAGGGGGGTACATATGGGGGATAATAAGGGTTTTTCTTTGGTTGAGCTTATAGTTGTCATAGCCATCATGGCTGTTCTTATTGGAATGCTCGCTCCCACCTTGATTGGAAACATAGAAAAGTCCAGGGAATCCAAGGACTATTATAACCTTGATGCGGTGAGGCAGGCTGCGGTGGCAGCACTGAGCAACGAGTACGTGGTCAAGGACATAGTGCCGGCAAGCGGTGTGGCCGTGATACAGGTGACTATAGCCGGCGGCGTCATAGACGTGACACCCGTGAGCAACATCACTGCGTCAGAGCTTGTCAATTTCAAGGATGAGCTTGAAAAGACGCTCAATGGCAATGAGATAATGACATCCGCCACCGCAGGGGCAAGCGACGTGTTCGTGTACCTGAGGGTTGATTCGCAGAGCAATGTCACGGCGCTTTGCTCCAGGGACGGGGAGAATCCCGTGAGTGCCGCGAGGCTTGAGGATGGCAACGGCAACAAGCGCGAGTTCGTGATTCGCTAGGCGCTTGTGATGGCAAGGTGCATGATGTTTTTTTGACGTGGATTTACAGGTTATGTGCTTAATTTACAAAAAATCCATAAAAAGTTCATATTTATTCATCATTTTGTAAAAAAAGGTGGATTAATGTTCAAAAATATGCTATATTAAATTCATATTTTACATATGGTGCATTAAGGGCGGTTATATTCCCCAATCGTTTACCCGGCGATAGGTGAGGGGTTTATAATAAATAACTAATAACAATAACATAAGGGTATGGAGGGAAAAGTAATTATGAAGACTAAGTCAAACAACAGCGGTTTTTCACTCGTGGAGCTCATCGTCGTTATTGCCATCATGGCTGTACTCGTAGGTGTGCTTGCACCAACACTTATCGGCAACATTGAGAAGTCAAGGGAGTCAAAGGATCTTCAGAACCTTGACACAATCCGCCAGGCAGCCATCACTGCAATTGCCAATGAGGCAGCTTACAAGGCAGTAGTTCCTACTACAAGCACGAACACATTGAATGTATCATGGTCATCAGGCACTGCAACCTGCACAGGCTCAGGCGCATCAGGCGCTTTCAATGAGGAGTTTGCATCAATTGTTACATCAGATCCTACGATGTCATCAAATGCTGCTTCAGCAGGTACAATTCAGCTTGTTATTGATTCTTCAGGCGCTGTTACGGCACAGGTTGTAGACGGTACTGGCGTTGTTTCAACTGTCAAGACGAAGGATTCTAACAATAACGTAATGAGCTTCCAGTCAAAGTAAGCTGATGTTGAAGGTATGAGATATGCTGGCAGAGATGGTTTTATTGTATTGTTTTGTATTCATCTACGGAACCTTATTGGGAAGCTTTTCCAATGTGCTTATACTAAGGCTTCCGATGAGAGAGAACATAGCAACACACAGGTCCCACTGCATGAAGTGCGGCAGGCAGATTAAGTGGTACGACCTGGTACCACTTGCCAGCTACATTTTCCTTAGAGGGAAGTGCAGGTATTGCGGGAGCCATATTTCAGCACAATATCCTTTGGTGGAGGGAGCCAATGGATTCGGGTATGTACTGATATTCATGGTCAATGGAATCAACTTTTCCAGCATATTGAAGTGCCTTTTGTTCACAATGCTGCTTGCATTGGCGGTTATTGACGACAGGACGTATGAGATTCCGCTGGGAATCAACATTACAATAGGGGTTTTGGGAATCCTGCAGGTGGTGCTTGATTATCCGGACGGGCTTTTGGAACATGTGATTGGTTTTTTTGCCGTGAGCGCATTCATGCTTGTGTGCCTCTACATTGGCAGGGCGGTGATACACGCCGACTGCTTTGGGGGCGGTGACATCAAGCTCATGGCGGCTGCGGGGCTTTTTCTTGGGTGGAAGTGCATAATACTTGCGTTTTTGCTGGGGAGCGTTGCGGGGGCAGTTATTCATACTATCAGGATGAGGGTTAGCAATAAGGAACATGTGCTTGCATTCGGACCGTATCTTGCATTGGGCATTATGGTGGCGGCACTTTGGGGGAACAGCCTGCTGGGCTGGTATGTCAGTTTATTTCACGTATGATTTTGGAAAACAATGCGAAAGCATTCAAGATAGATTAATATATGTGGCATGTGCCATAGGGGAGGACATGAATGGCTAAACAAGGCAACAGGATTATCAGCATATCCATCAATAATGAGTACATCAAGGTGTGCGAGATGTCCAGGAAGAATAAGAACAACGTTATCATCCACAAGGCAGTGACGGTTGAAACGCCGCCAAGATGCTATGGTGATGGTACAATCCGTGACCGTGCACAGCTTGCCAAGGCAATCAAGATTGCCATGGATTCCAACAGAATGGAGAGTACCAGGGCGATTTTCTCAATTGCGTCATCCAAGGTGGCAACCAAGGAGGTAATCATCCCTAATGTAAAGCCTAACAAGATAGGGGACATCATCTTTACCAATGCCAGCGAGTATTTCCCTGTGCAGCTTGAGGAGTACATAGTTAATTACACCGTGCTTGAGAAGGTTCAGGCGGAGGGTGCGGAGCCGAAGATTAAGGTCATGGTCATGGCCATGCCTGAGCAGATGGTCAATTCCTATTATGACCTGGCATCATCACTTGGACTTAAGGTATATGCAATTGATTTCGTTGGTAATTCAACCAACCAGGCATTGAAGATTCAGGTCGACAATGCGCCTAGTGTTGTAATACAGGTGGAGAACGATTCAACAATCGTCAATATTTACGATAATAACGTGCTGCAGCTCCAGAGGACGATTCCTTATGGAAAGTCAGTGGTTGTCAACGCCCTGATGGACGAGGCGAGGATAAAGTATGAGCCGGCACTGAGAAAGCTCCAGGAGGAGCCGATAATACACAAGACCTTTGACGGCGACCCGGTTACTGAGTCCCTTGGGTATCTCATAACCAACGTAAGCCGTATCATTGATTTCTATACCTCACGTAATTCCCAGAGGGTTATGGAGAAGGCGTACATAATCGGTAATGCCACGACAATCAATGGCTTTGCTGATTTGTTTGCCAACGAGCTCAAGCTTCCGATTGAGTCAATTGACATCCTCAAGGGTGTCCTTACCGATAAGAAAACGTATGTTGAGGAATCCATGATTCCTTCATATATCATCAACATTGGCGCATTCATAGCACCTGTCAATTTCGTTCCACACATGTCTGTGGATGAGACCAAGGTTGAGGGTGACATGAGAATCTTCCACGTCATGCTTGGTGCCTCAATTGTGGGTGCAATCCTCCTTGTGGGCGGTTCGGCAACCATGATGGCATCCGCCAAGGCGGAGCGTGACACTGCGCAGGCGAGCGTCAACACCATCAAGGGGATTGAGAGCGTTGTCAACGATTACTATGAGGCTAAGGACATTGCCTCCGACGCAGAAGCCTTCAGGGTTCTCACCCTTAACAATGATGATGTGCTTGCCCAGTTCATAACGGATTTGGAGAAGAACCTGCCGTCAGATGTTTCGATAAGGAGCATGAGCGTAAGCAGCGGTGAGGTCACGGTTTCGGGCATAACAAGCAGCAAGAGCTCACTTGGGCTCACGGTGCAGATGCTCAAGTCCATTGACAATGTGAAAGACGTGCTCGTGGGTAGTGAGTCCGAGGCGATGGACAATGATGGAGTGATTTCCGTCACATTCTCACTTACCTGCACATTTGTCAACACCAGTACCCTTACTGAAGAGGAGGCGTCCCAAGGGGCGGCTACATCAACCAATGTGACCCAGGCGGCGACCACGGCAGCCACCCAGGCAGCTACAACAGCGGCAACGCAGGCGGCAACCACTGAATCAACACAGGCAGCGTCCGTTGCTGCGGCAACACAGGCAGCGACGAGATAGGGGGGCGTAGGATATGAATTTGGATAAGTTAAAGGGGAAGATGTCAATTGAGATAAGCGCCAGGGACAAGAAAATCATCCTTGTGGTGCTTTCCCTCGCAATAATAGTTGCAGCGTACATATTTGGCTTCCAGAATTTCTATGAGAAGACACAGTCATACCAGGCTGAGTCGGAGAAGCTGCATGCAACCCAGAAGGATTTGATGGAAAAGACCCAGAACAGGGATAAATACGAGGCGGAGACGGAAAGCTACAAGAAGCAGTATAATGCGGTGTTCGCCAATTATGGGAGCACTGTTGACCAGGATGAGTACCTTGAGTTCCTCAACAAGATTGAGAAGATAACAGGTGCGTGGATTAAGGGCGTGACTTTCTCCGAGGCGGTCAATGTGTATACCTTTGGTGCCGTGCGCTCCACCAACCCTTCTGCAGCGGGCGTGAAGGTGTACAACACGGATTATGAGGGCTGGAAGACCACCCTTACGTTGTCCTATGAGGCAACCTACAGCCAGTTCAAGCAGATGGTTGTGTATATCAATGATTATTACAGCAAGAATGCCATAGAGACAATTTCCATGTCATATTCGTCCGATGAGGACAAGGTAAGCGGTTCAATTTCGCTTGCATGCTATACAGTCACGGGCAGCGACAGAAAATCAGTCAGTCCGGTGTTTGGACTTCCTGTCGGAACGGAGAACATTTTCTTCTCCAGCGTGTTTGATTCCACGAAGGTTGACCTTGAGGATACAACGGGCGATTACATACTTAGTAATTATGATTATTACATGCTTCTCAATTCCTCATCTGCTGACCTTGATTCCTGTATCATCGGAAAGAAGGGCGACAAGACAAGGGAGAGCATCATCACGGCAAACAGCAATGCAAAGCTTGACGTTGTTGTGACATTTACCGGAACCTCCGGAAACTACAAGGTTTCCTACCAGATTGGGGACACCACGTACCCTGCAACGGACTACAACGCAGGTGCGTCATTTGACCCGGGCAACACACTTGACTTCCTCATCATGAGTACGCCAAGGATTGACGGCAACGATACAGGTCTTGTGAACCTGAAGCTGGTCAATGACACTGACATGAACCTGAACGTGAAGATATGCAATGATGACACGAAGAACAGCCGTGTAAGCATTGTTTCACGAAGCGGCGACATTACAATTTACCAATAATGGGCATTGAGCCCGCAGCCTATGCCACCTGAACCTTGGGTGGCTATGGTGTTTTAGGCATTAGGGGGTGTGAACCATATGAAGAATAATAAGGGCTTTTCACTTATTGAAGTGTTGGTGGCAATGGTAATTCTTGCGATTATGACGGGCCCAATGCTGGCAGCATTTGCTTCATCGGCAAAGATTAACACCAATGCCAGGCGGCTTGAGGAGGCTAATGCCATAGGACAGAGGGTGCTTGAACGGTGCAAGGCGCTGACAGTGGATGAGCTGCTGACGGGTACTGTTTCCACGGGTGATGTGGTGAGGAACGATGCGACTGATTCAACGGGCACACTCATTGGCTGGGATTCAATAACGGCATACAGCCTTGTGACCAATTCGTCAACGGGCGTGTATTCCGCAAAGTCCAAGTTCAACACCATAACGGTTGACGGAACCAGCCAGAAGCAGTACATGTACAACCTAAGCTTCGCCTCATTCACGTCAGGTGTCGCTGACACAGAGGTTGTGGGTGATGGTGCATCGGCGGTGACTGTCCCGTATTACCTTGGCACTAACAGTACCAAGTATTACGTGCAGGCTACATTGAGCCCATATGATTCCGATTATGACGGCAATGGCACGGGTACGCCGTATGAGGTGAACACATACAGCATGCCTGTCTTTGATGAAATCAAGGACTCCAAGAATTATGTGCTGCTGGATGAGATATACCAGTACGATTCAAGCATCAAGTCGATTCTCCCATCGCGTTCCGCAGTTGCCAACCCGGCTTCGACGGATGCCTTTGGCAACATAATAGCAAGGGAGCAGACAACAACTGAATCCACCATCACGAAGCTTTCAGGAATCAGGAAGGTGTGCGTGCTGGACGTGGAGCTCAGCTATGATGCGGCAACCAAGAAGTGGACGGAGAAGCCTGTCCTGACGCTTAAGTATTACAGGTATGACGCAAAGCTCTCTGACGGCACGACTGACAGGTATTCCGTGAACAACAAGGGAGAGCTCATAGAGCACAATGAGGATGGCACGACATCCACGGTTGAAAGCACCTCAGGGGAGGCGTTCATCAAGAAGCACACGCTTTCCGAATATGAGGTTGACCTCACAAGCGGAGAGTTCAAGGATATATATATTTTTTATACCTCATATGATAAAAAATATGGCGGTGGCTCAGGCACGTCGGAGGATTCCATCTACATCAACGTGGATGTCAAGAACTCTCCGGGTGCAGGGGATTCCAACTACATAACTGACGAAAAGAAGCTTAGCGTGTTCATTCCGGAGCAGTACATAGCAACCAACGGCTCCAACATTACCGACAAGACGGCATTCAGGGAGGGCACACAGGTTAAGCTTGACAGGGCAAATGTCTATATCAACGGAACATCTGCACACGGCCAGAAGAAGCTTGACGGCAACGGTGTCAAGGTGTACTCCGACATTGATTCCTGGAATGAGCTCAATGAGGCAAACGGCATAACACAGGATTACAATGAGAGTGATGACAGGCATATTTACACCATAACGGTTAAGATATGGGTTGAGAGTCACGGCAAGGCGCCTGATTTTACCACGGAGCCTTTCCTTACGTTGACATCAACAAAGGATAATGATTGATTGGGATTGACGAAAGGTTGGTTCTGTTATGAAGAAGATTATGGGAAAATGTAAACTGAACAACAGTGGTGCAACGCTTGTTGCGGTTCTCATGGCAGTGGCATTCATAGCCATCCTTGGCAGCGTGTCAATCGTTGCGGCCATGGTCAATCTCAAGATGAAGGTTGTTGACAGGCAGGGCCAGAAGACGTTTTATTCCTGCGAGGAGGCAGTGGATGAAATGTATGCGAGGCTTGGCGAGGTCAGCATGAAGTCCCTTGATGACGCATATCAGGAGCTCATGGACACAATGGTTCACGCCTTTAACGAGGGAACTGAGGATGACCCGATATATGCCGTCTACAAGAAGAGTGATGACTATGTTGCGGGTACGGTTGGTCTTACACAGGCTGACATTGACCTTCGCAAGAAGTACATGGCCAATGTGGTGTCAAGCCTTGGGCTGGGCAGCTTTGCCCCTACTGACACAAGCGGCGAGCTGAATGCCAATAAGCTTCGTACATGGCTTAATTCCTACATCGGCGTGGATGACACCACGACTGATTTCTGGACGAATGTTGCCAATGGTTCGGTACACTACCCATATGTGGATTCGATGGGAAGGTGCTATTATTACAGGGATTACACTGATGTGTCCGTGTATGTGCTGGTTGCGCAGGATGTGCGTGTCCGCTACATAGATGACACGGGCTACCAGTCAGACCTTGTGTTTGACATAGGTATCAAGCTCCCGATAACGGACATCAACTGGAGCACCCAGAACAATGCAATCAACAAGGTTCCTGCAATGAGCAACTTCAGCCTGATTGCCGACACCGACATAAGGCTTGAGGGCATTGATGCACGCACCATTGATGGCAATGTGTATGCAGGTGCCAACGGCATAACGGCAGGTGAGAATTCCAACTACACATATGTTGGCGAGCACATGATAACAAGCGGTGACCTTATACTGCACAGGCAGTCGACCACCAACATCAGTGGTGCTTCCAAGCTGTGGTGCAATAACATAATGATTCCAAAGAGCTACACGGGCTCCGGTGTGGGTAAAACCACCAACTATGGCGTGACGCTGTCACTCAATGGCGGTGCATTTGTGAAGAATGACCTGAATGACAGTGCGGCAAGTTCCAACATCACGATTGCCGGGCATTATTTCGGGTATATGAATGAGGGTATGAGCGGTGACAGTGAAACGGGCGTTGAGAGGGACCTTAGCAGTGCAATCATAATCAACGGCTCACATTCAAACCTGACGCTTAAGACATCATATCTGTACCTTGGGGGGCGTTCATACATTGTGTATGACTCCACCTCCAATGAGCCGTACAGGACGGGTGAGTCACTTTCCTTCAAGGGTGACCAGGAGGCATATCTTGTTCCGCCGTCAGCACTTAATGATGCAGCGGGGGCAAGCATTGGAAACCCTGTGTCCGCCGGCTTCACCTTTGACAGCACAATGGCGACGGCGCTCACCAATTACCTGACAACGGACTTTTTCGGCAAGGATTTGCTTACCGCATCCAAGCCGTATATTACCAAGAGGGTGCCGAGCGACATTTCCCTGCACTCTGATGATGTGTATTATTATTTGAATTTCTCCAACGCAACCAATGCGGCAACATACATGAAAATGGTGCTTGAGAGTGAGGATGCCTTCAAGGCTGACTGTGCGGCATATGGAATAACAGGTGCGGCGCTTACCAAGGCGCTCACCCAGAAGAATTACATGCTGAGCCTGATTGAGGTCAACTTAAAGGATTTGGACCAGCAGACCAGCGGTTTCATTGCTCCTGTTGGAACGGTATATTCATCCGGCGTCATGGTGTCGGCGGAGGTTGTGGGCTCCACAAGTACCATGGGCAATGTGGTTTCATTGGCGCCTGATACAAGCATGCAGATTAAGGAAGACCTCAAGAATCGTTACACCATGCTTACGGAGATACTCGACATGCCTAACAATTATGCCCTTGGCGGCAGTGCATTTGCCGATTGGAGCAGTTACAGCACGGGTACGTTCACCGGTGCGATATCAGGCAACTCGATAACTTATCCGACGAGCCTTAATAGCAACAGTGGAACGACACCGGCAACGAGGATAATCAATTCCACCGCCGTTGACAGCCTGTTCACGGTTGCAGGGGTGGCAGGCAACACGGTCACGGTTGGTGACGGAGATTACAGGATAGTGATTGCCAACGGTGGCTACACATATGATTCATCATCAGGCTTCAAGGGGGGAATCATAGTCTCCAAGGGGGGCAGGATTCAATTGAATGCCGACTTTGACGGGCTTGCCATCTGCCTTAACAATGGCACCAACACAGGTGAGATAGTTGTCAACAATGTCAATGTGTCCAATACCATTGACGCTGCGGATTTGCTTAATTCAGTATGCACAAAGCTCAATGAGAATGGACAGACGGAGCTTTCAGCGGCAGTGCTTGCGGTATTTGGCGGCGAGCTGTATGTAAGCGGTACATCAAGCTCCACGTTGGTAAACAACAAGGTTTCCATATCATCTGTCACATATGGCCAGCTTGTGTACTTTGATAACTGGAAGAAGACGGATGTGACGGACACAACCAATGTGCTTCCGGCGGCGGTGACACCGTAGGCGGTTTCGTCAGAAAAGGGGTAGTGTATGGGTAATCACGGTGACAATCATGGAATTTTAAAAGGGAAGTGCATTAAGAACAACAGGGGCGTCACATTTGTGGAGCTGGTTGTGGTGCTTGCGATAATGGTCGTTATGACATCACTTGTGGGCATGGGCATTGGAATGCTTGTAAATGCGGACTCCAAGAAGGCTACCAAGAATCTTTACCAGGAGTTTTCCCAGCTCAGGAGCAACTGCCTGTCCCAGTCGGGACAGTGGTATGGCGTGCTGAAGAGAGAGGATGCCAACGGGCAGTATGTGTTCGAGATATACAGGAAGGTGACGTTGAACGGTACCACCACCACAAGCCTTGTTGAATCACAGACGCTTGGCTCAAGGATTGTGATAACCTGTGACGAGCTCACAAGCAAGCAGATTACCGACACCAATACGCTGACGGTTTATTACAAGACCGGAAGCGGTGCGATAACCAACTGGGAGTCAACCAATGGAATCAGCTCGGTGAAGAAGCTGAACATCAAGATTGAACAGCCGAATGGCGGTGCGACAAGGACGCTTACGCTGTGGAAGGACACGGGAAGGATTTCTTCTGATGACATCTGACAATCACACTGATGTGTTGATTGCGTGATAAATTATTTATGCTGGCGTGTTGTATTTGTTTGGAGATGAGGATTAGGATGGGGATGCAGGTATGGGAAAAAGATTGAACAATAGGGGCATGACCTTGGTGGAACTGTTGATTTCCATGGGGGTTGCGGGCTTTGTCATGGTGGCAATATCTGCACTCCTGAGCAATGGAATCAAGCAGTATAACAAGACGGTAATCATGACACAGCTTCAGGAGGACGCCTCCACCACAATTAATAATGTGTGTGATGCCATCATGGAAGGTAATTACATAGACATATCCACCTCCAAGACTGACCCGACGGTCCAGACAAAGGCGCCAATCACCGTGAATGGTGTGGTGACGGGTGAGAATGTCATTTACACCTACATGAAGACGGGGACTGATGCGGGAAGCCTGTTCGTCGGAACGAGCTCCAATGAGGATGACAGGGCGCTTCTTTGCAGGAACGTCAAGGATTTCCATGTGGAGATAATCAATACAAGCCTTGTGCTTGAGGACGGTTACACGTCCGAGGGTGATGCGGGAAAGAAGGTTGTGGGCTTTAGGAATCCCGTGCAGATAAGGGTGACGCTGGAGCTTGAGCTGCAGGGTTATTCAAGGCAGGTGACAAGGACGGTTAGTGTGAGAAACCAGTTGTCTGACGGACAGCTTAACATACAGAATTTTACGTTTGGTTCCACGTTGCCTCTGTCCCACTTTGAGACGGGCGGTTTCATAGTTAGTGACTGATGCGTGGTGAAGCAGGATGATTAGGGAGTGCAGGGCTGCCGCACTGGCAGGCGGAATGAGAGGCGTTATGTCAAAGGTGAAGAAAACTGTAAAAAGAATATGGGAGACAAGGTTTGTCACGGTGCCGGTTGTGCTGGCATTGCTGCTTATGGTTGTCGGCTTTGTCGGCTATGAATATATTAAGCAGACGAATGCACAGACTTACTCTAGCTATGATAGTATTCCTTCCAGCAGGACAATTAACGGAAGGGTATACACGGAGGATAATCCGTGCAGGATTGTGGAGGTTGTTCCGACAGGCGGTACGGCGCAGGCAACATGGGGCTGGGCTGTTGGCGGAAAGAGCATGCCAATCAGCATAGAAGACCTTGACATTTTATATCATACAGTTGGAGGTTCATCCTATACCTGTGCGTTTACTGATGCCGTATATAAGCATTACGGCAGCTGCAAGTGGACAGGGACAACGGTTGCGGGGGCAGGTGCGGATAAGCTTGAAACCGCCAAAAGAGAGATGACACAGGCATTTGCCACGACGTATAATGCCACATTCAGCAGGGGTGATTACAGGGTAGGCGGTTATATGCTCCAGGAGCTTGCTGACGGAAGGTATGGCTCCGTGACGAATTGGGGGGCGTCATGGGTTGCTGACGGCGGATGGCTTGGAGAGTTTTTCTATCCAAATGGGGATGGTACTTATACAAAGACACTTGACAGGAATTTCCTTGCAC
The DNA here is from genome assembly GCA_964482605.1 of uncultured Bacteroides sp. Lineage (GTDB taxonomy): Bacteria > Bacillota > Clostridia > Lachnospirales > Lachnospiraceae > Bacteroides_F. The sequence continues at coordinate 13,632 of CAYZYS010000010.1, forward strand.
ATGCCTTTTTTGAGGGCACTCTTTATGACAGCGAGGCAGGGGAATACGTTAATGCCATTGAACATGCCATTGACCAGTACTCAGACATGACCAATAAAATGGTCGTGCAGGTTGTTGAGGCTGATAAGCTCACAAAGGAAATAATCGACAGTGCCGACATGGTCTACATAGACAGTAAGTGCCATAACGGCGCAACTGTTACCGCCAATGACAAGTTCGTTGAATTGTGCAACAATAATGGACTTGGTTCAGGCGGTGTGACGGCAGGACTTACAAAGACTTACTCAAAGGCAACGATTAAAAGCGGAATTGAATTCAGTGACACGATAGCAATGTATCTGTATATGCAGAGCGCAACGAATGACCTTGCGATTTCTGTTGATACATCTGCCCTGGGTGAATCGGGCGGCGGTTTTAAGTTTAATTGCGTTGCGCTTGGCATTGAGACCGATACCTTCATATCGGAGTATGCATTTAAGCAGAACGGTGAGAATTCATACGTTGGAACCAACGGAAGAAGCTACATTGACGCTTCGGGTAATTGGGTGATTGAGCAAAATGACTGGACGCAGAATGGTGGCAAGCTTACCTGGTCCTATGATATGTTTGTCCAGTCACATGGCAATTACATTCATTATCCGTATTACAATGGAACAACGGATAGTGCAGTTGTGGTGGATTCCAATGGCAACCTGCAGGATTTGGGTTATTCAACGGATACCATGCATAAGAACATATTTGCATATAAGGGTTCCAATCAGCTTGACATGAGCCTTTTGTGGGATAATGCCAGCATGAATGAGGGCTCCAGGGCTGATGTCGAGGATGCCAGGTCGATATTTGAAAACAGCAGCGTGGCTTACCGTCAGTGCATGCAGTACATCATGGGGCTCTTTGGCAATAACAACAAGAATGATGTGCGTGTTGCGGAGGTGCAGCCATGGGGCAAGTACCGTTACAATACCGAGGATGGCGCAAGGAAAATACTCACGATGATTGGCGTGGGATATGATAATGACCATATATCGCTGGCGAAATCATATGATGAAACGGATACAAACGGTAACAATACCGGGTACACTGTTTTTGAGATGCAGTGTTATACCGAGGTTGGCGGAAGGTATTACGAGGCAGACCTTTATTATGTGAGGATTAGGTCAATGTCCATGAATGCCTTCAATGGAATCACGGAGGATTTGGCATCAACATTTGACCTGATAATCATGGATTCCTATGACCCTGACCAGTATATTCAGCTTACGTCTGCATCGAACAATACACTGGCACAGTATATCGGGGCTGTGAATGTGGGTAAGGCAGGGAAGACTGTCAGGACCATGTCTGGCAATGACCTTACTGATAAGATGTCGGAAAGGCTGTATGATTACATATGTACAGGTATGCCTATATATTTCTCAAGGGAGCTGTATTATGGCGATGTGGATACGATTGATGCCTCAGCGACCAACCTTAAGTCCTTTAGCTGGACACAGCTTAGCACAAGGCTTAAGGCGGACGGGAAGGGACAATCCAATATCATAACGATTTCGGGTACGATAGGCGCAACCGGAGACCCTGATTACAAGAATTTTAAATGTACATCGACTGCACGCCTGCAGTCAAAGGTTGACTTCAGCATAGTGTCGCCTTCACCGTATGTGGCGGAGGATGCAAGCTCGCTGTATGCACCTGCCAATGTCAAGTTTGTCATCAAGCTTCTGAGTGAGGTTGAGGCGGGAAGTACCATTAAGCTGTATGTGGACAGGAATGCGGATGCACTCTACAATGATGACAATAGCTCGGCATTGAGGGAGCTGTATGCTGAGATTGCCGTGGGAAGTACAATTACAACGGGAAATTATACAATCAACCTGGACATATCGGGAGGAACGCTTCCTGATACGTGGTTTGGTTACTTTAAGTTCAAGGTTGAGATAACATCACCGAAGGGAATTAAGTCCAGCCAGGAGTCGGCATTTGCCTTGAAGCCTAACAAGGAGAGAACCGTGTATGTGCTTCAGGTTTACAACAATAAGAATGGCGGGGGATATAATGACACAACGGCATCGACGCTCCGTATGACCAGTGGGACCGTGTTTGATGATGCGTTCTCGGCAATATATGACATCACCAACATGAAGCTTGAGGTTGATGTCATGGACACAGTGGAATTTACCGCTGCCGTAAAGGAAAATCCGGATTACCTAAGACCGTATTCGATTGTCGTCATGGGCTTCTGTGATTCCTACGGCAAGGAAGGCAATCCGCTGACTGACCAGGATGTAATAGATGTGTTGAAGGATTACGTCAGCGAGAATAAGTCAATATTGTTCACGCATGACTGTATGACATATAGTTATTCCAGTGGTTCTGACACATTGACTGAAAACAACATGACGCTTCAGATGACGGAGCCGATTGGAATGCAGGGCTCCGGAAAGCTTACCAACAGGCTTCTCATGAGACTTGGCGGCGGATTCATGTCAACCTTCAAGGACATTGCCAAGAGCAATGGCACAAAGTACACAAGCAAGGTTGATAAGCTTAACTGGGGGCAGATAACGGAATACCCATACGCAATCAGCAGTTCGATTGATGTGGGTGAAACCCATGAGCAGTTCTACAGGCTTAACCTGGAGAAGATTGATACCTATGATGATGACACGGGCGCTGTCATGAGTGGGGTATACAACAGCTATGTAACCACCTGGTTCACGCTTGGGGATGACGGAAGCCATACGGAGTCAAATTATTACAGCCTCACAGGCCAGGATGCAATCAATAATTATTATATTTACTCAAAGGGTAATATTACTTATACTAGCGCAGGACATTCACAGGTGGATGCCAGTGGTACAATAACAGATGAGATGAGGCTTTTCGTTAATACCCTCGTTCGTTCCATCATAGTATCCGTTGACCCGCCAACGGTTGAGGTTACCAACGGTGCGCTGGTTGACACTGATGAGTATGAGATTATTGGCAGACCTGGGTATTATGCAGAGGATGGAACCTGGAACTCAACGACGACCTCCACGGAGGAGGGCGTTGCAGGAACCTGGAACCCTGCAAGCGGCATTCCTCTCAAGTTTGTCGTGAAGGATGACATTATGGCTGCCGGTGCTGCATTTGCCAAAGGTTCCATCTATGTGGATGTGAACAACAATGGAAAGTATGATGCAGGAACGGATTACCTGCTCAAGGAGTATGGCTATGGGGAACTCCTCAATGAGACGGAGGTGACGGAAGACATAGCCGCACTTGCACAAGCGGCGGGCTGCCTCAATGAGGTTGGCAACCTGTATACGTCCAACCAGTTGAAGATTGGCATAAAGGCTGAGAATACGGTTAAAACCTCAGCGCAGGCGTATGCACGCTACATCCGCAGGAAGTATTTTGACCTTGGATAAAATTGAATTATGTTAAGCCAAAGCTGCCGGTCCGGTAACGGGCTGGCAGTTTTTTGTGGAAGCATTTTTTTGGTTGCACCTTCAGTGAGGTGATGTTACAATAAATGCAGGTGCCAGTGTGTGGCTGTACTGGCAATGGTTTTCGTTTTTTGTATGAAATGAGGCTTTTGTGCCTGTCCCCTTCGATGGAAGGGAGAAGGTATGGTAAGCATAATAATCAGCGGCAATGTACACGGTCTTTCGGTTGACCTTGTCAAGGTTGAGGTGGATGCGTCAATGGGTCTTCCGGGCTTTGACATGGGCGGGATTCTTTCCGTGGAGGTCAGGGAATCAAGGGAGCGTGTGAAGGTTGCCATCAAAAATTCAGGTTTTCAGTTAAAACCCCAGAGAATAACAGTTAATATTTCCCCTGCGGACATCCCCAAGGGTGGTACGGGGCATGACCTTGCGATTGCGGTGGGATGCCTTGTGACAGCTCAGCTTGTCCGTCAGTCGGGCATCATGAATACCCTTTTCATGGGGGAGTTAAGCCTCGATGGTTCAATCAGGAATGTGAGGGGCGTGCTGCCCTGTATTTTGGAGGCGAAAAGGCAGGGGATATCACGCTGCATAATTCCCGCGGGCAATGCCATGGAGGGCGGGGCTGTGGATGGCATCGAGGTGTATGCGGCGGATGACCTGTGCTCGGTTGTTGCATTTCTTGAGGGAAATGGTGATGCACTCCAAAGGGTTCAGTACAGGGGGTACGATGAATTTGTGAGGCTCAATGATGACAGGTGCAGGAAGAGCGGTGATGTCCCTGATTTTTGTGATGTTGAGGGACAGGAATCTGCCGTGAGGGCATCACTTATTGCGGCTGCGGGGGCACACAACATCCTCTATGTGGGCCCGCCGGGCTGCGGAAAGACCATGATGGGAGAGCGCCTTGCAGGCATTCTTCCACATCTTTCCATGGAGAAGAGCCTTGAGGTGTCCAAGGTATATAGCATGGCAGGGCTTCTTTCGGGTGATTTCGGGCTGGTGACAATGCCGCCCGTGAGAAGCCCGCACCATACCATATCGGTTCCGGGGATGGTTGGCGGCGGCAGGATACCATTTCCCGGTGAGATAACATTGTCCAATAATGGCGTGCTCTTTCTTGACGAGCTGACAGAGTATGCCGTTGCGGTGCTTGAAAGCCTTCGCCAGCCGATTGAGGACAGGGTGGTTAACCTGTCGAGGTGCGGACATTCATACAGCTATCCTGCCAATTTCATGCTGGTTGCAACCATGAATCCCTGCAAATGCGGCTTTTACCCTGACAGAAGCAAGTGCCGCTGCACGGAAGGGGAGGTGCGGAGGTTTGCGGGAAGGATAAGCAAGCCGTTGATGGACAGGTTTGACATGAGCGTGCATGTGTCAATGGTTGAATATTCGTCGGACCGTGGGGTTGAACCCGCAGGGGCTGCCAGTGGGCGTGGGGGAAGGCTTGCGTATGATTCCGCGGGGGCTGCCAGCGGGCGTGGGGGAAGGCTTGCGTATGATTCCGCGGCGATGTGCCGCATGGTCGCCAATGCAAGAAAAATACAGCTTGACAGGTATGGCGACGGCAGGCTTAATTCTGAGCTTGGCAAAAAAGGTGTCGATGAATTTTGCCGCCTTGGCAGGCAGGAGGGTGAGTTCATGGAGAAGGTGGCGGCAAAGCTACAGCTTTCAATGAGGGGAATCCACAAGATACTTAAGGTGGCAAGGACAATAGCTGACCTTGAGGGTGCACCAGCCATTGAACAAAGGCACCTCGGTGAAGCCGTGGCGCTTCGCAGGTAAGGGGGGACGGCAATGCTTAATGTCAAACATGGGGATTATTACGCCTTGTGGCTTAATTCCATAGATGGTGTCGGTTACAGGAAGATTGGCAGGCTGCTTAAGGAATTTGGGAGCCCAAAGGGCGTGTATGATGCAGAACAGTCGCAGCTGCAGGCGTGTGTGCTGCAAGGGGGCGGGGGTACCAAGGGCTTTTTGAAGAAGGATGACGTGTCAGCCATAATGAAAAGCCGCCATGATGAAGCAATCTGGAATCAGTACAGGGAGCTTGGCAAAAATGGCATTCACATGACATACCCCGGAAAGGAGGATTACCCTGCGGCGCTGGAACTAATCAATGACCCGCCACATATATTGTTTTACAAGGGGAGGCTGCCTGACATGACCCGTCCGAGGGTGGCGGTTGTTGGCACAAGGCGCTGCTCCAATTATGGCAGGGTGGTGGCAAGGGAGCTTGGGGAAGGGCTTGCAAAGGCGGGAATACAGGTTGTGAGCGGGATGGCAATGGGCATAGATTCACATTCCCAGCGCGCCGCACTTGATTGCGGCGGTGCAAGCTTTGGTGTGCTTGGCTGCGGTGTGGATGTGTGTTATCCGCAAAGTGCCATCAGCCTTTACATGGATTTGCAGGACAATGGCGGCGTGATTTCTGAATATCTGCCCGGAACCAAGGCGCTGGCAGGGAATTTTCCCGCCAGAAACCGCATACTAAGCGGCATTTCCCAGATTGTGGTGGTGGTTGAGGCAATGAAGAAAAGCGGCTCCCTCATAACGGCAAATTATGCATTGGAGCAGGGAAGGGAGGTCATGGCCGTGCCGGGGCGTGTGGGCGAGGTGCTTAGCGAGGGCTGCAATGACCTTATCAGGCAGGGGGCGCACATTTACACATGTGTCAATGACGTGGTGGAGCTTCTTGGACTTTCCCTTCCGGAGGCGTGCCTTGGCAATGGTGCTGCCGCATGCAATGTGAATAATGTGCTTGCAAGGGAGCATGAAATGGTGTATGGTAGTATCTGTTTAATTCCAAAGAGCCTGGACAATATTATAGAAGAAACAGGACTTGACGGCTGGGTTGTGAGCAACCTGCTGCTTGAGCTTGAGCTTCTGGGGGTGGTTCAGGAGATTGGGAAGAATCATTACATTCGTTCCGTATGACGGTAAATGCGGCACTTGCGGCGTGCGTTTCATATGGGGCGGCGGAAAGTTTTGGCAGCATGGAAAAGAGGAGTATGATGGGTAAGAATTTGGTAATAGTGGAGTCTCCGGCAAAGGTTAAGACGATTAAGAAGTTTCTGGGAAGCAACTATGAGGTGTGCGCATCCAACGGGCATATCAGGGATTTGCCAAAGAGCCAGCTCGGCGTTGACGTGGAGAATGATTTTGAGCCGAAATACATCACCATAAGGGGAAAGGGTGACATACTTGCCAACTTGAAGAAGCAGGTGAAGAAGGCTGACAAGGTTTACCTTGCAACCGACCCTGACCGTGAGGGTGAAGCCATATCCTGGCACCTTGCAAAGGCGCTTAAGCTTGAGGACAAGGACATCAACAGGATAAGCTTTAACGAGATTACCAAGAATGCCGTCAAGGCTTCGATAAAGCAGCCGAGGAAGATTGACATGAACCTTGTCGATGCACAGCAGTCCAGGCGTGTGCTTGACCGCATGGTGGGCTATGAGATTAGTCCCGTGCTGTGGACAAAGGTAAAGAGGGGACTTAGTGCCGGACGTGTACAGTCGGTTGCACTTAGGATAATATGTGACAGGGAGAAGGAGATTGATTCGTTCATCCCTGAGGAATATTGGACACTGGATGCAATCCTCAGTGTGAAGGGGGAGAAAAAGCCGGTGGTTGCCCATTTTTACGGGGAGGGCAGCAAAAAGCTTGAGATTAAGAATGAGGCACAGGTGTCAGAGATTGCCGATGCCGTTGGCAAGGCAAGCTTTACCGTTGACAGCGTGAAGAAGGGGGAGCGTGTCAAGAAAAGACCGCTTCCATTTACCACAAGCACATTGCAGCAGGAGGCTTCAAAGACCCTGAATTTCTCCACACAGAAGACAATGAGGCTTGCACAGCAGTTGTATGAGGGTATTGACGTCAAGGGCCAGGGAACCGTGGGTGTGATAACATACCTGCGTACTGATTCAACCCGTGTGGCTGATGAGGCACAGGTGATGGCGGCGGATTACATCACAAGGACATACGGCGAGGAATTTCTTGCGAAGGCGGAGAAGAAGAATGACGACAAGAAGCGCATACAGGATGCGCATGAGGCAATAAGGCCAACCGACATTTCCCTCACCCCTGCGGCACTCAAGGATTCTCTGTCCCGTGACCAGTTCAGGCTTTACCAGCTCATATGGAAGCGCTTCACGGCAAGCCAGATGAGTGAGGCGGTGTATGAGACAACCTCGGTTAAAATCAAGGCGGGCAAGTATTCATTTACCATGTCGGCGTCAAAGCTCAAGTTTGAGGGCTTCATGTCGGTGTACAAGACCGAGGATGACGAGGAGGAAGGCACAAGGCTCATAGGAGGCATAGACAAGGATTCAGTGCTCACGCTTGAGGAGCTGGACAAAAAGCAGCATTTCACGCAGCCGCCTGCACATTACACGGAGGCGTCGCTTGTGAAGGCGCTTGAGGAGCAGGGGATTGGAAGGCCTAGTACCTATGCGCCGACAATCACCACCATACTTGCAAGGCGCTACATCATCAAGGAGAATAAGAACATTTTCGTCACGGAGCTTGGCGAGGCTGTCAATAATATCATGCTTAAGGCATTTCCGTCCATTGTTGACGTGAATTTCACGGCAACCATGGAGGCGCTGCTCGACGGTGTTGAGGATGGACAGGTGTCATGGAAGACCGTTGTGAGGAACTTTTACCCTGACCTTGACGAGTCAGTCAAAAATGCCGAGAAGGAGCTTGAAAATGTCAAGATTGAGGATGAGGTGACGGATGTTGTCTGTGAGCTGTGCGGGAAGAACATGGTGGTTAAGTACGGGCCGCACGGGAAGTTCCTTGCATGCCCTGGTTTTCCTGAATGCCGCAACACCAAGCCGTACCTGGAAAAGATAGGGGTTGCATGCCCTAAGTGCGGCAAGGAGGTGGTTCTGCGCAAGACCAAGAAGGGACGCCGTTACTTTGGCTGTGAGGATAACCCTGCCTGTGATTTCATGTCCTGGCAGAAGCCGTCAGCCGTCAGGTGTGCAAGATGCGGTGGCTTCATGGTCGAGAAGGGCAACAAGCTTGTGTGCGGTGACCAAAACTGCGGGTATGTGGAGAACAAACCAAAGGAAGCAGAGGACTGAAAAAGACTGAAATATGACATGGTGAATTGGAATTGTTTTGAAATTGTTTAAAATGTGTTGATAAATTTTGAAAATTGTGGTAGTATTGGTGTGTTTAAGATATTGGTGGCATACCAAAAGCCCTTTTTGGACGCCTCTCCGACATCCTATTCATAGGTGACATGATGATTTATTAATTTTACGAAAGAGAGGTAAAAATGAGCGTTCAATTACTGGATAAAACCAGGAGAATCAACAAACTTTTGCATAACAATCATTCACAACGTGTCGAGTTTAATGATATTTGCGCTGTTTTGAGTAAAATTCTTGAATCTAATATCTTGGTCATTAGCAAAAAAGGTAAGGTACTTGGGACAGGCTATTGTGAAGGAATCGAGAAGATTGATGAATTGATTGCTTACCATGTGGGCGATTTCGTTGACCCTTTGTTGAATGAGAGGCTTTTGAGCGTCCTTTCAACCAAGGAGAACGTTAATCTTGCGACACTGGGCTTTACTGATGATAATGTGCGTAGGTTTCAGGCATTGCTCGCACCGATAGACATTGGCGGTGAGCGCCTTGGCACGCTTTTTATGTATAAAAGCAACAATGTGTATGAGATTGATGACATCATACTGTGTGAGTACGGAACCACCGTGGTGGGTCTTGAGATGATGAGGGCGGTCACTGATGAGAACGCCGAAGAGGTGCGGAAGCTGCAGATAGTCAAGTCTGCAATCAGCACACTGTCAACCTCTGAGCTTGAGGCAATCAGACATATTTTCAATGAACTGCAGGGCAACGAGGGAATACTTGTGGCCAGCAAGATTGCCGACAAGGTTGGAATCACCAGGTCGGTCATCGTGAATGCACTCCGGAAGTTTGAAAGTGCAGGGGTAATCGAGTCGCGTTCGTCAGGGATGAAGGGCACCTACATAAAGGTCGTCAATGATGTCGTGTTCGAGGAATTGAAGAAACTGGAAGAATAAAGGATTGTTCAGGCAAAACGGATGGAGCCGAAGTTAATATTGGTTAACAAGGCTCCATTTTTGTGTTTTTTGTGTTTTTTTTCAAAAAACCTTGTGTTTTTGGGTGAGAATAATTATAATTTAGTTAATCTGTGTGTATAATGCACATTTTTGTATAAGGAGGTATGATAATGTTTGGTTCTGGGGCATTTGCTTATGTTGATGTATTGAACAAGGCAGCGGATAACAGCTGGCTTCGCAATGAGGTTTTGACCAACAACATTGCCAACGCTGACACGCCTAATTACAAGCGCAAGGATGTAAGCTTTGAGAAATACCTTAATTCAGCGCTTGAGGCGCCGGAGAATCCATATTCCACCCTTAACCAGAGGGTTAAGAATGCTGACCTTAGCACGGTGCATTCGGATGTGTACACAGATTATTCCACGCTTTCATACAGGCTGGACGGCAATAATGTGGACATGGAGACGGAGCAGGTTGAGCTTGCTTCCAATCAGCTTACCTATGATGCACTTATTGACAGCATGAGTAACGAATTTACAAGGATTAAGACCGCACTGGGAAAGTAAGCCGCAGCTTGGCACTTGCCTTGCGTATGAGAAAGGGAGATGAGTATAGGGTATGGCACTTTTTAGTCAGTTCAACATTGCCGCTTCCGGCATGACGGCACAGCGTCTTCGCACGGACGTTATTTCAGAGAATATCGCCAATGTTAATACCACAAGGACGTCAGATGGAACTCCATATGTCAGGAAGACGGTGTATTTCCAGGAGAAGGGAAAGAGCCTGGACACGTTTGACAATGTATACCAGGCTGCACGCAATGGCGTTGCAGGCAATGGCGTCAAGGTCACAAGCGTGTTGGAGGATACCTCAACGGACATGGTGATGAAGTATGAGCCGTCCCATCCTGATGCGGATGAGAATGGCTATGTAACATATCCCAACGTGAATGTGGTTCAGGAGATGACCGACCTGATTGATGCCACAAGGGCATATGAGGCAAATGTGACCGCATTCAATGCGGGCAAGTCAATGGCGTCGAAGGGGCTTGAGGTAGGCAAGTAATGACCCGTGACAACAGGGATGGACATGAATGATTAAAAGGGGAATGACGGAAAATCACATAAGATAAAATTTTCCTGAGAGAAAGACATTTTCCTTTGGATTGGAGATTGAGATGACTAATATTAATGGGGTAATGCAGAGCCTTGGCAGTGACTATGTCAGCAAGCTGACCGAGGCGGTTAAGTCCAATGCCAGCCTTCTGGCACCGACTGAGACGGACAGTGACACTTTTGATTCGATATACAATGCGGTTGTGGGGATGGTGAGCGACACCAACCAGTACATACAGGATGCCTCACAGGCAGAGATTGATTTTTCATTGGGGAACATAACAAGCACCCATGAGCTGAGCGTGTACCAGCAGAAGGCCAATTTGGCGCTGCAGTATACGGTTGCGGTGAGGGACAAAGTGCTTGATGCATACAAGGAGATTATGAACATGCAAATGTGATGGCGTGTTCTGCATGTGCCCTGTGCATGTGTGGGACAGGCTTTGTTTTGCTGACCATTGCGTGTGTTAATACAGGGTTATATGGTTTTTGAAGGGATACTTATAACATGGACAGATTGAAACAGATTGGGCAGAAGCTTCTGGATATCTGGAAGAACTATACCGTCAGGCAGAGGGCGGTGATAATAAGCTCCGTGGCGGTTGTCGCCATAGCGCTTGCCATACTTGTGTTTGTCGTGAACAAGCCGCAGTACGAAACCCTCACCACCTGCAAATCTTACAGTGAGATGCAGGAAGTGACGGCACTGCTTGATGAGAACGGGATTGCGTACAACATAGAGGACAAGACCATGGTGGTGCAGGTGGACAAGTCAAATCTCACCACGGCAAAGATGGTGCTTGCAAGCAGCGACATCCAGGCGGACGGATATACCCTTGAGGATGCCCTGTCAGGAAGCTTTACCACCACTGAGGCTGACAAGCAGAAGAAGTGGCAGGCGTACCTTGAAAGCCAGTTCGAGGAGGATTTGGAATCCTTTGATGGTGTCAAGTCAGCCAGTGTCAATGTCACATTGGGTGAATCCACCAACATATATTATTCAACCAAGCAGGACGCCACCATCGGCGTTGTGCTGAAGCTTTCAAAGGACCTTGACGAGGATGTTGCCGCAGGCATGGCACAGCTTCTTGCAACCTCCGTTGGCAACAGCAGCACTGATGGAATCACAATCATCAGCACCGATGGCACCACGCTTTTCAGCAAGGCGGATGACGTGGGGACGGGAAGCGGCACTTCCCTTGGTACCATTAATAATCAGCTTAAAATCAAGAACCAGATTGAGTCTTCAATCACGTCACATCTTCGCCAGAGTATGCTTGCGACAGGGCTTTATGATGAGGCGCATGTGCAGCTTAACCTGGATATGAACTGGGATGCGGTTAGCACCATTAACACCGAGTATTCGGCACCTGACGGCATGGACCAGGGACTTTACTCGGAGTCCTATGAGGAGGCAAGCTCAGGCACCAACGGTGCGGGCGGTGTTCCGGGGACGACCTCCAATGACAGTGACTCCAGCACTACATATTACCTGTCAGACGGAACTAATTCGACTTCGTCCTACAGCGTCAAGAAGTATGCTTACCTTCCTAACGTGCTTGTGACCACCACGGACCAGCAGCCGGGGCAGGTAATCCTTGATTCATCTTCAATGGCAGTAACATTTGTGAAAAATGTCATATATAACGAGGATGACGTAAAGAGCCAGGGACTTTTGGGCGACCTTACATGGGAAGAGTTCAAGGCGCAGAATGCAGAGTCCGTTGCGGTTGATGTTGATGCGACCTGGATTCCTGCGATTTCACTCGGAACTGGAATCGCTGAGGCCAATATTGCGGTGCTTGCATATAACAAGCCGTTTTTCGTGGATTCGGAGGGCAACACATTTGTCAGGAATTGGACTTTCTGGCTGCAGGTTGTGCTTGCACTTGTCATACTTGGGCTTCTTGCATTTGTTGTGCTTAGGAGCGCAAGGCCACTTACCGTCGAGGAGAAGGAGCCGGAGCTTTCCGTGGACGAGATGCTTCGGAATACCAAGGAGCAGCAGACTCCGCTGGAGGAAATCGACCTTCAGGAGAAGTCCGAGACGAGAAAGGCAATCGAGAAATTCGTGGACGAGAACCCGGAGGCAGTTGCATTGCTTTTGCGCAACTGGCTTAACGAGGGATGGGATTGATGAATGGAACAGGTGCTTGTGTCTGTGCGCTGCTTGACACAACGCCATTATACGATGAAGAAGCGCAGAGATGAGGTTTTGATATGGCAAAGAGCTCTGGCAATGACAAAAAGGAGATGGATGGCGTTCAGAAGGCTGCCACGCTGTTGATTGCGCTGGGACCGGAGAAGTCGTCCAAGATATTCAAGCATCTCAAGGAGGATGAGATAGAGCAGCTCACACTTGAGATTGCCAATACAAGCAGTGTTTCACCCCAGGCAAAGGAAGACATAATGAATGAGTTTTATGAGATATGTCTTGCACAGCAGTACATTGCCGAGGGTGGCATAGGTTACGCAAAGGAACTGTTGGAAAAGGCGCTGGGTGCGGAGAAGGCACAGGATGTCATTGGAAGGCTCACTGCGAGCCTCCAGGTTCGTCCTTTCGAGTTCATAAGGAAGACTGACCCTGGACAGTTGCTCAACTTCATACAGGACGAGCACCCGCAGACCATTGCGTTGATATTGTCATATCTTCCGGCATCGCAGTCATCCCTTGTGATTGGTGCGCTGCCGCCTGAGAAGCAGGCTGATGTCGCCAAGAGGATAGCCCAGATGGACCGTACCTCGCCTGATGTCATCAAGCAGGTGGAGAAGGTGCTTGAAAGAAAGCTCTCATCCCTTGTGAACCAGGATTACACCATTGTGGGTGGTGTTGATGCGATTGTTGAAATCCTCAATTCGGTTGACCGTGGTACTGAGAAGCACATCATGGAGACCTTGGAGATTGAGGAGCCGGAGCTTGCAGACGAGATTCGCAGGAAGATGTTCGTGTTCGAGGACATCATTTCACTGGACGACCGTGCAATACAGCGCGTGCTCAGGGATGTGGACAATTCAGACCTCGGACTTGCCCTCAAGGGTTCCACGGAGGAGGTACAGAACGTCATATTCCACAACCTTTCATCAAGACTTGCCGTCATGATAAAGGAGGACATGGACTTCATGGGCCCTGTGCGTATGAAGGATGTTGAGGAGGCACAGCAGAAGATTGTCAACATAATCAGAAAGCTTGAGGATTCGGGTGAGATTGTCATCGCCAGGGGCGGAGGTGACGAGATAGTTGTCTAATCTATTGAAAAGATACAGCGTTGTGGAAAAGAACGAGCGCGTGATTGACTACAATGATGTGATAAGCGAGAAAATCAATGAAATGAGAAAGAGCCTTGAAAGCACTGGCACAGGCGGCTTCGTCGAGGGGCTGAACCCACCCATTGTGGAGCAGCTTTTGGACGAGGATGGCAATCCTGTGGACATGTCTGATTTCACGGGCGACGACCAGGAGGCAGCAGGGAGCGGTGATGGCTTTGTTGCGGGGCTGAACCCGAAGCAGGTTGTTGACCTTGATGCGGTACAGGCGCAGGCTGATGAGCTTCTTGCGCAGGCAAGGGCAGAGGCTGATGAGATTCTTGCACAGGCAAGGGCAGAGGCCGGACAGGTCACTGATGCAGCAAGGGAGGATGGCATTCAGCAGGGCAGGGCGCAGGCGGAACAGGAGGCCGAGGAGCTTCGGCAGAGGCTGCAGCAGGAGTTTGATACCAACAGGCAGCAGCTTGAGGCACAGTACGATGAGATGAAGGCACAGCTTGAACCGGAGCTGGTAGATGTACTTATGAAGGTGTTCACCAATGCGATTCAGGTGATTGGTGAGGAGGACCAGGAGGTAATCTTACATCTAGTTAATCATGTACTTCACGATTCGGATATGGATTCTGATTTTGTTGTAAAGGTGGGACCGGATGACTACAAGTTCCTTACGCAGAACCAGGGGAAAATATACATGTCAGTCAATAATGACATACAGATGGAGATAGTTGAGGATTCGGGGCTTGAGAAGAACCAATGCCTCATTGAGACTGCAACGGGCGTCATCAATTGCAGCCTTGACATACAGCTTAAGAGTTTGGTGAAGGATTTGAAGATATTGAGCTGCATGTCAGCCCCACAGTGATTCGGCGGGGCTTGAACCATGATTGATTGCATGCGGGAGCAGGGGAGGAATCCACTTGGGAGTTTTAAACCGTGACAGGTACCTGAAGCTGGCAGAAAAAACTTACTATAAAAAGCTTGGCAGGGTTTCCAAGATAGTTGGGCTTACAATTGAGTCCACTGGCCCTGACGCAAGGCTCAATGACTTGTGCGAAATCTGGCCTGATGATGGTGGAAAACCGCTGTATGCTGAGGTTGTGGGCTTTAAGGATGGCAGGGTGCTTCTGATGCCGTTTGACTCGGTGGACGGGATTGGCCCCGGAAGCATTGTGGAGAACACGGAGCATCCGCTGACGGTCAAGGTTGGCAACCAGCTCCTTGGGCATACGGTTGACGGGCTTGGAAATCCAACCACAGGCGGGGAGCTTACGGATTTCGCTGAGTATCCGGTTGAGGCTGCGCCACCTGACCCGATGGACAGGGTGATAATAAGCGAGGTGCTTCCCCTTGGCGTGAAGGCAGTTGACGGGCTTCTCACTGTTGGAAAGGGGCAGCGTATCGGAATATTTGCCGGAAGCGGCGTGGGAAAGAGTACCCTGATGGGCATGTTTGCCCGCAACACCAAGGCGGACATCAATGTCATTGCACTGATAGGCGAGCGTGGACGTGAGGTTCGCGAGTTTGTTGAGAGGGATTTAGGTCCGGAGGGAATGGCTCGTTCGGTTGTAGTAGTTGCTACCTCTGACAAGCCGG
>CAYZYS010000011.1:0-29098 GCA_964482605.1 uncultured Bacteroides sp.
ATATTTTCCGCAAGTCGACCACCTAAGCAGGCGGACCGCCATGGCTTCTGGCGCCGTAAGTTGACTCCAACACCACATAATCCGCACTGTGGATGTAAGCCGGGTCCCTCACTATCGGCTTGTTTATATTTCCTATAACACCGGAGAAAACAATCTTTTTCTCCAAATTTTCTTCCCTCAGCCGCACCTCAATGCGAGCGGACCCCAGAAGGTGCCCTGCATCCGTAAAGCGGATTGTCACCCCTTCGCACACCTCAATCAGCTCGCCGTAATCACAGCCAACAAAACACTTCATGGCGTTCATCGCCGTCTCCACATCATACAGCGGCACAAATTTATCAAGGCTTTTCGAGCGTTCCGCCTTCCTGTTGCGCCACTCCGCCTCAAACATCTGGATGTGCGCACTATCCTTGAGCATTATGTCGCACAAATCCTTACTTGCCTTGGTGGCATACACCTTCCCCCGAAACCCCTTCGCATACATAAGCGGAATCAGCCCCGAATGGTCTATGTGGGCATGCGTCAGGAAAATATAATCCACATCCGCCGCAGGTATCGGCAGCTCCTGATTCTCATACACGTCATTGCCCTGCTCCATGCCGCAGTCCACCAATATGTTCTTGCCACAGGCAGCCAGATAATGGCAGCTCCCCGTCACCTCATGGTCCGCACCCAAGAAATTAAGTATCATCGTATCATCCTAACCTCCATTCCATCCATTTACACCCAACTACCACTATTATATCAAACCCATGCCTCATTTAACATATTTTTTGTCATAAAATCATCATAAAAAAACACATACATCCATTAAGTTTTTTTAACATACCAGAAAGCCAACATTCATATGAATTTAACAAAGCCCCCAAAAAAGACAGAACAACATGTCCAACACATCGAACCGGACCGCCGACCACGGCAGGGACACAGAATCCCCCACACAAAACGAAAAGCTTGAGCCTTCGCTTCGCTTAAGCCTGTCACTCACCCCTGATGAGCTTAAAAACTCCACTGAGCTTGCCACCGGGTACGACAAGGAAACACGGCTTTGGGAGATAATAATTTTATATCAGGGAAATACATCAGACATTTCAGAGGCACTGGCGGCATTCCCCGAAGTCACGGTCAATTTCCTGCTGTGCCGTTTTGCAATCATCAACACACCGCAGCGCTACGTAGAACCAATATCAAAGCTGCCCTCGGTCCTGTACATGGAGCTTCCGAGGGCAATTTACTACCAGCTAAAATCCGCCAAGGCTGCCTCCTGCCTTCCTGTATACACCAAAGCCGCAAAATGGCTGCGCGGCACCGCCACGCCATCAGGAATCGGCAGCAACGAAGGGCAGGGTCAGCAAAATTTTCCCGCAGCCCTTACGGGCAGAGATGTCATTGTCGGAATCATGGACACGGGAATCAATTTTGCCTCCCCCTACTTTCGCAACGCTGACGGAACAAGCCGCATAATCCTTGCATGGGACCAGACAGCCATCTCCGGCGCAGACGCACCATATGGCTTCGGGGCTGAATATGACAACGCGGCGCTCAACGCCTCCCTTTCAGGCGGCAAAGAAACAATAACCCTCACCGACATTTCAGGACACGGAACCGCAGTTACGCAAATTGCAGCGGGAAATGACGGCGTCGCAAGCGAAAGTCACATCATATTTGTCAAGCTGGGGCTTTCGGGACAGCAGGCATTTCCACGGACAACACAGCTCATGTACGCCATTGACTACATAATCAGGAACGCAATGTCGCTTGGGCTCCCAGCCGCCATCAACATAAGCTACGGGAGCAATTACGGGGACCATCAGGGGAGCTCCCTCCTGGAAAGATACATCAATGCGGTTGCCACCTGCCACAAGACGAGCATTTGCATCGGAACGGGCAACGAGGGGGCTTCCGGAACCCATTACTCAGTGCAGCTTGAAACACTGCCAGTGCGCTGCCGCTTTGCCATTGCCCCATTTGAGCGCACCTTAAGTCTCCAGCTTTGGAAATATTATTGGGATTACTGCCGCTTCACGCTGTATTCACCTGACGGCAGCTCATTTTCCATGGAGGAAACAACCACCTTCTCCCATCATGGCACCAACATATCCACATACACGGGAGGTGCCTCACCGCTGTCGGTAATGCAGGAAATATACCTCGAATTCACCCCTGAAAATGAATACATCCACAGCGGAATATGGGAGGTTGAGATAACCCCCGTTGACATACGCCTCGGAAGGATTGATGCCTGGCTTCCCGATTCGTCAATCCTAAACCCCGGCACAGGCTTTCTCCTGCCTAATCCCGAACGCACCTTCACCATCCCCTCAACGTGTGCAGGCTGCATATCAGTTGGGGCATACGATTCCTCAAGCGGCTCCATTGCCGCATTTTCCGGAAGGGGCTACACCCTTGCCGCCTCCAGCTTTGGAGAGTGCAAGCCTGAGCTGTGTGCCCCAGGCGTAAGGATTTCCGTGGGGGGACAGCTTGTGACGGGAACATCATTTTCCACACCGTTTGTAACAGGCGTATGTGCATTGATGATGGAATGGGGCATAACCCTTGGGGCTGACCCATTCCTGTATGGTGACAAGCTGAAGGCGCTTCTGATTGCCAACGCAAAAAAGCTGCCCTCATTCGGGCAGCTTCCCAATTCACAGTCAGGCTATGGGGCGCTGTGCGCCCCTGATGAAATGCCATGACGGCAATCATCACCAGTTCTTCCCTAACGAAATGCCATGACGGCAATCATCACCTAGTTCCTGATGATTTCTCCACATCCGTCACGCCCATGTATTTCCAGCTTTTCCCCTTGTCGGAGGACATGTACTGCGCAACCAGCTTCCTGTTGGAATACCCTGAATCCTCCGCCTGGGAAAGCGAAACCACCATCCTGCCGTTGGAATCAAGCGTCGGTGTCTCAGCCTGCACATACACACCACGCCACGTGAACCTGCCGTCAGTGTTGTCACTGAGCTCCTGCTCCTCAAGGGTGACGGCATCGAACCGTGCGCCGCCATCATAGGAGGCATACAGCGTGTCATCATTTTCCATCATATGCCTCAGGCATATGAATCCGGTGTCAGCATCAAGGAAAAGCGCCCCCGTCACATCCCTGTCAGCCGTTGTCTCACCCTTCTTCGTGAAATTCTCACCGCCGTCACTGGTGTAAAACACCGACACCATTGACTGCTGCCCCTTGCCATGGCTCACCAGCACCACTCCCTCCCTCTCGGAAAAGAAATTCAGGTAGCCAAAGCTGATGTCCGCAAGGCTGTTGTCAACCTGTGCGCTGACCCATTCATCCCCCTTGTTAAGGGTGTATATGACAGTAAGCGGAACGTTCTTTCCGCTGATTGTGACACCTCCGTACAAAAAATACGCACATTGGGAGTTAATCAGGTAACGCCCCTCGTCAATGACCTTCTTCTGCCCCTCCGTGTTATCCTCAACGGTCTCATAGGTATACAAAAGGTATGACGCCTCGGCGGGAACAGTCGTCCACTTATTGCCACCGTCAAATGTCACCTGTATCCTGTCATCCACAAGCTGGTACCTGTACAGCTCCTCCTGCTGCTCCTGTCCCGTTGCCAGCTTCTCATCCGTGCCGGCCGCATCCTTGACATAAGTCTCTATCCCGTATTCCTCAGGCTTTTGCACCGTCACCGGACTCACTGACATCTGTCCGTCCTGCAGCTTCTCAAGCTGGAGCTTTACCACCCATTCACATACCATCCTGCCATCAGTGACATATCCGTCCCACGAATCAAAATAATCGCTGTCCTGGTTCACGGCCTCAGCCCAAAAACCCACAAGCACCACATTCTCATTGGAATCAATCACGTTGATGTCCGTCAGTTCATACCTTTTCAGCGCCTTTGCGGCAGGGACATAATTACCGTCCATCTGTGACAGGTAGCCCTCAAGCCACACCCTTGTCGCCCCAAGCAAATCCAGCTCATCCGACACCACAAGATTGTAGGTGTACTGTGACATGATTACAGTCTGGTCCTGACGGTCCTTGGCGTAATCCTGGTACACAACGGCACCGATGATTGCCGCAAGCACTGCCACCAGCGCAAGCCTGATTCCATATTTTCCAAGCCATTCCCTCAATGCCTAATCCTCACGTCTCATCATTATCATGTCCCTTGATATATAACCGTACCTTTTGTAATTCCAAAGCACATAAAGCCCCAGCAGTGCAAGCACCCCGACAACTGCGGCAGCCACCGGGCTTGACACGCCATACCACACCACGTTCATCCTCCTGTTGGCATAAGGAACCACATATGCCGCAAGAATTGACAAGGCAATTATCACACCGTCATATGCCGACTTTCCCGAACATGTTTTCCGTGAAATCGCATATGCGACAATCACAATCATCTCGCCCACGGGCCTTGCCAGCGCAGTCACAAGCGAAAGCATGAATGCATGCCCTGCGCCCACGCCCACAATCATCAGCGAAAGGAAGTCA
Organism: uncultured Bacteroides sp.; assembly: GCA_964482605.1. Lineage (GTDB taxonomy): Bacteria > Bacillota > Clostridia > Lachnospirales > Lachnospiraceae > Bacteroides_F. Next base: position 4,475 of record CAYZYS010000011.1, read on the forward strand.
AACACCAAATCCATCGCCATCCTGTACACAACCTTGCCAAAATAAAACCTTGCCTGGTCAACCGCCGCCTTATCCACAAGGAACACATCCCTGTCCGACATTGTGAACAGCCTTGTGTTGGTAAATGTCCCGCACACTGTACACAGCACAAAAAAACAGTACATCACAAAAAGCTCCCTCTGCCCGTATATCAGCGGGCAGAATGCGGATATCACAAGCCATGGCAGGATTATTGCCACAAGCACGAAGCCAAGCCTTTTAAGGAACTCCGCCACAAGCCTCCCCACAAGCGTCAGCACCTTCGCCGCCGTCTTGAAACGGTTGCCCTCATTCATATACGGGTTGTCGCCAAGCTTTCCCCTGAAAAATTCATTCCGCAGAAGAAATGTTATTATCATGTTGGCTCCCTCCTGGGTCTGCATCACAATCCCGGGGAAAAGCATCCTAATATATTTCATCATCACCCTCCGAAACTAATTCTATCACTGCCTGCCGAATCTCAGGTATCCTGAAGCTTTCATCGGATATCTGGTTCAGCTCACCATTGTTCAGGACCACAATGTCACGCGATATGCTCCTCGCCACGTCAACGCTGCCCGTTGTCACCAATATGACATGCTCCTCCTTGAGCTCCTCAAGAAGCCCCATCATGTCCTCAAAAAACTCCTCACTGCAGAAATCAAACGGCGAATCTATCAATATGACGTACGGCTTCCTCACAAGCAGGGTGGCAAACTGGAGCCTCTTTCTCACCTCCGGCTCGCAATCCCTGAGAAGCACCGAGTAATCCTCCTCATATACCCCAACCCTGTCAAGGGCACCAACCGCCTCATCATGGCCGCACAGCACGTTCATGTATTCCATGAGTGTGAGGTACGGCGGAAACTTCGCCTCGTCCGTCAGCATCATGGAGCCGCTGCCATCTGTCACGTACACCCTGCCCCCGTCAGGCCTGCACAGGTTGCCTATGCACTCCAGCAGGAGCGTCTTCCCTGAGCTGTGCCTTCCAAGAATCGGGTACAGCTCACCCTTGTTGAAAATATAATTGATATTGGTAAGCTTTTCCTCCCTGTGAAAGGATTTATTCAAATTCGTCAATTGTAACACGTCATACCCTCGCTATATCAGCCACCGCACATTCCATGGCGGCTTTTTTTCGACAAATGTCTTCTTAATTATAAGATGAAACATAAGCATTTGTAAATATCTTTTTCAAATCAGGGCGCATTATACTTGATAATTTAAAGTCCATTGTGATATAATTACAGAATATTTGTTTTAAAGAATACTAAGGGGTTGACATTATACTTATGGGATTAAAAGATTGGGCAAGAAAAAATTGGCGTCTTTGGTATGTTTTATATATATTTGTGTATTTTCCATGGTTCTTCACCGTGGAACGGCTGATAACAGTTGACAACCCGCGGATGCACGTCATGCACACCTTCCTGGATGACATGATTCCATTCTGCGAGTATTTCATAATTCCATACTGCATGTGGTTCCTGTACATCGCAATCTCCTGCATATACATGTTTTTCAGGAGCACCGACGAGGAGTACAAGCGCTTTGCCACATCACTGATTGTTGGGATGTCACTGTGCATGGTGATTTGCATGGTATTTCCAAGCTGCGTGCTGATGAGGCCTGATTCCACCAGCGGGCAGGGCTTATGCGCATGGCTGATCGAATGGCTTTGGTCAACCGATTCATCAGCAAATGTGTTCCCAAGCATACATGTGTACAACTCACTTGCAATACACATTGCGCTTTCAAAGTCCCAGGGACTTGCAGACAATAAGCCAGTCAAGTGCCTCTCCCTTGTGCTTTGCGTTGCAATCTGCCTGTCCACCGTGGTTTTAAAGCAGCACTCCGTACTGGACGTGATGGGTGCATGCCTGCTCATGGCAGTGATGTACCGTTTCCTCTACATTCCGGAAGAACAAAGGGGCTTTCTGTTCAGAAAGGCCTGACAATATGATGAAAGCCCCGACAGTTACCCTGCCGGGGCTTTCGGGATTATGGAATCAAACTAACGTCAAAGGGCTTCATCACCGGTCTCGCCTGTCCTAATCTTAACCGCATTTTCAACATTCCTTACAAATATCTTTCCATCGCCAAAGCTGTTGGTATTAAGCTCGTCCAACACCCTGTTGATAATGTTGTCAACGATTGCGTCATTCACAACCGTCCTCACGCTGAGCTTTGGCAAAAGATTTATACCTGGTGTATCATCCCTGGTATACACCTGTCCGGCACCCCTCTGGTGCCCATAGCCATAGATTGTGGTTATCATGACGCCCCTGGCGCCCTCACAATCCAGTATCCTTTTCAGGTTTTCAAGCTTTTCGGGCTTGATGACTATCTCCAATTCCTTCATACCGTCCTCCATTTCATCAAAACTCCATGTCACCATCCGGCGTCTTCATCCAAACCTTTTCCTTCCTCCACTTGATGCACACCATGTACAGCCAGAGAAGTAAGCCGACACCCATGTACCCAAGGAAGCCAAGCCAGGTTGCCTTGCCGATTCCTATTGTGCAGAAGAACGCTATGACAACCATAATCACAAGCGAAAGCACCTTAAGCACCTTGGCACATTTGTACGGACGCTCCCATTCAGGGTGCTTCCTGTCCAATATCAGCGAGGATGCAGAGGTAATCACATAGCACAGCGCACAGGCAAATGCCATCAGGTCAAAGAACGCCGTTATGCTCTGCATTGCAATGAAGCCAATGCTGACCAGAAGTATCAGTATGTTAGGCAGCGTAGGCTGGTTGTACTTATTGGTGTATGAAAACTGCTTCGGGAGGAAATTCTGCCTGCCCATGGCGTATATCATGCGGACGCCTGAATACCAGAAGCCCAGAACCGATGTGCCTATCGGGAACACAATGCCCACAATGCCCATGATGAGGACAAACCAGCCTATCCCGTCGCCAAACACATACCTCAATGCCTCAAAGGTAATGAACGGATGGCAGTCACCGCCGTTGGTAAGCTCTGCCCATGGCATTACGCCAGCCATGCTGAAGTAAAAAATCGTATATATTGCGCCACATGTCACCACTGAGCCAAGGATTGCCTTCTTCTGGTCCTTGATTGGGAAATCTCCCTCCTCAACCATTGCAGGCACGGTTTCAAAGCCAAAGTAAGGGGTAATCATGAATGAACAGCCAACCACCCAGGCAATCCCCGTGGAGGCAAATGAGCCGCCCCATTCCTTCATGTTGCTGCTTGTGAAGAAATTGGCAAAATTTGAAAGGCTCCAGTGCCCGCTGAACAAAAACATCAGGGAGCATATCAGTATTCCGCATATTCCCGCAAAGAGCATGAAGGACTGGACCTTTCCTGCCACAACATTCTTGTACATGCTGAGCACACACCAGAAGCAGAGCACGACTGCACCCACAATCACGGCTGTCGTTCCCGTGAGGTTGAACCCAAACTGGTAATTGAGCCACTCAATTATCCCCAGGACGCCTGCTGCGGGAACCGCAATCCAGGCACACATAATAAGCCAGGCCGACCAAAAGCCTGCATGCTTATTGATACCCACCGTGTTAAACACAAGGCATGAGCCCGTGCTTGGCAGCATGGTGGAAAACTCCGCATACACGAACGCCGTTGGCAGCACCGCCATTGTCATCAGCGCAAATGCCAGGAACGTTGCAGGTCCCGTGTATGACATGAAAATCCCGTCCCAGTAGCACATAAACGTGAAAATCGCACCCGTTGCCATCGCGTACACGTAAATCAGCTTCATCGATTTTGACAAAGCACTCGTCTTTTTTTCACCCATAAATTTTCTCCTCCATCAAATGAATATTTCCTGCCAGTTTCCCTTTTTAACCAAATAACCTCAAATATCTTTCCGCAAGCTCCATGGTTCCGTCCATCCAGCCCTTGCTCAGCTCCTCCACCGGCCCTGATTCGCTGTGGGACGCAAGCCATGCCGTAAGCTGCATCCTGCGCATCATTATGAAGGTGTCTATCTCCTCAAAATCAGTGTCGGTGAACGGAAGAACCTTCTTGTACCCTGCAAGCCATGCATTTACCAGCTTTGGCACTATCGGCTTATCCTCGATGAAGCTGAGCGCCGATGCCAAATCGTGCAAATGCCAGCCAAAGCCGCAGTCATCAAAATCAATGACCTTAATCTGGTCGCCCTCAATCAAAAGGTTGGCAAGCCGCAAATCCGCATGTATCAGCCCGAAATTATTGTCATTCCTGCCGTACCTCTTAAGCCTCTTTTCAATGATTCTCGAAACCTCGGACAGGACATTTTTTGCATCCGGCGTCATGTCACGAAAATCCTCCCATGCGCCCCATGCCCCGTGTGCGCCTATGATGGTGTCATAGTTCCACACCATCCTGTCCAGCTTGTCCGTGCCGTTCCATATCTCCGTCTGGCGATGGAGATATGCCGTTGTCTCGCCAAGGTACTTAAACTGCTTTACCATCTGCTCCTCATTGTCCTCATCAGGGGCATCCCCTGAAAGAAACTCACAGATTACGCAGTAATAAATGCTTCCGTCAGGCCCCGTGACCTCCTGTATGTTCCTGCCGTCCAGCCCCTTGATGGGGTTTGCAACCAAAAGCGGCGTGTAATCATTAATCTGGCGAAGCCATTTCATCTCGGAATTAAGCTCACTCAAGGTGTGGTACCCCGGCCTGCTTATGCGCAGCACGCCATCCTTCTCACCTGTATTCTTATTTTTAACCATATATGTTGCATTTTCCGATAACACTATGAGGCTTGCCTCATCGCTGTCCTGCCAGCCATATTTTTCCAGCGAGGCGGTTGCCACCTCGTCAAAAAGCTTCACATTTTCAAAAGCCATACCTGCCTCCACACTATTCATTCAATCGGGCAGCAAAGTCTGTCAGCCCTGCCCGCCCGTGTCACATCAACGCCAGTATGTCGCCCCTGGCCTCCTTGATGCTGTATGCCATCTTCTCAAGAAGCTCGTCGCAATATTCCTTCGTGGCAAGCACGCCCGGCTTGAACTGGAGCACATGCGGGTCAAGCTGTGAGTAAATCGCCCAGACACCGTTCTTGTACAAGTGCTGCATGACCGGAATCGCACCCTCCCTGCCCGCAAATTCGAGCCCCATGATTGTGCCAATCTGGCGTATGCCCGTAAATGTGTCAGGATTATCACGCATGATTTCCTCAAGCCCAGCCCTTAAATATCTGGAAATATACTCAACATTGTCCTTTGTCTCCTTGCGGTTGAGTATCTCAAATACCTTAAGTGCGCATGCACACCCAAGCTCAGCGCCTCCAAAGGTAGCCATGTGGGCACTTCCGTCAACGGTCATCCAGTAGGATGCCTTCTCATTCAGGATGACGGCTGATATCGGGTATATACCGCCCGAAAATCCCTTGGAGGTGACAATGATGTCAGGGTTGACCCCCTGTGTCTCAACACACCACATTTTCCCCGACCTCATGAGCCCAGTCTGTACCTCATCAGCTATGTAAAGCGTCCCATACCTTTCACACAGCCTCTTGACCGCCGCAAGATACCCCGGCTCCGGCATGAGAAAGCCGTATGTGGCAAGGCTTGTCTCCACAATGACCGCAGCCACGTCCTCACCCTTGAGCGCCTGCTCCATTGCCTCTATGTCATTGAATGGAACCTTGACATTGTCCTCCCTGTCCGCTAGGAACAGCTTGCAATACCTGTCCGCGCCGGCCGCAACCGCAGCACCGGTGTGTCCGTGGTAGCAGTTTTGCATGCTGACTATCTTTCTTCTCTTGGTGGCTGCCTTGGCGCACTTCATTGCAAGGTCAACCACCTCACCGCCGCTTGAGCCGTATATCACGTGCTTCATTCCCTCAGGGGACGATTCAATCACGGTCTTTGCAAGCTCGGCCTTAAGTGGTGACGGAAAATGGTGATTGCCAATGTCAACATACTCCGTTGCCTCCTTCAGCGCCGCAATGACCTCAGGATTCCTGTGTCCCAGGCTGTATGTGCCTCCATTGATGTGTACATCCATGAGGCGCTTCCCGTCCATGTCCCAGAAATAATAACCCTCCCTTTTGCCTATTATCAGGTCAATCTTAAGGTCCAGCCACTCCTTTGTCTTTCCGCTGTTCCAATACTCAATTGACTTGTCAAATATGACATCCTTCGGTTGGTTGAACAGCTCCTCAATTAAATTTCCCATGACTTTAATCCTCCCATGATGTTTTTTATCACCTACTGCCCCATTGATGTTGTCTCAGGCAGTGTGCTTCCCCCGTCAATCACAATCTGTGTCCCGGTTATGTAGCTGGACTCATTGCTTCCAAGAAATGCGGCAAGCTCCCCAACCTCCATCGGGTCTGCAAGCCTTTTAAGCGGGACAGCATCCGCAATCGCCTGTATTGCCCTCTCCGGATTTTCCGGGTCCGACTGCCTTGCCATTCCCTCCACAAGCGGCGTCCTCACATATCCCGGACAGATGGCATTGACACGAATGTTCTTGTCCGCCACCTCCCTCGCCATTGACTTGGTGAAGCCAACAAGCGCTGCCTTGGAGGTTGCATAGGCGACCTCGCCCGGGTCTGCCACCATGTCACCCGTGACAGAGCTCATTATCACCACTGAACCGCCGCCGCCCTTAATCATCACAGGAAGCACTGCCTTGGCGGCATTCCATGCACCCTTGATGTTAATGTCGAAATGCAGGTCCCTGTTTTGGAATGTGTCATCCTCCAGAAAATCCTCCAGCACGCACACACCCGCATTGCACACAAGTATGTCGATTGTCCCGTACTGCTCCACTGCGATTTTAACCAGCCTTTGGACGCTCTCGTAATCCGACACGTCAACCTGGACGCCAACCGCATCATGTCCCTGCTCCCTCAGCTCATCCGCAAGTCCCATTACCTTTTCACCCCTTGCAGCGAGGACGCATTTTGCGCCATACCTTGCATACACCCTGGCAATCCCCTCACCTATGCCCTTTGAGGCTCCGGTGATGACTGCAACCTTACCATCCAGCTTTCCCATAACTACCTCCCATAAATGCATTATCGCAGTCTGCCATATGACCTGCCCCACTGCCTGTACCCAACGCAAAAGGGGCACGAAAGCATTCGCTCTCGTGCCCCTTTGCACCCGACACACTTAATATAAACACATGCATTGGTGCATACAAGTAAATATTTTTAGGTTAGCCTATAATATCTTTAGGTCTGCTTTATCCACGGCTATATGTTCATGTACCTTTCAGCCAGCACTGCCCTGTAATCCACAGGCGTGTACCCCGTCCTCTCCTTGAAAATCCTTGAAAAATATTCCTGGTTGCCATACCCCACCGTTGCCGAGACATCGCGGATTCTGAGCTCCTCGTTACGAAGCAGCACCTTTGCCCTGTCTATCTTAACCTCCGTCATGAACTCAGTGAAATTAATCCCCGTCACCTTCTTGAATATATGGCTGATATAGCTTGGGTTCAGGTACACATTCCGCGCAACGACATCAAGCGTGAGCCTGTCGTCAACATTTATAATCACATATTTCCCAATCTTGTACACACGCCTGTCATCTATTATCTCGTATTTCCTCTCTATCGCACCTGCCTCCTTGAAGTTGATGACCCAGGAATGCTGAAGCTCCTCACGGCTTCTCATGGAAAAGCCGCAGTCATACATGAAATCATTTCTGTATAAAAATTTTTCCATCCATGGCTTTCTGTCAAGCAGCCTGTCATACATGTAATATTTAGCCCTGTCGGCTATTATCTGGCAGTTTAACAGATCATTGTCCCAATCGGTGTATATGTGGTCAAATATTTCCCCTATTATCAGCTCCTCCTCGCCGCCGCCCTTTGCTATGTTCTCAATCAGTGCATCAAATTCAGGCTTCAGCCGCCCCACGACATATTCCATGCCAAAGCCGCTGTACGCCTTGAAGATTGCATTTTCAAACATCCCCCTGTCAACAGGCCTCAACAGATAATCCCGCACCCCACTGACAAAGAAGCCCCTGACAACGTCATAGCCCTCATTGACACCGATTACTATTGTCTCAATCTCCGCAAAGGAACGGGCTATGATGTCCATGAGCTCCGCATTTTTCTGGGAATTATTGTCAACCACCATAACCATGATGTTGGGGCGTTCCTCCTTAATGTACTCCTGCAGCTCGTCAGTATTTTTCATTATGGCTGTGTTAATCCTCAAATCGTGCAGCTTAGACCACAGCTCCAGCCCCATCAGCTCCCTTGCGGTTGTCTCCTCACCATCATAAAAGCCTATGTACCTCATCCATGCCTCCGATGTCCATTTTTTAATGATGAATTCATAATCGAGCTGGAGGCCAATCCTTCCAGCCTCCAGCTCGGCTGTACCAGCCGCATGCTACTGTCAGGCAGCTAATTTCCATATGCGGCTGTGTACATAAAATATAGGCTGGTAGGTGTCAATCCGCACTACCAGCCCATCCATTAAGCTACAAAATAAATTCACATGCCTAACCGCATACAGCCCGCCAGCCCATTACTCCTCAGTCTTCTTTGAAGCGTAATAATCATCAAACAGCTTGTTGGTAGCCGTCAATGTGTCCTGGCAGATTGATGGCAGGTCCTTGCCCCATGCCTTGGTTGCCTGCTTGAAGCCCTTCTCTATTGCTTCCTGCATCTTCTGCATCTGCTCCTCGTCATCCCCGGCAAGCGCACTTGCAAAATCAAAGAGCCTCTGTGAGGTCTGGCTGATTCCCCAGTAGCCATCCTCTGACACATCCTCCTTTGCCTGGGCAATGTCAGCGGCGCTCACGCCCTTGAGATTCTCCGCCGAGAACATGTCCGCAAGGTTTGATGCACCTGCCTGCTTTGAAAGCATCTGCTGAACCAGGCTTGAAAGCTGGTTCTGGCGGCTTGTCTGGTCATTCTTCAACTGCTGTACCAATGCAGCCCTGTCCTCGGAACTCATCTTGTTGATTGAATACGTTGCCTTGGTGGTGCTGCTGCCGGACTTCTCATATACCACGCCATCACCGGCTGCCGCCTGTGTGTCCGCATCCGTTGTCTTTGCCGATGCCGTGGACGCTGCCTTGGTTGAATATGCGGCTGATGCCACTGAAGCGGAGGTGTCCGCCGTATAATTTGAATAACTGTCTGTTCCTACCATATCCCATTCCTCCATTACCAATCATCAATTCACATGCAAACCATAATACACACAAAGTCCTTATACACTCTGGCTCCAAATGCTTGTATAGTAGCTTGAATAAGTGCCGCTTCCCGAATACAGGCTGGAGCTCATCACAGCCGCACTGGATATGCTTGATGCCTTCTGTGCAATCTGGCTTCCGTATGAATAATCACCGCTGAAAAGTGACTTTACCTTGCTCATGTCAGCGCTCTTAAGGGTATCCTCATCAACCGTGAGCTTTCCATCCGTACCTGCCGTTATGCCCACCTTCTTGAGTGCATTGGACATGGTATCAGTCATGTTGGTCATGAACTTGGTGCTCTGTGTTACCTCCTTGGAGCTTACCTTCCCCGCCTGCGTCAGGGTGTCATTGTAATCACTGGCAAATTCCTTCACAGCCTTCACTATGCCGTCAGTGTCATATGCACCTGCGGTCTGCTTCCACAAATCATCCTCGCCAAGTGCATTCACGCTGGTCTTGAGTGCCTCGGCATTCTTCTTCACCTTGGTGAGCTCCGTGTTGTCAGTCGTGGTGCTTGTCGTTGATGTCGTTGAAGTCTTTGAGGTGGTGCTGTCAGACGAAGTGGAGGTTCCACTCTGCTCAGCATAATAGGACTTAAGCAGCTTCTTGTAGCTGCCGTTCCTGATGGCAGCATAATCACTGAAATTAAATGAACTCAGCGTGCTTGAGGAACTCAGGCTGCTGAAAAGTGTTGATACATCATAATTAATCATGGCTTTCCTCCTTAAAAATACAGGCGACGTCCGTGTCGTCCACAATAGTTCTCAACTTGTATATCGGGTGCATACACAATTAACTTAACACCCGAAATGCATTTTCACAACATTTTTTAATCATCCGGCATACGGCATGCCGCATCATTCCGGCCTTGCAAGATAAAAGCCCTGGAGCAGGTCAACACCATGCTTCACAAGAAAATTGAACTCCTCCTTGGTCTCAACGCCCTCCGCCAAAACCATGGTCCCGCGGCGGTGCATATTCTCAGAGAAATAGAAGAAGCTCTCCTCCTTCTCCACATCATCCTGTATTCCCGTTATGATGCTCCTGTCAATCTTCACAACCGACGGCTGGAACACATCAACGGCAACCATGTCATTCTTGCTAATCCCGAAGTTGTCAAGGGCTATGTCAAGGCTTTTCTTTTTCAGGATTTCCTTCTTGTCACGCCACTTGTCAAAGTCAAGCTGGGTATACTCAATCACCTCAACCAGCGCCTTCCCCACAAGGCTGCCGTAGAAAGAATTGAAAATGTCCTCCTCGTCCTGGTTCAAACCCTCCGAGGGAAATGAATTGAGCGAGACAAGCTCCTGGTAACCCCTGTCATTGAATGCCTTAACTGCGCCAAACACCGTGGCAACCTCAAGCACATGGAGCCTTCCGGCATCCCTGTACTCCCCAATCAGGTCAAGCACACCACGCGCGCCAGGCCTCATCAGCGCCTCCCTGGCGTATACGCTCTTGCCGTCGGGATAGAAGATTGGCTGAAACACATAGTCAATGTTTAATCCCATAATTTCGCGCTTTAGTTCTTCATTCAAAGGAAACACATTGTAATCAACCATAACAAAATCTCCATTCTTATCATATGCAGGTCAACGGTTCACATTTGACATAATTATAACAGAAAACCGACATTATTTCCATAACATTTTACATCAACAGCCCCTCGTATATCCTCCTGTCAACATCCTTGAAAACATTGAACACAACCCTTTCAACCCCTGCGCATGAGCCTGAATCAAGACACTGCCTGACCGTGTCAACCGCAATGTGTGCCGCCCTGTCATTCGGGAACATGAACACCCCCGTGGAAATGCAGCAAAAGGCAACGCTTTTAATGCCGTTGGCTGCCGCAAGCCCAAGGCACGACCTGTAACAGGACGCAAGCTGCTCCTCATGTTCCTTCGTAAGCCTGCCCTCCACAATCGGCCCCACCGTGTGAAGCACGTAATCACACGGGAGGTTGTATGCAGGGGTGAGCTTTGCCTGTCCCGTCGGCTCCTCATATCCCTGCCTTTGCATGATGTCATGGCAGGTAAGGCGAAGCTGTATCCCGCTCCTGCTGTGTATGATGTTGTCAATGCAATTGTGCAGGCTCCTGAAGCACCCGCACAACTGGCTGTTGGCTGCATTGACGATTGCACCGGCCTTAAGCGTGGTGATGTCACCCTGCCACAGGCAAATCCTGTCATCAAGCGCCGAGGGTTCAAGGTCATCCACATCCGTGATTCCCGAAAGCGCATTCTCCCTTGACAAATATTCATCCTGTATGCCAAGGAACTCACTGCTTATGGGCATCGGCTCCCTGACGTTCATCAATGCACGCAGCATGTCCTTCTGCGCGTCCGCTGAAGCCGGAATTGGATGCCCCGCATAACGCGGATTTTCCTCAAGAAGCCTCTGTATCATCCACACCCTCTGCTCACTATGCGTCATGTCTACTCCTTTATACCTCAAATGTATACTAGAGTTTGAAGCCCCCCAGTATCCCCTCAAGGCTGTCAATTATTTTTTCATTGTCCTCAACCGAGGCGACAACCGCCTCAATCCTGCCCTGTATCGCCACGATGCTTTCGGTGTTCTCCCTGACCGCATCCGTCTCAGCCTGCAGCCCTCCGGCAATCTCCGTCACATGGCCCGTGATTGCCTCCATGCTCTCCTGAAGCTGCCCCATATGCGACATGCATTCCTCCATTCGCATGCGGAAATCCTCGGCATCACGGTAATATGACTCACCAGTGTGCTCCAGCATGTCATAATCCTTCATCACCTGTGTATTGACTATGTTCAAAAGCTCAAATGAGGACTCCGACAGCTCGCTTACCACCTTGGTAATCTCCTCATTGATTGTCCCGATTTCATTCGCCGTCTGCGCCGACTGCTCGGCAAGCTGCCCAATCTCCGTTGCCACAACCGCAAAGCCCCTGCCTGACTCTCCTGCCCTTGCAGCCTCTATGCTTGCATTGAGGGAAAGGAGGTTCGTCTGCGTGGCAATCTCCACAATCTTGCCCGTGAGCTCGCCAATCTTCTCCACCTTATGGGACTGCTGAATCTTATCCTCAAGATTTGAGCCAATCTCATCCACATGCACCTTCATCTTCCTCTTGGCCTCAGCCGCATCGCCCTGGAACTTTCTTGCATTGTCCTGAATTGCCACGGTGTGCTGTGCATGCTCACCCGTCTCGCGAATCATTTTCTTGGCAAGAACCCCTGATGCGACAGCCTGCTCCTTGATGTCCTGCGCCTTGTCATTCATGCCGACCATGGTTGCCGTTGTCTGCTGCATTGTTGCCGACATGGACTCAACCTCCGAGGCTGAGCTCTTCATGCTCTGGTCTATGACCCTTGTCGCATCCATGAGCCTGTGGCTGTCATCCTTAAGCTGCAAAAGCATACTGCGAAGGCTTGCTATGAACTGGTTCATGTTCCTGGCAATTGTGCCAACCTCATCCCCTGATTTGACACTGATTTCATGGGTAAGGTCACCGCCTGCCGACGCCAGCTCCTCCACCTTGCCATTAATGCTCCTTATGTTCCGTACAAGCAGCCCGCTTGACAAAAATGCAACCACAAAGCTCACGGCAAGGCTTAACACCTCAATTATCAGCAGCGTGCGGAGCATTACCTCCTCCTGCCTGTTGATGGACTCCACCGAGCAGTCCACGCCCACCACGCCGACAACCTTTCCCGCACTGTTGTACACAGGGGCAAAGCCGCTGTAAAACTGCCCCCATTCATCGCTTGTCACCTCGCTGTCAACCGTTGCATTGCCCGCAAATGCCTCCTCAATCACGTCATAACTTTCGTATGAATCACCAACCGCCGCACCGCCTGACGGGTCTGCATCCACCACGAACTGCAGCTCGTTTCCCGACATGCGCATTGTATATATGTACGCAACATCATCACCCTCCAGAAAATCCCGAAGCTGTTTAAGCACCGTTGCGTATGCACTTCCGCCCTCATCACCCTTGTGTATGCTGTCAAGCATGTCGCCGTCAACAACCGCTGCCGCCATTGCCGCAACGCTCTTTGTCTCGCTCCTCCTCTGCTCCAGCATGCCTGATTTCATCAAGCCCAGACAGGTGCCGCCAACCAAGCCTCCCGCAAGCAGCACGCACAGCATCATCCCAAGGGTTATCTTTGCCCTGATAGATTTTAACACCTTCATCCTTAGTTACTCCTTTCAAGTCATCCTTAGCAAGTTTGTAAGTGGGAGTATCTGCGTCCTGTCTGTTGTACCCGGAGCGAGCGGCCCAACGCCGCATGCGCCCATAACGTATAAAAAGCAGGTCTGCACCACAATGGCACAACCCGCCTTACAATTCCCATCTTGCATCGCCATCGCCAGCCTACGGGGCAATTATAATTCCAAATTCTGTCAATTGCAATATGGTTATTTAATTTTTAGACATTTCAAAGAAAAATCACAACTCACCCTGAATCCCAACCATATTGTCAACCAGCTGCCTGACCACCTCCCTGCTGGATTCCTTCAGCTTGCAGAACTCAATGATGAACTCCTGGTTCTCATCAAGCTCCCTCCTTATGCTAATCTCCATCTCAGGGCTCCTCGGCACGTCGCTGACCCCCGCAAGATACTCCATTGTCACCCCAAAGAAGCGCGCCAGCTTGATGAACAGGTCAAGCTCCGTGCTGTATATGTCATTTTCTATCCTGCTCACTGTCTGCTGCGACACGCCTATGGCATCGCCAAGCGCCTTCTGGTTAAGCCCCCGCTTCTTCCTCAACTCCCTAACCCTGCTCACCATACACCGCATTCCTCCTCGGTAATATTCTACTTAAATGCAGTGTAAGCAATACCAATTATCACGTTTTTTGATACCCGTCAGGAAAGTATGTCGGTTCGGCGCTTTATGCTCAGCGTTTCATTGGCGCACCGTTAAGGTCATACGGCGTTGTCTGGTACACAAAATAATTAAGCCAATTGCTGTACAGTATGTTGCAGTGGCTCCTCCATGACAACAGCGGTCTTTGCGTGCAGTCATCACCAGGGTAATAATTCACGGGAATGTCAGGATTGATGCCCTTCTTCACATCCCTCTTATACTCTGCGTCCAGCGTTACCCTGTCATATTCAGGGTGTCCCATCACAAATATGTGCCTGCCGTCCCTTGAGGCAATGAGGTATGCCCCCGCCTCCCTTGAGGACGCAAGGATTTCAAGCTGCCCCTGGGCTGCGACATCCTCCTCGCTCACCGCCGTATACCGTGAATGCGGAGCCTTAAAGCAGTCATCAAACCCCCTTACAAGCGGGTGCTTCCTGTTGAGCACGTAATGCTCATATATGCCTGACAGTTTCTTGTCAAGCAGGTGCTTTTTGATTCCGTACCTGTGGTAAAGACCTGCCTGCGCCCCCCAGCATATGTGCAGGGTTGAGGTGCAGTGCCCGTCTGACCAGTCCATTATCTGCGTAAGCTCATCCCAGTAATCCACGTCCTCATATTCCAACTGCTCCACGGGCGCGCCCGTTATGATGAGCCCGTCATAATTATTGCCCTTCAGGTTCTTGAAGCAGTCATAAAACTTGTGCAGGTGTGATTCTGATGTGTTCTTTGACACATGCTTTTCCATCTGCATGAAGGAAACATCTATCTGAAGCGGCGTGTTTGACATCGCCCTCAAAAGCTGAAGCTCCGTGTCCTCCTTGATTGGCATCAGGTTCAGCACCAGAATCTGCAATGGGCGCACATCCTGGCTTATTGCCCTGTTTTCATCCATCACAAATATATTCTCATGCTCCAGCACTTCCTTTGCCGGTAAATCATTCTGTATCTTAACTGGCATTAAAAACCAACCCCCAATCCTCAATATTACATGTCCGTTCAGTTAGTCCCCAGCAGCTCCAAAAACTCAGCCTCGGTTATCACCGGAATCCCCAGCTTGGCTGCGGTCTTGTTCTTGGAGGAGGTTGACATATTGTCATTGTTGATGAGATAGCTTGTGTTGCCCGTCACGCTTCCCGTCACCTTGCCGCCGTTATTTTCTATGAGCTCCTTCAGCTCATTCCTGTTGGCAAATGAATTGAGGGAACCCGTTATGACGAAGACCTTCCCATCAAGCACCGCTCCGCCCTCCGGCCTTGCGTCAGCAGCAACCTCCACCTCGCCAAGGAGGTCCAGGTAATCCGCCCTGTGCCCCGCATCCTGGAAATATGAAACAAATGAATCCGCAATCACGTCACCTATGCCGTCAATGACGCACAGCTCATCCCTCGTGGCGTCAATCACGCCCTCCGGCGTTGCGGCAAGGCTCCTCACAATCAGCCTTGCATTGGACAGCCCTATGTTGTCTATGCCCAGGCTGTATATCAATCTTGGCAGCGTGGTGCTTCTGGACTTCTCCAGTGCCGCCATGAGATTATCATAGGATTTCTCACCAAAGCCCTCCATACTGACAATCTCGTCATGAAACTCATCAAGGTGGAATAAATCCTTAAACTTGTGGAGCATGCCCTTTTGAATCAGCTTCTCAAGTGTCGCCTCCGAGAGTCCGTCAATGTTCATGGCATCCCTTGCCACAAAATGCACAAAGCTCTTTACATGCTTTGCCTGGCACGCAGGATTGGTGCAATACAGCGTCTTTGCCTCATTGACCTCCCGAATCTGCGTGGGCTGCCCGCACACGGGACAGACCGCAGGAATGTCCTTCACGCCGCTTCTTGTGAGGTTCTCGGCAATCTGCGGTATTATCATGTTCGCCTTGTATACCTGAATCTCATCACCTATGCCAAGCTCAAGCCCCTCCATTATGGAAATGTTGTGGACACTGGCACGGCTTACGGACGTTCCCTCAAGCTCCACGCTGTCAAATACGGCAACAGGGTTAATCAGCCCCGTCCTTGAGGCGCTCCACTCAATCTGGCGAAGCGTTGTCACCGCCACCTCGTCCGTCCATTTAAAGGCAAATGAATTTCTCGGGAACTTTGCGGTAGTGCCAAGGGAATCCCCGTAGGCTATGTCGTCATAGGTTATCACAAGGCCGTCCGACGGAAAATCATTGGAGGCAATCTCCGCCTGGAACCACGCCACGGCATCCCTTATGTCAGCCTCATTTACCAGCCTGTAATACACACACTGGAAGCCCTGGGAGGAAAGCCACTCCATCTGTGACCTCCTGGAGTTGCCAAAATCAACCCCCTCCGCCCTTACAAGGGTAAACGCAAAGAAGTTGACATTCCTCTCCCTTGTCACCTGGCTGTTTAGCTGGCGCACCGAGCCGCTGCAAAGGTTCCTTGGGTTCTTGTACCTTGCCCCCTCCTCCGGTATCTGCTGGTTAATCCTCTCAAAATCAGAATACCTTATGACAGCCTCGCCGCGGAGTATCAGCTCACCCTTGTGGGGAATTGTCACGGGAAGGTTCTGGAACATCCTCGCATTCTGGGTTATGACCTCACCCACCTCGCCGTTGCCCCTTGTGACAGCCTTCACAAGCTGTCCCCCTGAATAGGTAAGCACAATCGTAAGACCATCCATCTTCCATGAAAGAAGCCCCTCATGGCCGTTAAGCCACCCCGCAAGCGCCTCCACGTCCTTTGTCTTGTCAAGGCTCAGCATGGGCTTTTCATGGCGTTCCTTCGGAAGCTGGCTAACCACCTCATAGCCCACATTTACCGTGGGACTGTTGGACAGTACGACACCCGTCTTCTTCTCCAGCTCCACAAGCTCATCATAGAGAGCATCATATTCATAATTTGACATAATCTCACGGCCCTCGGAATAATAGCTTCTCCCCGCCCTGTTCAATATGTCAACCAATTCCTTAATCCTGTCCAAATCCATTTTGCTGTCCTTCCACTCCCCTAAGCCCTGCCATTTGCAAGCATTTCATCTATGCCGGCAAGCTCCTGCTCGGTCAGCTCCCTGTATTTCCCCACCTTCAGGTCGCCAAGCTCAATGTTCATTATCCTTATGCGCTTAAGCTTGAGCACCCTGTAACCAAATGCATCACACATGCGCCTTATCTGGCGGTTAAGTCCCTGGGTGAGTATAATCCTGAAGCAAAACCTCGTCACCCTCTCCACCACACAGGGAAGCGTCTGCCTCCCAAGCTCCTCAAGGTAAACGCCGCCTGCCATGTCGGCAATGAACGCTTCCGTGATTGGCTTGTCAACCCTGACTATGTACTCCTTCTCATGGCCGTTGGACGCCCTCAATATGCCGTCCATCAGTTCACCATCGTTGGTCATGAGAATCAGCCCCTCGGAATCCTTGTCAAGCCTTCCCACCGGGTAAATCCTGTCAGGATAGCCAATGTATTCCACTATGTTGTTGTGTCCCTGCTTGTCAGTGGTGGTACAGACAATGCCCATGGGCTTGTTGAAGGCAAGGACAATCCTGTTGTTGTACGGATTGACATACCTGCCCCTCACCGTGACCCTCTGCCCGTATGCCACCCTGCTGCCGGGCTGCGCCACCTCACCGTCAACCATGACCTCGCCTGCCCCAACAAGGCGGTCTGCCTCACGCCTTGAGCACACCCCCGCCTCGCTGAGGTATTTATTAATTCGTGTTCCTTCAACGCCGTTCTTCAATATGTCTCCATCCTCAATCCGAAGCCGTCTCCGGCTCCCCGTCATCAAGCGGCTGCGCATCCTGCCTGAAGCCTGACACAAACTCCGACAACTCAGGGTTGTTCCTCAGCTTCTCATCATAGCTTTCAACATACCTTGCCACAATCTGCGACATTGCCGTGTTCCTGTACATCATCTCATTGTACGCCCTGACATCATCAGGCGGCTCACTGTTGGACACGTACATGTTGCCGCTTGCATCCGTGCACACATAAAAATAGTCAACATTGGGAAGGCTCTCGTCAAATCCCTTGTAATATAGCTGCGAAACCGCAGCCACAATGTATGTGCCGGACAAAAGCCCACTCATGCAGTAGCAGTCAATCTCACCCACCTCATCCACGTACACTGCAAATATCCGCCTGTAATCAGCGGTTATGCCCTCAACATTATCCGTGTACTTTGCAAGTCTTTCATCGCTTCCCGCCACCAGCGCCTCATAATAATTATCAACCAGGGCGCTGACACGCTCATTGCCATTCAGCACAAATGAGCCTGCGGCATATCCTGCCTGCGACTGCGCCGAAGACGGCTGTACACCGCCGCCCTGTGCCGCAAGCGTCCCCTGCTGGGTCACCTGCTGCACATCCATGTACTGCCATGCATCCGCATCATTGACGGTCACATTGGAATACTGATAGGGATTCCCCACGGGGACAAGCACGAAAACAACCGTCACAACAGCCGCCACCACAAGCGTGGGAACGATGAGCTGTGACAGCTCAAGCCTCCTAAGCCCCTGAATCAATCCCTTCAACATCCAACCCCTCCGAAATCCCTGACCCCCTGGAACAGCCAGGACTGCTGCCACACTGCCAACCTTACACATCAAAAAATGTTCGTGATGCGAGTCGAACGCACGACACCCGGCTCCGGAGGCCGGTGCTCTATCCACTGAGCTACACGAACATGGCAGCCGCCAACCGGCACCTGCATTTGCACATTATAGCAAAACAGCGCCATCAAGTCAAACGATATGTTGTGGTTGACATTTGCCCTGCCAACTGGTATATTCTACACATGGTTTTTTAATTTTCAGACTTCGCGTTAATCTTTGGCTAATTGGCAATCAGCCGCGGTTATTCCATTTTATGTTGCTATTATTTAATGTTTTTCATTGTTTTATTCAGAAAGGAAGGTTGAATGAATTATCAACAATTTTTGACAAGCCTCTCGGAAAGCGTGCAGCTTCTCGCGGGGGACGACGCACGTGTTTCCGTGAAAAGCGTGCTTAAAAACAACGGGCTTGCGCTGGACGGGCTGAGCATAATAGAGGACAGCCGCACAGGCACACCCACTGTTTATGTGAACCAGTATTACAGCCAATTCGAGGCAGGAAGAAGCCTTGATTCGATTGCACAGGAAATCCTGCAGCTAAAGGAGGCACACCAGGACGGCATGCCGCCCAATGCAACCGACTACTTCGACTTTGACAGGATTAAGCACCTAATCACCTACAAGCTCATCAATTACGCCGAAAATGAGCTGCTCCTGCGGGACGTCCCCCACAAGAAAATACTTGACCTTGCGGTTGTGTTCCAATGCATATTGAGAAACGGGCAGGACGGTATCGCCTCCGTTCTGGTTAAAAACTCCCACCTCGACATGTGGGGCGTGGACGAGCAGGCCGTATTTGAACATTCACTGGAAAACACACCGCTTCTTTTTCCGCCAAAGCTTGTCCCCGTATGCGACCTGCTGAGGGGTATGCTCACCTCCGAATCATCCCCATTGGCATTGTCATCCGAACAATTCCCTGAATTTCACGATTTTCCCATGTATGTACTGACCAATTCCAGCATGATACAGGGTGCAGGCTGCATCCTGTACGACAATGTGCTCAGGGACTTCGCCGACAGGACAGGGGCTGACCTGGTGATACTGCCGAGCAGCATCCATGAGGTGCTTGTAATCCCAATGGAGGAGGCGCCTGACCTCTCCTCACTCAACGCATTGGTCAGGGAGGTGAATGAAAATTACGTTGACGTGGAGGAAATATTGTCCTGGCAGGCATACATATACAGAAGAAAAACCAACCTGCTGGAAAAGGCAACAGACAATGCCACCCCTGACGCCCTGAATTTTCAGGTCTAACATCACCGCAAGCCTCATACCCTTGTAATAAAAAATGTTGACAGGAGAAGCAGGATGAACGAATTTAATCTCTATAATGACATACAGGCAAGAACCCACGGGGAAATATACCTGGGTGTGGTGGGGCCGGTGCGCACCGGAAAATCCACCTTCATCAAGCGTTTCATGGACGTGTGCATACTCCCGATGATGAATGACGAGGGTGCAAGGCAGCGTGCCAATGACGAGCTGCCGCAAAGCGCCGCAGGCAGGACGATAATGACAACCGAGCCAAAATTTGTGCCAAATGAGGCGGTGGAGGTAAGCATTGCAGAGGGGCTTTCCATTAGGGTAAGGCTGATTGACTGTGTCGGCTTCATGGTTGACCAGGCATTCGGGCACAAGGAGGGCGAATATGACAGGATGGTGCGGACGCCCTGGTTCAAGGAGGCAATACCCTTCACCCGTGCAGCCGAGGTTGGAACCAACAAGGTCATAAGCGAACATTCAACCATCGGGATTGTCGTTACCTGCGACGGCTCCTTTGGGGAAATTGACAGGAGCGCCTTCATTCCCGCGGAGGAAAGGACAATCAACGAGCTGAAGTCAATAGGAAAGCCATATGTGGTGCTGCTCAACAGCCTGCATCCGCACAGTGATGAGACGGCAGCGCTTGCGGAGGAGCTTTCCGCAAGGCATGGCACAACCGTGATACCTGTCAACTGTGACCAGCTAAAGAAGTCCGACGTTACCCGCATACTGGAGGCAGCCCTGTACGAATTTCCAATAACACGCTTCAGCCTGTTCACGCCTGCCTGGATGGAAATGCTTGAAAACAGCCATCCGCTAAAGCAGGAGCTTGCCGCTGCCTTAAGGGAGGTTCTCACCATCGGCTCCACCATGAAGGACGTCCGTTCCGCCTCCGTCTCCTACTCCTCCGACAGGGTCGCATCCCTTGGAATCACGGAAATCAACACCTCCAACGGTGAAATACGCCTTGAGGCTGACATTCGCCCAAGCGTGTACTATGACACCATAAGCGAGCTTACGGGGGCAGCAATCAGCAATGAACTTGAGCTTGTGAACACAATAAGGGAGCTTTCATCAAAGCGGAAAAGCTGCGAATACATCAGCTCCGCCCTAAATGACGTTGAGCATGCGGGCTTCGGCGTGGTGACACCGCCGCGCAGCGACATTGAGCTTGAGGAGCCGTCAATCATCAAAAACGGCAACCGCTACGGCGTCAGAATCAAGGCAAAGGCTCCCGCCGTCAACCTGCTCAAGACCAACATAAGCATTGAGATTGCGCCGATTGTCGGCTCCAAGCAGCAGGCTGAGGATTTGATAGAATACATAAGGGAAAACAGCCACAATGACCCGGAGGGCATATGGGACACCAACATTTTCGGCAAAACCATTGAGCAGATTGTGGAGGACGGCATAACCGAAAAGACACGAAACATCACCGCTGAAAGCATGGGCAAGATAAGCGATACCCTTGAAAAGGTGATGAACGAAAATTCAGGCCTTGTGTGCCTGATTGTATGACCAATGCCGCTTGAATTTCAGCGGTACATCACATATAATGGAAAAGTTCAAAATACAACACGAAATGAGGAGTTACATGACCATATTCACAATAACGGGGATAAAACACTTCATGTCCCTGCTGCTCTCACAGGAAGCCTTTGACCAGTGGCTCGTCTCCGAGATAACCATAACGACCCACAACACCTTTCACATGGACGGCACACTCAACAAGGACTTCTACGGCGAGGACGAACGCCCGCAGGGTGACAAGGCACCATGGAGCCTGCTGCGCCCCATTTGCTTCAACATAATCAAGGGACAGCGCACCCCGTCCATGATGAAGCTAATCTTCACAATGAACCCTGAGACCACCTCCGGGATAATACATGAGGCAGGCTCAATCCCTCCTGAGGATGTCAACGGGCTCTATGTGAACATGCACTATGAGGGCGGACGGCTCACCCTTACCACCGGCACGTCACTGAGAATCTTCTCCATGGACAAGGCACTGGATGAGGCATTGGAGCGATATGTCAGCGGCTTCCTGACGGGCAACGGGATTGAATACGATTGTTAGAACTCATTTTTAGTGAGTGCTAATTTTTTCTTGACTTCTCGTTCCCCAGGTATTATCATTAATACAACTTTAGAAATAAATAAAGCAGCAGTGCCGCACACTGGCGGCGTAACCTGCGGAATGGAGAACAATACAATGGCTAATGGACACGGTAGTTTATCAATTGACAGCAATAACATATTTCCTGTGATTAAGAAGTGGCTGTATTCAGACCACGACATATTTTACAGGGAGCTCATATCGAACGGCTGCGACGCAATCACCAAGCTTAGGAAGCTTGCGCTGATTGGGGAATATGAGGAGCCTGATGACGCCGAATACAAGATTATCGTCAAGGTTAATTCCACGGAAAAGACAATCAAAATCATCGACAACGGCTTGGGCATGACCTCAGATGAGGTTGAGCAGTACATCAACCAGATTGCATTTTCAGGTGCGGAAGCCTTTCTTGAGCAGTACAAGGACAAGGCAAATGATGACCAGATTATAGGGCACTTCGGACTTGGCTTCTACTCTGCCTTCATGGTGTCTGACAAGGTCACAATCGACACCCTCTCCTACAAGCCGGGTGCAACTCCTGTACACTGGGAATGCGATGGCGGAACCGAGTATGACATGACCGACGGGGACCGCACCGAGGTCGGCTCCTGCATGACACTGTACCTGAATGACGATTCCCATGAATTTTGCAATGAGTACCGCGCAAGGGAGGTAATCGAAAAATACTGTTCCTTCATGCCTGTTCCAATCTACCTTGAAAAGGAGGACGGCGAGCCCCAGTACGAAACGATTGACGAGGATGAGGTTACTGAAAAGGACACGGTAATCGAGCACATTGTCGAGGAGGCAAAAACCGAGGAGGTTGAAAAGGATGACGGCACCAAGGAGGTTGTTGAGACCGTGCCTGCCAAAAAGAAGGCAAAGCAGTAAACTTTTTCTCTTTCCGTCCTTTATTTCCTGCGTGACCACAGCATTTTTTGTCCATATAAAGAGCAAAGCCGTAAGGCACGATAAGGACAAAAACAATGAAACTTACCGAAACAAAAGCGAGACAGGTCGCCATTGCAGTCTCGGATGAACTGCACGGACGGGTCGACCCGGACACGGTCAATGCCGTACTGAAGGTCTTTGACCAGTACCATCTTGTCAAACAGGATAAAATGGCGCATTATGAAGTGGAAGGGCAGATGGATCTGGTGTCCGATTTTCCGGAATACTGCCCGGATACAGTCGCAGAAGAAGAACAGTGCAGATAGGCACAGGCAAAAAGGAGGACTATTCGTGAAAACGGATACAGCAAAACTGAAATCTGTGACAGAGGCAGAACTGCTGGAAGAATTGTCGAAAATAGAGTCCGAATTATCGACAAACGGCGGCATGGACATATCGTATGCAAGAACGAAAGATCTGTATACCCACAAACAGAACATCCTGGATGAATTAAATTTAAGATATGGAAAAGAAGGAGAAATAGAGGATGAACGGAATTTACCCGAATAATTTTACCGACGAGAATAAGAAAGATTTCGATATCCTGCGGGGCATCGCACAGTCGATCCCGGAATATGTTTCACTGGTCTATGACGGGACCAGCTACATTACGATCGAAGTAGCCTCTGAAACGGTCACCGGAGACATGTGGATGGCGATCGACGCATTCAATGCAGAAGCGCACAGCCTCTCTACCGGATTCGCCCTCGTCTCCGAGGACATCAAAGGAGAGCGCTATGTCTAAAAGTGGTTACCGGCATAAGGACATCCCGGCGCTCAAGACAAGAAACGCCATGCTGCTCAAGAACCAGGAATCGCTTCCTGTACTGCAGAAGATCTATGACGGCGATGTCCCGTATACGAGCGATTTTTACCCGATGCTCGTCAACAATATGGAACGCCTGTACAAGGGCGTTACACAGGAGCTGCAGGCACTGTATCCGGATGCGATCAAGCTGTCCTCCATCCAGTATAAGGAAGGACACCATTTCAACCAGTTCGCATCCATCATCAACCGGTATATCCCGCTTTCGGATGACCGGAACGGATATCTGACCGTGCTGGACGGCATCCGCGAGATCCAGAATTCCTACAACGGTTCCCGCTTTGAGGATTTCCCGGATGTAGAAGAATTCCGGAAGACCTTCCGCCGGTATGAGACGCAGATGAACCGCCTGTACCGCGGACTGATCGCACAGCAGGAAAAATGCCGGTCCGAGCAGGAAGATGAAGAAGTAGAACTGTGGTAATCACATTTTTTGCAGGGAGAGAACGATTATGACAATGATCTTGGAACCATACCTTTTATTTGAACACGTACAGATGTCAGAACAGGAACGCACAGACCTCCACGCACTGGCACAGGCGCTTCTGGATGCGGGGATCCACGGAACACTCATTATCCCGGAACCGAACATCACGCCAGCATCCGGCGGCACCTACCGCGTCGTGGATGAAAAGAACCTGTTCGTAAAACTCTATGTAGAGAAGGATCTGTACCATTCCGTCATTGATATCCTGGAACAGGACCGGTTCCTGTTTTCCTCCGTGCATACAGAGCCATCCATCATCGATTACGAATCCGATGACTGGACACATAAAAAAGGAGTCGGCTGTGATATCTAGGGAGATAGTTGATAACAAAGTGACCATTCCATGCGGCACACAGAAGGTCTCCAACGCATAT
>CAYZYS010000012.1:0-28114 GCA_964482605.1 uncultured Bacteroides sp.
AACAAATCAATCACTCATGCAGTGGACAGGCCTGTCAAGGTCATGCAGTTTGGCGAGGGTAATTTCCTCAGGGCATTCGTTGATTACATCTTTGATGTTACCAATGAGAAGACTGATTTCAACGGTGGAGTTGTAATCGTTAAGCCTATTGAGTTCGGTAACCTTGACCGTTTCCATGAGCAGGAGTGCCAGTACACTTTGCAGTTAAGGGGCTTTGAGAACGGACAGCCAAAGAAAATCACCCGTGTGATTACCTCTGTTGTTGACGCTGTTGCCGCAATTGAGGATTATGACAAGTATGTAGAGTATGGTCTTTGCGATACACTTAGGTTTATCGTATCCAACACAACCGAGGCAGGAATCGTCTTCGATGAGACTGATGATTTCAATGCCGAGCCTCCTAAGACTTATCCTGGCAAGCTTACAAAGCTTCTGTACCAGAGGTATAAGAAGTTTGACGGTGCCAAGGACAAGGGAATCATCCTTATCCCATGTGAGCTCATCGCTGACAACGGCATTGAGCTTAAGAAGTGCATAATGAAGTTTATCGAGCTGTGGAAGCTTGAGGATGGCTTCAAGAACTGGGTCAATGAGGCATGCTCATTCTGCCCGACGCTTGTTGACCGTATCGTTCCTGGATATCCAAGGGATGAGGCTGAGGAGCTTTGCAAGGAGTTTGGTTATGAGGACCAGCTTATTGACACCGCTGAGACCTTTGGGCTTTGGGTAATTGAGAGCGATTCAAACCTTGAGCTTGATGACCTCCGCAAGGAGCTTCCATTTGAGAAGGCAGGGCTTAACGTGGTATTCACCAAGGACCACCACCCATACAAGGAGAGAAAGGTTCGTATCCTGAACGGCTCACACACATCATTTGTACTTGCATCCTTCCTTGCAGGCAATGACATTGTAAAGCAGTCAATGGATGACCCTACAATCCGCAAATACATGGAGGAGACATTGTTTGACGAGGTAATCCCTACGCTGTCACTTCCTGCTGATGAGTGCAAGACCTTTGCTGATGCTGTAATTGAGAGATTCCAGAATCCATTTGTTAAGCATAAGCTCCTTGACATTTCACTTAACTCAGTTTCCAAGTGGGAAGCACGCTGCATGCCTTCATTCCTGGGTTATGTGAAGAAGTTCGGCAAGCTGCCTAAGTACCTTACATTCTCAATTGCGGCGCTCATGAGCTTCTATTCAACAACTGAGGCTGGTGAGGCAAATGGCGGACGCTGCCTGATTGGTGACCGCAATGGCGAGAAGTACAACATCCGTGACGACCAGTTCGTCCTTGACTTCTTCATTGAGAATTCACCAAAGGAGCCTAAGGAGTTTGCACAGAGCTACTTAAGCAACACCAAGTTCTTTGGTGGCGAGGACCTGAGCAAGGTTGACGGCCTTGTGGATGCAATCGCAGGTTACATTGCAGATATCCGCACAAGGGGCATGAGGGCTGTTGTTGAGGACCTTGTGAAGGCGTGATTTTAAGAAAATGAATGCTTTAATGAATTAAGCATTTACGCCGAAGACATTGCAAATATAAGTGAAAAGTAAGAGATTTGCCTCTTTTGCTTTTCACTTTTTGCGTAATAGGATGAAATATAGGAATGGAGGAGTAATATGCAGGATTTTATCAAGATTAATTCCAATGACAATGTTGCCGTTGCACTGAAGCCGATTTCGAAGGGGACTACCCTTGAGGTTGCCGGCGTGTCTGTCACAACCGTTGACAACATCCCGCAGGGGCATAAGTTTGTTGTCAAGGCAATTGCGAAGGGTGATGCCGTAATTAAATATGGTTTCAGGATTGGCTTTGCACAGGAGGATGTTCCCGTGGGCGGCTGGGTTCACACGCATAATTTGAAGACGGCGCTTGGTGAGCTTCTTGACTATACATACAACCCGACAGGGGTTGATGTGGAGCCGTCCAAGGATGAGGCTTACTTTGACGGATACATGAGGGAGAATGGCAAGGTTGGCGTCCGTAATGAGGTGTGGATTATCCCGACCGTTGGCTGTGTCAATTCTATTGCGAGGGCAATTGAGGCATCGGCAAGACTTGTGAAGCCGGAGGGCGTTGATGAGGTTGTTGCATTTACGCATCCTTATGGATGTTCACAGACCACTGAGGACCAGGAGAACACAAGGAAGGTGCTGGCTGACCTCATCAATCATCCCAATGCAGGTGCGGTGCTTGTGCTTGGACTTGGATGTGAGAACAGCCGTATAGCGGTTTTGAAGGATTACATTGGCGAGTATAATCCGGATAGGGTTAAGTTCCTTCAGGTGCAGGATGTGGAGGATGAGCAGGAGCAGGCTGCCACAATCATGGAGGAGCTCATGAGCTACGCCGCCAGCTTCAAGCGTGAGAAGGTTAATGCAAAGGAGCTCATCATCGGCATGAAGTGCGGTGGCTCTGACGGTCTTTCAGGCATTACCGCTAACCCTACAGTTGGTGCATTCTCAGATTTGCTTGTGGCAAAGGGCGGTACGACAATTCTTACTGAGGTTCCTGAAATGTTCGGCGCCGAGACGCTTCTCATGGACCGCTGTGCTAATCAGCAGTTGTTTGACAAAACCGTATGTCTCATCAATGATTTTAAGAATTATTTCATCAAGAATGGACAGGAGATATATGAGAACCCGTCACCTGGCAACAAGGATGGCGGCATAACAACCCTTGAGGACAAGTCACTTGGCTGCACACAGAAGTCAGGAAGCTCCCTTGTGAAGGGCGTGCTTGCATATGGCGAGCAGGTTGAAACCAAGGGGCTGAACCTCCTCAGCGCACCGGGCAATGACCTTGTTGCCTCCACGGCACTTGCCGCATCAGGGGCACAGATTGTGCTGTTTACCACTGGACGCGGCACACCGTTTGCATCACCTGTGCCTACGGTGAAGATTGCAACCAACACCAAGATGGCAACACGCAAGGGCAATTGGATTGACTTCAACGCCGGAAGGATGGTTGAGGACAAGACCAAGGAGGAGCTTGCTGATGAGCTGTTCCAGCTTGTGCTTGATGTGGCATCAGGCAGGAAGGTGAAGGCGGAGCTTGCGGGCTTCCATGACCTCGCCATATTCAAGCAGGGCGTGACGCTCTAAGGTGTGGCGAATATTCCTGTATAGGTACATTTACATATGTTAATTATGTATAAAAAATGGGAGCCGAAATTCCGACTCCCATTTTTGCATTCTGCAATGCACGTATGAACTGTATGGATTACCTCTGAACCCTGGCACCTGCACCGCCCATGATACCCTCAACTTCCTTCTTGGAAGCCATGGTTGTATCACCAGGTGTCGTCATGGCAAGAGCGCCATGTGCTGCACCATAGTTAACGGCAACCTCGGCGTCACCTGTTGTCATGAGGCCATAGATGAGGCCTGATGCAAATGAATCACCGCCGCCAACACGGTCCATGATTTCAAGGCCGTCATACTGCTTAGCCTTGTAGATTTCACCGCCTGCCCAGCAGAGAGCTGACCAGTCATTGACGGTTGCAGTCTTAACTGTGCGGAGTGTTGTTGCAACAGCCTTGAAGTTAGGATAAGTCTTGACAGCCTCGTTAATCATCTTCTTGTAGCCGTCAATGTTGAGTTCCTTGAGGTTGGCATCGTTGCCCTCAATCTCGAAGCCAAGGCATGCCGTGAAGTCTTCCTCGTTGCCAATCATTACGTCAACGTACTTGGCAATTTCCTTGTTTACTTCCTGTGCCTTAGCCTGTCCGCCGATTGCACTCCACATGGAAGGACGGTAGTTGAGGTCGTAGGATACGATTGTTCCATACTTCTTTGCTGCCTTGATTGCAGCGATTACGGTCTCGCATGACTGCTCTGAAAGTGCTGCGTAGATACCGCCTGTGTGAAGCCAGCGGACACCAAGTGTCCCGAATATGTAGTCGAAGTCAAAGTCAGCAGGCGTTGCCTGTGAGATTGCAGTGTTGGCACGGTCTGAGCAGCCTACTGCACCACGGATGCCGAAGCCCCTCTCGGTGAAGTTAATGCCGTTCCTGCATGTGCGTCCGATACCATCTGTCTTCTTCCAGCAGATGAGGGATGTGTCAACGCCGCCCTGAAGGATGAAGTCCTCCATGAGCTTGCCGACCTCGTTGTCAGCGAATGCCGTAAGTACGGCGGTCTTAAGACCGAAGCACCTGCGAAGTCCGCGGACAACGTTGTACTCTCCGCCGCCTTCCCATGCCCTGAACGATCTTGCGGTGCGGATGCGTCCCTCACCTGGGTCAAGCCTGAGCATGACTTCGCCAAGTGACACTGCATCGAATGCACATTCGTTAGCTGGTCTCAAATTCAAATCCATTGTTAAACATACCTCCATAACATAATATTCAGTTGTTACCCCTTGCCTGGGGTAGAAACTGTTTACATTTTAACACAAAGTGACAGATTAAACCACATCAAATTTAAAATGTGGGGCAAAATGCATGAGGCTGTCAAAAATTGTTTGAAATTCAGTTGGTTTGCTGATATTATAATCAAATATAACATTGTGATGCTCCATGGTTTGAATTACTAGAAGAGGAAATGACTTATGAGAAAACACATTTGGAGGTTACTGTTGGTTCCCATGATTACGACGCTCGTGCTTACGGTGGCGTCGGCATTTGCAAATTCATGGGTAAGGGCTGCGCTTTCTGTGCTGCAGCTCGTTAATGTACTTGGGCTGTTCA
Organism: uncultured Bacteroides sp.; assembly: GCA_964482605.1. Lineage (GTDB taxonomy): Bacteria > Bacillota > Clostridia > Lachnospirales > Lachnospiraceae > Bacteroides_F. The sequence continues at coordinate 4,695 of CAYZYS010000012.1, forward strand.
CTTTTCTGTGGCTGTGGCTGGTGAAGCCATTGATGGAGATTGACGCAAGGCTCATGGTAATCACCCGCATGGTGCAGTGCGACAGGGGGGATTTATCGGACAGGCTTGCTGTAAGGCGCAGGAAGGATGAACTTGGCAGGCTTGTGAAGGGCATCAACCTTCTGCTTGAAAGGCTCCAGTACACAATGCAGGATATTCATGACCAGGCAGTGTCCCTGGAGGATTCCAACGAGAACATAATTGAAAAGGCAGGAAGCTCTGAGGCAAGCTCAAGGAACATGTCAAGTATGACGGACGAAATCAATGATGGGATAGTCGTCATGTCCGGCAAGCTCTCTGATATGAGCACGGATGTTGAAAGGCTCAATGACGGCACTGAGGAAATGCATAATGCAGCGGTGTCAGGGCGTGAATATGCCAATGAGATGAGGGCAAGGGCGGACGGCATGAAGGATTTGGCAAGGACAAGCAAGGACGGTTCGAGAAAACTTACCTCGTCATTGAGAAGTGAGCTTGAATCATCCGCGAAGAACAGTAAAAGCATTGATTCAATAAAGAAGCTGACCCAGGAGATTCTTGATGTGTCAGGGCGGATTAACACGCTTTCCCTCAATGCGTCACTTGAGGCGGCAAGGACGGGCTCATCAGGTCTTGGCTTTGTAAATGTTGCCCATGAAATAAGGGAGCTGTCGGACAACAGCAGGAGCATTGCCAATGACATCCAGATGCTAAGCGAGGATGTTGTTGAATCTGTCAACAATCTGACTGATTTTTCAAGCCAGCTTTTGGGATACATGGACAATGACCTTCAGGCGGATTTTGATAAAATATTTGATGCTTTTAGGGCATATTCAAGGGATGCTGACAGGATGGAGGACATGATGCACGATTTTGGGGAGAAGTCGGACAGGCTTTCAAAAACCTTCTCCAGGGTGAACCACGGGATGTCGGACATAAGCCGTGTGCTGGATAACGAGAGCAGCATGATGGCGTCAATGAATGACATGATGCAATCCGTGAATGATGACCTGCACGAAATCCAAAGGTGTACAGACACCAATGACAGGGTATCAGAGGAGCTTAAGGCGGAAATCAAAAAATACAGGGCGATATAGTCCGGGGGATTTTTTGTCCGATATTGTGAATTTTTTTGCGGACTTTGCAGATTATGCATTTTGTATTTACAATTTTCGACAAATGTGATAAAATTTTTGTAAATTATTTGGTGCATATGGGGATAAATAGTCAATTAAATACAAGTGACTATGTAGTTGATAAGGGGGGTGGCTGCGTAGGATGGAGCTGGACGAGGAAGACAAGGAAAAAAATAAGGGGCTTGAACGTAAACTAGAACAGGAAGACGAGACAGAAGAATCCGGGAAAGCTGAGGGCGATGAGCAGGAAAGTGAAAAATCCGGGTTCTTTTCTAATGCCTGGAGCAAGGTTAAGTCCGTTGGTAGTTCCGCATTGAAAAAGGGGAAAAAGGTAGCAGGTTTCCTCACTGGAAGCCATGATTCGGTCGATGAGATGTCAGATGACGAATTCGAGGAGCATTTGTACAGCCTTGACACCGAGGAGGACCCTGGGTATTCCAAGAGGTACCGTGAGCTTGTGAAGGAATTGTCCACAATGCCAAGCCTGATGGCATTTTCACAGAAGGCGGAGCCTGATGACGTCAAGGAAGCGACAAAGGATTCAGAGAAAGAGGAAAAGGATTCCGGGGCTAAAGTTGAGGGCGGCAAGGATGGGAAAGCGTCCAAGGCGGAATCAAAGAAGACGGAGGAAGGGGATTCCAAGGCTGATTCAAAGGAGTCGGAGGACACATCCGAGGAAAAGACAGAGGAAACAGAGAAGGAGAAGTCCACTCCGGAGAAAAAGGCAACTGACCAGGCGAAGGTTGTGGATGCCGTTGAGAAGAAGGTTGAGGAGCAGGCGAAGGAAGAGATAGACAAGAAGGACGAGGAAAAAAAGAGCGAGGAAGGCTCGTCTTCCACTGAGACCAAGGCGGCGGAAACCACGGAAGGCGCCAAGGCTGAAGCAAAGGAAACGAAGGCTGATTCCGCAGGCGGTACTGACACTGCCTCAAAAGAAGCTTCCAGCTCCAAGACGGAAGCCACGGAAAGCAAGGAAAAGGCTGCTGATACAACGGAAAAGAAATCCGAAGACAGCGATAAGACCTCCGGGGACAAGGCTGAGACCGAGGAAAGCAAGGAGGATGAGGAGACCAAGGAAAAGGATGCCGAGGAGGTTGCAGAAACCGCAGAGGATGAGGAGGAGAAGACCGAATCCAAGTCCAAGAAAACAGCCAAAAAGGTAAAAGAGGTTGCCAAAAAGCTGCTTAACGCCAAGGATGATGCCGTTGACACGGTGAAGGCCGGAACCGGAATTTATAATAATGTGGAACGCAGCAAGAGGCTTGAGAAAATGATAGCCTCGAAGGAGGCAGGAAGCAAGGATGCAAGAGCCCTGCAGTACATGAAGGACAAGTCTGACAAGGATGCAAAGACAGGCGGCTTTGACGTGGCAAAGGGATTGGTGGACACGGCGGCAAAGCTTGCGGCATCCTTCGGCGGTTCCAAGGTTGGGGACATTGCCAACAAGATAGCAGGTCTTATTAATAAAGGACTTGCCTTTGGCAAGGAAAAGCTTGCACAGCGCTTAGATAAAAAATCAGTCAAAAATGGTATGAAAAATCTAATCGGCGGCACGGACGCATATAAGAAGCTCAAGGAGAAATACAAGCTTAAGGCGCCTGACATGCGCAGGGCAATAAGGACTGCTGCCAAAGCCACATCAGGAAAGGCACTTGTCGATGCGGATAAGGATAAGCTGGTTGAGGATTACTCAAAGAATGGTGATGTGGATGGTGAAGCAGCGATAATGGCTGGCGGTCTGAAGTCTTCAAAGCTGTCGGATGCAATGGGTGCCGGAAAGGATGAAAAAGAGCAGACCAAGGATGAGGCAAAGGATGAATTAAAGAATGTTGCCAAGGATTCCAAGGATGCCCTGATTGATTTGATTGGAAAGAAGGACGAATGGCAGACAGATTGACAGAGGATGTTTTTTTAAGCCTCAGGGATGAATTTTTACAAGCCGGATATGAGAGCGTGATACACAGGGTTGAGGGAAAGCCAGTGCTCAAGGTTCTGGTGGACATGCTGGGTGAGCGCAAGGGAGCCGCAATATTGGAGCTTTTGTTTCAGGAGCTTGAGGTAAAGGATTCAAGAAGGCTTCTTCAGTTCTATGTTACATTTGATTTTCAGGTGAACATGGAAAAGTCATATGAGATATACAATGCACTGAACCAGATTAACACATTGTCGGCGATTGGGGCGTTCTGCCTGATACCCGGCGAAAAGCAGTTATGCTACAAGTATAGCAGTGTCCTTCCGGGCAAGGACGTGGATGGATTGAAGAGTGACATACTTCCGGTGGTGAACTGGATGCTGCCGATGCTTGAGCAGACATATGATTCATTGCATTCACTGGTGACAGGAACCTTTTAGGATAAAGCAGGCGGTGTGGAGGCGCTTTTAAATGGGGAGAGGCGTTACGGGGTTAGAATATTATTCCATGCTGACGATTAACCAGCTTCTTGTGTATTTTGGCAGTAAGGCTGATAACCACCAGGATGACGTGATTCGTCCTTATGATGAGCAGGAGCTGGCGCGGTGCAGGGAGGAACTTGATGAGGCCTGTGGATTAAGGTATGCATTTGTGTTTGAAATGCTTTCATCACCCATACAGACATTGACCCTGCAGCTTGCGCTTGCACAGTACATGCATCCGCCGCTGGGCACGATGGTTCAGGAGATTACAGGCGGACCGGTTTCACCGCAGCTTGCATACAAAATGCTTGTACGCGCGGGGATTGCAACTAAGCCCTTAAGCCATGAGGAATACAGGGTATTGGCAGGGCTGCTTGTGTGTGAGGATGCTTCTGACAATTACATGTTTTCGGGGATGAAAGCGGATGTGAGGCTTGTGGAGTACCTTAAGGGCGTTGACAGGGTGCCTGTCGAGCTTGACGGCATTGCGTCCTTGTCTGTCGGGCTGGACGATTATGTGTATTATGGCAATTCTGACAGGGTGCGCCTGCTGGGGGATTATCTGAAGGAGGCAATGTCAGATGAAGCGGAGTGCTTCATACAGGTGGCAGGAAGGCGCGGAAGCGGCAGGAGAAGCCTTGTGAGGCTTGCGGCGGACACGGCAGGCTTAAGCCTTGTACTTGTGGATTATGGCAGGCTTATGGCGCTTTCAAGGCAGGAGCGGGACAGGCTTTGCTTTTTGGTGAGACGTGAGCTGCTTTTGTATGATGCCGGTTTGTGTATGTATGATGTTGAAGCTGGCGAGAAAGACCTTGATGGGCTTTTCTATATGCTTGAGCATAATTTTTTATGGCTTAAGAAGCCAATAATTCTTGCAACACTGCCCGATACGGAGATTGTTCCGGCTTCAGGGCTGCCGTTCATCACATTTGAGGTTGGTGACATGGATGTTGGGAACAGGGCTGCGGTATGGGAGGGGTATTCCCTGAAATATGGCATACCGCTTGATTCTGTCATGTATGGTGCAAAGTATACATTTACACCGGAGCAGGTTGCCAAGATTTTCCTTAAGCTCAGGCAGACATACCGCAGGGGCTGTTCAGGGGATGAGCTTGAAAGGCTTGTGTGCCATGCGGCGGCGGACATTATACCAATGCCTGAACGTGGCAGCATAGTCAAGGGCAGCTCCAATGACACGCTGGATGACCTTCAGCTTCCGGAAGCACAGAAAAAGGGCCTTCGTGCCATATGCTCGCATACGCGGGAGTTTTACAAGGTGTTTCATGATTGGAACATGCAGGAAAGGTTTTCCTATGGCAGGGGAATGACAGCGCTTTTTGCGGGGCCTGCGGGGACGGGGAAGACCATGGCGGCAGGCTGCATAGCCAATGAACTCGGCCTTCCGCTTTACAGGGTTGACCTGTCACAGGTCATTGACAAATACATCGGGGAAACGGAGAAGAAGCTGAATGTGGTGTTTGATTATGCACAGGCTGCCAACGTGGTGCTGTTCTTTGATGAGGCGGATGCACTTTTTGGAAAGAGGAGCGAGGTCAAGGAATCAAAGGACAAATACGCCAATGCCGAGGTTTCCTTCATACTCCAGAGGATAGAGCAGTATGAGGGGACGGTGCTTCTTGCAACCAATCTGATTAACAATATTGACGAGGCATTCATGCGGCGCATGAAATATGTGATAATGTTCTCGCTGCCTGATGAGGACACCAGGCTCAGGATATGGAGGGGCTGTTTTCCGGGCGAGGTACCAACGGGAGACATTGACTATGGATTTCTTGCCAGAAGGATTGAGCTTGCTGGCGGGCACATCAAGAACATTGTGCTTAACGCCGTGTTCATGGCGGCATCCGAGGACAGCCCCGTGACCATGCGCCATATCATACCAAGCATACAAAGGGAATTTGTCAAGCTTGGAAAGAGCGTCGGCGCTGATTATTATGAGGAGTATGCCCATTGCCTGACTTGATGGCGGGAAGCGGGGGTTGAATGGCTGATTATTCGATTATAGCTGACGTAAGCCAGCATATTGTAAGACAACTTCAGGACATACTTGTGCCTGACATAATTGATGGCAATGACAGGATTGGGCTTTGTTCGCCTGATGACCGCAATGACATCACACTTGGGGTTTTGCTCTATGACCTTGCGGAGAGCGAGGACATCAGGAGAAGCTCGATGATGACGGGCGGAATCTCTGACAGGCTTAAGTTCCCTCCGATATACATGAATCTTTTTTACATGATTACACCGTATTTTACGGGAAATGTAAGGTACAGGATGGTTGGTGAGCAGGAGGCGCTTGGCAGGATAATCCAGTATTACCATGATTATCCGTTGATACCTATTGACGCCGTTAATCCTGATGATGGCGAGGGGATTGATCTGCGTGTGGAGCTTTTGAGGATGGACATGGAGGAGAAGACCAAGATATGGGCGTATCCGGAGGAGCCTTACAGGACCTCGCTTTTTTACAGGGTAAGTCCTGTGCTTGTCGCATCCTCACGCCATAGGGATGTATCAAGGGTATCAAGCGCTGAAATCAGCGTTAAGAATATATCTGGTACGTAAGCAAGGGGGAATATGGGAAATATCAGCATCAGGGCAGGATATGTCTGCGTACTGTATGACATATGTGCAGAAAAGCCAATTGTGACCCAGAATGTGAGGATAAGAACGGACTGCGGTGTTGTGCCGGTGTCCAAGGGCAGCGGGGTGTATATGTTTTTGGGCGATGTGGGTGCTTCCATGCGCCTTGACATTGAAGCTGACGGCTATCAGCCGTACTCAAGGCAGGTGGTTTGCAGCCGTGATGGCCTGAGCAGGGATGTATGCTGGCTGATTCCCGACACCCACGGGCATGGCGGGCAGGAAAGCCTTGTGATGTCAGGGCTGGAGCTCGGTGCGGAGTATGATGTTTTCATTAAGTGCCATGAAAGCATAATAAGGCTTAAGTCAGATGCCGCCAAGGGTGATGACCACATTACCCTGTATGCAAGGCAGGGACAGATGTTTCTGGGCAGGAGCCTGCTGCTGTTGCAAAGCGGCAGTGATGACGGGTGCACATACAAGGTCACGGAAAGCGTGCAAAACGGTTCGGTCAATGTGTGCCGTCTGGCTTCCGGCCTTGGATTGGCATATGAGCTTGACACCACAAGGGTATACAAGGGCTACTGCGTGTGTGCTGATGATGGCGGAGGTGCCTGTCTTCCGTTGCCATACAAGCCACAGGGGGATTTCAAGGTGGCAATATACAGGGGTAATGAATTGCAGCAGGCTGCATCATATAGGTTGACAAGGGGAGGAAGAGCATGAAGAACACCAAGCTACTGCCGTTTGAGCGTAATCGGTATTATACGGGGAAAATGCTTACGTCATCTGATTTTTTGACGGAACAGAACTACATCAACAACAAAAGGCGCTTCATCAACAACATGATGTTCGGGAGCGGGATTATATGCGGAATGTCCGTGAAATGCCTTGATGATGTGTCGATAATGGTTGACAGCGGTGCAGCCATTGATGAGTTCGGAAGGGAGATAGTCATATCCGAGGGCTGTGTGAAGAAGCTTTCGGCAATGGAGGGCTTTGAGAGTGTGAAGTCCGACCAGTGCAGGCTTTACGTGCAGTATGACGAGAAGGACATACAGCCCGTGTATTCTGCGAGCAAGAAGGACAAGAATGACGAGTATGAATATAACCGGATACACGAAAACTTTAGGCTGTACCTTGTGGATGAAAATGACGTCAATGACGTTGAGGTGTCCGGTTCGGATTTCCTTTCGACAGGCATATTGTTTGAGAACCGTGATTACAGGGTCACCATGACGGTGCCGTCAGTCATGTGCATAGGGAGCAATGTGAAGATAAGACTTGCCGTGCATAAGCTTTCTGATTCGGACAGCTCACTGTCTTACAGCGGTGTGCTGCAGTTTCCGTCCTGTTCGGTTGAGAATGGAGGCCATGAAAAGAGTGTTTCCCTTGAGGGGGTAAAACTTGGCAGGAATGAATGTGTGACAAAGGACGTATGGGTTCATGCGGACAACATGGGGAATGGCCGTACCAGCGTAATGGTGAAGGCTGCGTCCGTGGAGTGCCAGGTGGACAACATACCTGTCATGGTTGAGAAGGACGTTGTCCTTTCAGTCAGGGGGGAGAGGACAGAGCCGAGAAGGCTCGTTGACAGTGAGATAGGAAGGATTAATTACGAGGTGAAAAGCCGCATGGCACGCAATGAGGGCGTTTGCCTTGCCGCAATCAAGGTCATCAGGAATGCCAATTCCTATGAGATTGAGACGGTTGACGGTTCTGCGGTTCGCCATTACATAGAGGCACCTGCGACAGAGCAGGAAAGAAACAGTTACCTCGATTATTTCCGTGATGATGATGAGGGCGAGCCAAAGGCATCCCAGCAGGTTGTTGAAAGCAGCGCCAACAGCACAATCAGTGCTGAAGCCTCAAGGGTGTACAGGACAACGGGCATTGTGGAGATACCGATTGGAAGGGTTGTCAAGAAAGGCGAAATCCTCTATTCGGAGGAGGTTGTGCACGGCCTTGGCAAGGGAAATGTGTGCGTTGTGCTTGGAAGTCCGGTGAATGATTCACCTAGGCTTGCGGATAAGCAGCCGGAGGCGACAATCATTGGCACGGAGGGCATATTTGATGACAGGTGCGATGGCGCGGCATTTGAGTCTGCGGTGAAGCTCTACCATGACAAGGGCAGCTTCGTGGTTGGCGTAAGGTCAAGGTACAGCGCTGAATACGTGGTGCTTAAGTACAGGTGGTATGCGGTGAGCTTTGACAAGACCTACAAGGCAAATGAAGCCTCAAGGCTTCAGGACAAGCGCATTACCGCTGAGACACCGACGGTTATCCTCAATCCGGGGGAGAGTTATTACTTCAATGTGCGGTTTAACAACATGGAGCCCACACAGCTCCGGTATGAGCTTACAACAGGCTCCAGGGGCAGTGTGTCAATTGACGGTGTATATACCGCACCTGACAAGGAGGGTGTATATGAGGTTCGCATTTACTGCCTGAATGACCCGTCCATATGTACATACGCATATGCAATTGTGAAAAGGAATGATGGCTTATGATTATAGAAGCGCCAAGGGCCAGGTATGAATGCATAAGCCACCTGCTGCACTCGCAGTGTAATGATGTGTATGTCTGCAGGGAGATAAGCGGTGATGACGAGAGGGAATACCTGCTTAACATGGTCAATGACCGCAGGATTGCCAAAAATTTTCTTGTGTCGCTTGGCTGTGAAGGCAGGTTCACAGATTGCATTGATTGCTTTACCTGGGAAGAAAACTTATGTATCATTTTCAGGTATATCAGAAGAAGGAGCGTGGACAGGTTCTACCTGCCTGAGCATTTAACCGTTGAGGAGTGCAACACCATATTCAGGAACCTGGTGTTTGCCTGCATGACGGCGCAGGTGCCTTATCCGCTTCTGTACCTTGTGTTAAGGCAGAAGAGGTTTAACCTTGAGCCGGATTTGTCAGTGACACTTGATTACTGCATCGACATGAGCAGGTTTGACACGGAGGCTTCAGAGGAGGATTGCCTTGGGGAGTGCCTGTCAAGGATACTGATATTCCTTGACCGCAAGGATGATGACAATGACGCGGCATATAAGGTGCTGACCAAAAGGTACAGCCGTAATTCCTACGGCAGCTTCGTGGAATTGTACAATGACATGGACAATGCCAACTTCACGCTGGAGAAGGAGACCTTCAGGAAGAAGCTGAAGCGCTTCTGGGGTGATTACGGGCACAGGATATGGCTTGTGGTTAAGTCACTTTTGTTTATCATCGGAATTGTCGCAATCATATTGCTTGTGTGTGATTTCCTGTTCGGCGACATTCCGTTCATGAGGATTTTCATTAATTCCTTCAAGGAGATTGGTGAAAGGGATTTGTCAAGGTATGGCTTATGAACATAACGAAATTGTTGAAGTATAAGACATTGAAAAAGAGCATGCTTTCCAGCGGCAAGATAAAGCTGAAGGCACGCATCAAAAAATTCATAATGTCGCACTTGGACTTCAAGCCGAAGGACGCAAAGGATTACTATGGCGTCGGAAATCTTCTGGTGAGCCGGAACCTTGTGAAGTTCATAGTGATGATTGTTGGCGTCATAGGCATTTACTATTTCATGTTTGTAAGCCCGATTAACATATTCAACCCTACCCAGGGTGGTGTCAGGGTGTTTAATTACACAGACATCATATTGAGGTTTGTCAACACCAACGTCAAGATTAAGGATGCCAACAAGGACATAGCGTATGAAGGCTATGTGTCAAAGGGCATGGCAAATGGAAGCGGTATATTATATTATGCCGGAGGCGAGGAAAAGAAGCTCTACGAGGGGGAGTTCAAGGATAACAAATACAATGGAACGGGGACGCAGTATTACAAGTCGGGGCTTGTGGCGTATTCGGGCGGCTTCCTTGACAATGTCAGGAGTGGCACGGGGACCAGTTACCGTGAAAACGGAAGCAGGGAATATTCTGGGGAGTTCGTGAATGGCAAACCGGACGGTGTCGACGAATATTATAGCACCAGCAACAACCTGGTGTACACGGGGACGTTCAGCCAGGGTAACCTTCTTTATGAGGATTTGCTTGACAAGACGGCAAAGGAAATTTCATCCGTATACACCGGGCGCAGCAATGTGTTTTATACAACTGATGATTACCTGGTCACACTGAATGACATCAATGCAATGTATTATGGCAATGTCAGTAGTAATCCGCTTGAGGATTCAATAACGGCATCAAGGATATATGTCGCTTCGTCTGAGTGCTATGTGAAGGGCGTGAAATGCGATTCCATTTCACGGCTCAGTGAAGATGATGTATTGGGAAAACCGGTTTACGAGGGCAATTCATACATAACCGTGCAGGAGCTTGCAATGTCCGAGGTGTTTAACCTTGGGCTGGATGGCCTCCTGGTATTGGATTACGGGTCGGTTGATGATGTGTATTTTGTTGTCAAGGATGAGACTGTGCTGACACAGCTGATTTACATGTATGCATTTGAGAGTGAGGGCATATCATATACATTTTACTGTACTGACAGGGGCGATGATTTTTTCATGTATGAAATGCAAAAGGTTGAAAGTTGATGTGTGGGTTGGTGGTTCAACGGTTTTATCAATGAGGGATGCTTAATGGGTAAGGGCGCGGCAAGGAAAATAATTTCATATGTGCTTTCGGTTTTGCTTGCCACGGGAATGCTTTCGGTGGGGGGAGAGGTCACTGCCGTGCGCACATTGGCAGCGACAAGGACGCTAACGATGGAGCAGGCGGTGTCACTTGGCCTGAATAACAGTTCAGATTACAGGAAAACCAAGAATAAGATTGCGCTTGCGCAGGTGAAATACGTTCAGGCGGTTAAGTCGATACGGCTCAAGAAGAAGAACATGCTAAGCTTCAGGTATTCACCGCTGCTAAGCTTTAAGCTGCCTGAAGACCCATTGCTTTCTGATGAATACGAGTGGACATATAAGCCGCTGCAGCTTCAAAGTGAGATTGCAGGGCTTCAGCATCAGCTTACGGACATACAGTATTCCGTAAGGGAAAATGTATGCAATATGTATGTGCAGGTATACACGGCTTATAAAAAGGTGGAATTTTACAACGAAAGGATTCAGTCGCTTACCGATACCATGAACCTTAACATTGCAAGACTGTATGTCGGTGCGGCAAGCCAGAATGACGTGGATTCGGTAAAAAAGGCACTCACATCCGCCAACACTGCATATGGCAATTCTTCAAGGGAATATGAATCCCTAAAGGAAAAGCTTTCCGACCTGATTAACCTGGATGTGCAGTCGGGTTATGCCTTCACATCACCGTACATTGACAATTCGATATCGAGGGATAATCTTGATGACATTGTCAATTACACACTGGACAAAAGCCAGACCTATTATGAGGCAAAGCTTACGGCAAGCCTTGCGCTGACGTCGCTTAACACCAATTACCAGCTTATGCAGAGCCATTATGGAAGTAAAGACATGTCACTGATATCATCCTATGTGAACACGGTCCGTAACGGCGGCAAGGTCAATGGCGATGCATTTAAAAGTGCATATGACAAATTCCTCGATAAGGTTGATTCATATTGGAAAGGGAAAATAAGAATTTTATTCATAAAGATTCCCAAGGAATGGTTCAAGGGGGAGGCTGACGGAATCAGGTACGTGGAGGATGACCCGTATATCCTGTATACAGATGCACTTGAGTACCAGGAGGCGTATGCTGAGCAGCAATCCACAATGAAGGAGATTACGACCAATGTAAAGAGTGGATTTGACAATTTGGTTACGCTTAGGAATTCCTATGAATCCATTAAAACCCAATGTGACCAGGTTGCGGCACAGCTTCAGAGTGAAAAGATTCAAAATGACCTCGGAAAGCTTTCAATGGAGGAATATTCCGAGACCGAAAGCAGCTACATGGAGATGGAGATTGAGAAGCTTGAGGCACTTGACATGTACACGCAGGCGCTCATTTCCTATGATAGGCTTACCTGCGGCGCCATAACAAAGCTTCTCAAGGGTACATCCATAAAGCTGGACGCATCATCATCAGGAATCAGCAGCACAAGCGAGGATGAGGCTGGGGAGATTGTATATGACATAGTATCCAAGGTGGAGGATAATATATTTGAGCTTACCATAACAGTGCCAGAGGATTATGCAGTAAATGTTACTGATTTTGAACTTTGGATTGACAATGTGCAGGTGGGGAACAGAACCGGCGTTGATTCCAAGCTGAGGCACCTCGCGTTGTCAGTTGAGGGGGCATCTTCGGCATTCATACGGCTGTATGACGGCAATACATTTGTTGCTGACTGCACGATTGACGCAACGGATTACCACGGGGTGCTTTACGTTGAGGGCGGCGGCTCCAATGCGGCGCAAACAACGGCAGGCGGTGATGATGGGACGAAGAAGGTAAAGCGGACGGTTGCAACATACAGCTATACCATCAATAAAAGCACCGGAATCGCATCAATCAGCATTAATCCCGAAGCTTCGGAGGGGATAGCGTACTTTTCACTTGTGAATGCTGAGGGAACCGCATTGTCCAACGGTGAACCGGTGGGGGTAAAGGATTCCTTTAAATATCTGTCGATAATGACAGGCAGCTTTTATGATTTGCGCATGGTCTTGTACGATTCTGAAAAAAACGAGTTGTACCAGGGGAGCTTTAACATATCGGACATGACAATAGAGGTGGAGGAATGATGATTAAAAATGGGCATAAGTTAAAAGTTGGTAAAATACGCCTGTGTCTGTCAGTTTGTGCCTTTTGCCTTGTGTTTGCGGTGACGCTGCTTGTGGTGAGGAGGACAATGACGGTAAAGGCCATACGCAGCGACATTGAGACTACCCACATAAAGGACGCTGACGTTGAAAATTCATCACTCATAATTGGTACGTACATTATCTATCTCAATTCGCTGACGGATGAGATATATGACCTTGCCAAGGAATCACAGTCAAACACTAACCAGACGGACATATACTATAAATCAGAGCTTGCTGATGGTTCGTGGTTTGAGATATCAAGCGCCACGATGATTGGGGACATCACCAAAAGCGGGACTCCTGTTGACGTGTCGGTGATAGAAAACCTGGAGGTGAGGTACCACACAAAGTCTGACGGTATTACGTATGATCTTTTGTCCAATGAGGCCGTGTGCGTGTTTGACATTAATGACCCTTATGACATGGCCAAAAACACAGACCTTGAATCCGTTGCGGTGCAGAAGCAGCTTCTTGAAGAAAAGGACACGAAAAGTGATTCAGATGAATTTTACAATGAACTGCTGGGTGATTTCATGGATTTGGACGTGAAGGATTCCACAACCGAGAAGTATGACAGGCTGATTGGCATATTGAACAGCTATTATGGGTCTGTTGCCTCGGATGCAACAAAGGCGGAGATTCTCAATGACACAATGGGAAGGCTGGATTCAACACGGCGCGCCAGGGTTTATGACCAGCTGTATGAGGAGCTTGCGGACATGCTTGACAAGGCCGGGAATCCCCAGAAGGATGGAAAGACAATTGAGCAGAATTCAGATGTGATGGATGCCATAACAACAGCGATGGACAACGTGGAGGACAAGCTGACGGGCTACCAGTCAGAGCAGCTTGAGGACACAGGCGATGGTTCTGATTCGGGTTCGGAATCAGTTCTTGCCAATGCAAGGAAGTCTGTCGTGAATGATTTGGTAAATGCGGTTGAGGGTGGTGATGGAGCCGCCATTGACAAGGCATTTGCAAGGGTGGAGGCACTCAATAACATAGAGAACGGTGTCAATGGCAATTCACAGGAGGAAATTGACTACACCAAGGAGCTTCTGGAGGAATCATTGAATAACGCCAAAAAACTGATTGCTGCCGGAGTCAATGATGAATATAAGACGGCACAGGGGAACGGCATGTCGCAGGCAGGGCTTTCCCAATTGCTGAAGGAACAGAAAAATGAGATTTCGCAGGCGTTGGATGAGGCATTGTATTATGTGAAATCAGCTGCATACAAGATGACGACGGAGGATGCAAAGGATTTCCTTGAGGGAGAGATTGAAAGGGTCGAGCAGCTTGAAGCCCTTGCAAAGGATGATGACCTTAAACCGTACATTCAGTCTGTGCTTGATGCTTATGAAAAGAGCGTGAATAGCAAGCTGCTTGATTTTGAGGCCGGGGGCAGTAATGAAATAGACAAGCTGTTAAGCCGAAGGCAGGAGCTTTTGCAGCAAAGACGTACGGCTCTTGACACTAATGACCTGGAAACCGCGAAATCGTGCCTTGAGCAGATAGAGGATGTGGACAATAGGATTAGCGTCAAGGAGACGGAGCTCAATGCCATAATCAGCTCTTCCACATCAACCGATAAGGAAAAATCAGATGCCCTTGCACAGCTTGAGAGTACATCCGCCGCCAGCTCGATAAGTGAGATTAAGGATTATGCATTGGAGCAGCTTGCGGACGGCGATTATTCAGCGGCGCAGGATGCGGTATCGGGGATAAGCGCACTGGTTGCCATCAGTCCTGAGACTGCGAAGGCGGCGCTTAAGGAGATATACTCAGAGCTTGTGTCAGAACAGCTTTTGTCTGACACATTAACCGCGGAGGAGAAGTCTGAGCTGACGGCTGCAATTGAAGACATACAGACGACGCTGGTTGATAACGCTGACCTTTTCATGGGGAATGACCTGAACAGAAGCCAGATAAGCCAGCTTGTGGAACAGTATTTTGGGGGTGAATTTTCTGATCTGAGGAGTAATCCGCAGGCTCAGGCAGCAATTGTGCAAAGGCTTGAGGAAACGGGGGAATACCTTAACAGCAGCGTGCTTTTGCAGCAGGCATATGACTATGCCGCACTTATGTATTCCCAGGGGAATCCTTACGTCTACCAGAAGCTAAAAAATGAGACGGCAGAGTATGTGTCACTGGAGAACCTAAGCGAGTGCATGGGCTACCGTTACATATTCAGTGACAGCACAAAGCAGGCAATACTACGCAGCAACGATGCGTATTACAGCTTTTCGATATTCAGCAGGGAGGTTCAGGGTGAGAATGGGGCGACCAAGGACATGGGAGCATCGGCAATGTTCCAAAACGGGCTTTACATTCCGGCCGATTATGTTTCAGAAACCTTCCAGTATGAATGCATAACGCTCATAAAGGGTGATTACCAGCTCATATATACGGACGAGATATACAAGCTGGCGGATGACTTTGACAATGCCCTTTTGAGTGCTGACTAATCAGTTAAATATATCCTTATGATACATGGCTGCCCCAAAAAGACAGTACGCTGTCAGGGCGGCGGATAACAAGGGGGAGAAGGGAGGTAAGGGTAGTGGGAGAGATTGTTGTAACCGGTGCGAAGGTTTCATGTACCTTTGGCTCAAAGCCATCGGACATAACCGTGACATCACAGACACGATGCAATATTGGCGGAAAGCCTGCAGCAACCATACAGGACATGCAGCCCAACGTGAACGTACAGAGCTTTGGAATGTGTTCATCAATGGCAAATCCGGCGGTTGCCTCGGCTACTGCTGCAGCACTTGGGGTTTTGACACCCCAGCCATGCACCATGGTGCCGGCTGGAACATGGGTGCCTGCCAAGCCTAAGCTGCTGATTGACGGTAAGCCGTGTCTATGCAGTAATTCACAGTTGGTATGCGGAATGGGAGCCGGATTCATAACAATCATGTCACCAGGGGAAATGAAGGTAACTACATAACAATTAATGTAAAGGAGAGAACAGAATGGCAGAGTATTTATCACCAGGGGTTTATGTGGAGGAACTGGACAATGCGCCTCGTTCAATTGAAGGGGTTGGAACCAGCACTGCCGGCTTCATCGGCCTTGCAGAGCGTGGACCGGCAATTGGCGCACCGCTGCTTGTAACTAATTTTTCCAGCTTTACCAAGCAGTTTGGCGGGTTTTTAAGTGAGTTTGAATATGGCGAATACCGTTATCTTGCCAACAGTGTTGAGCAGTATTTTGCCAATGGCGGAACACGCTGCTATGTGTCCAGGGTTGTGCCGTCCGATGCAAAGAAGGCATCCAAAAAGGCAGGAATCTTAAAGCTTGAGGCAGCCAATGAGGGCAAGTGGGGCAACAGGATACAGGTGACCCTCACAACGGTCACAAAGAAGAAAATGCAGCTTGTGAGTGCTGTTGAGGGACAGGAAAATACATATGAGGCAAAGAGTGTCGGCGGCTTCAGGGAAGGCGACATTGTCACCGTTGAAGGGGAATACAACCAGATTACCGTCATCTATGACAATGCGGTTACATTTGCAAAGCCATTCACGGCAGATGTCGTTGATTCGGCACTTGTTCCGGAAACGGTGCTTTACCTTGTGGAGACCGACATTGCGATACGCTACAATGATGATTTTGAGGTATATGCAGGTGTCAGCTTTAACGTGAAGTCACCGTCATATGTCGGGACGAAGCTTGCACAAAGTTCACTTGTCAGGGTTGAGGTTGAGCCGCTTGCGGAGATTGGAAATCCTGTAAGCGAGATTCTTGGCGCCGACGCAACGGAAGGTGTCATAACGCTTGCCAACGGAAGTGACGGAAGCATTGACAAGGTGGGTGCAGGAACCTTCATAGGACAGGATGGTGGTCCGGGCAAGAGAACCGGAATCCAGTCATTTGTTGAAAATAACCTTGTGAGCATGCTTGCAGTGCCGGGCGTGACAATACCGGAGGTCATAGTGTCACTTGTGGGCCATTGCGAGAATCTTGGAAGCCGGTTTGCGGTTCTTGACATGCCTCGTGACATGACAAAGACCGATGACCTCATCAATTACCGCAACATGATTGATTCCACCTATGCGGCAATGTACCACCCATGGATTCAGGTGTTTGACAGGGCTGCCAACAAGGAGGGCTACATTCCGCCATCAGGTGCCGTTTGCGGTGTGTATGCAAGGACGGACATCAACAGGGGCGTACACAAGGCACCTGCCAATGAGACGGTGTTCTGTACGGGTCTTAAGACCAATTACACAACGGGTGAGCAGGACATACTGAACCCTGAGGGCATCAACCTCATACGCCAGCTTCCTGGACAGGGAATCAAGGTATGGGGCGCAAGGACGGCAAGCTCCAACTCCTCCTTCAAATATGTCAATGTGCGCAGGCTGTTCATATTTGTTGAGGAGAGCATTAAGGCAAATACCAACTGGGTTGTGTTTGAGCCTAATGATGCGGCGCTTTGGTCAAGGGTACAGGTAACGATATCCTCCTTCCTTGAGAATCTCTGGAGAAACGGAATGCTTGCGGGAAGCTCGCCGTCAGAGGGATTCTTTGTTGAGATTGGACCTTCAACCATGACTGATGATGACATCAAGAATGGCAGGCTCATCTGCAACATCGGAATTGCGGCAACAAGGCCTGCCGAGTTTGTAATCTTCAGGGTAACACAGCACACTGCATCCTCAGGCGGGGAAGCTTAATGGTGTGAAAAACAAATCATACTATGGTGGTTACAGGATGATGTAGCCGGAATGGAGGTATATAATGGCAACATACGAGAATAGCGCTGGATTGACCTATCCACTTACCAAAATGAACTTTCTGGTGACGGTTGACCAGGTGGAGGGGACAGCGGCATTTAACGAGGTTAGCGGTGTGGATGCTTCGGTGGATGTCATAGAGTTCCGCCAGGGCAACGCACACAGCCTTGCCCCGGTCAAGCTTCCGGGACTTGTCAAGCATGGCAATGTGACGCTTAAGATGGGCTACACCAATGACAGCTCCTTCAAGAGCTGGATTCTGGAATGTGTCAGTGAGACCAGAAATGAGATGCCAAGGCATGACGTGTCAATCGAGCTCATTGACATCAACGGTGGTGCACCACAGAGTGCCTATACAACAATCCAGGGCACAACGGTATGGGTACTCAAGAATGCATGGGTTACACATTACACGGCTCCTGACCTTAATTCAACATCCAGCGAGGTGGCAATTGAGTCAGTGGAGCTTGCATATGAGGAGCTTGTGATTCCGAACTAGTTGGTTTCATGGGGCAGTTAATCTTATTGTGGGCAGCGCGGTATGGAAAGTAAATTGGCGCTGCATTTATGGGAATGAGTATGGAAAGTGGGAGGATGGGAGGATTGAGCGTGCCTGTGACGGCAGGCACTCAATTTCCCATCACCGGCTTCCATGTAATACAGCCTTGGTTCGATGGGGAACAGGTTTATGGCTGTGTTGGAATTATAATTGGAAATGGAAATGGGGAACGATATGGAGACGGTATTTGATTTTACATTGCCGAAGGGATATGTGGATGCAAGTGGGGAGGTACACCGCAAGGGTAAGATGAGGCTTGCCACTGCAGGTGATGAGATAAGTGCAACGAGGGACCCAAGGGTTGTTGCCAATCCGGCATTTCTTACTGTCGTGGTGCTGTCAAAGGTAATCACGCAGCTTGAGGGTGTGGAGATGGTGACTGCCACGACGATAGAGAAGCTTTTTACTGCCGATTTGGCATTTCTCCAGGACATGTACCAGAAGATTAATGACATTGAAATCCCAAAGATGACCGTTGTGTGTCCGGAGTGCGGGAAGAGCTTTGAGGTGGCATTAAATTTTACTCAAGAGGGATAAAGTTATATAAACAGGAGGAACTGTACAAGGAGATGTCCTTCATCTCGTATTATTTCCACTGGGGCATGGAGGATGTGATGAAGCTTGACCACTTCAGCAGGAGAAGGTGGTGCAGGGAGATTTCCTCCATCAACAGTAACCTTAATCCCTCAGATAAAAAGAAGGAAAAGAGCATATTTGACATGAAGCCTGTACGCAGGTGACGGGAAGGAGGTTTTTGGGGTGGCAAGTGATAATTTCCCAATTGGTGGCTACAACTTCTGTCTCAGGATTGACGGAAGCAAGGACCTTGCATGCAAAAGCATACACAATTTTGATTATGGCAATGAATATGAATACATCCGTGAGGGCGGCCTTAACGATTATGTCCACATGAGGAGAAAGCCCGCCACACGGCCAAGAACCTTCCAGGTTGAAAGGTATGTTGGCACTGAGACGGATGATTACCTGTACATAGGAAAGGTATTTGCACTTCCGGTCATCCTGTATGTCAGCAGGAAGCTCAATGATTTTGAAAATGCAGAGAGGACGTATGTTTTCACGGGCTGCGTCGTGACGGAAAAGACATACGGGCAGGTTGACGCCTTGCAGAGCAGCTTCATCACGGAGACGGTGACGATAGCATATCAGCAGCTTGTGTGCGTCAACAAGTAGTTTTTTTGAATTGATGAATGGATTTTAACGGGGACGGAGAGTTTATGACGATAAGGGAACCAATACATCTGAAAAGCCTTTCCCATGCAATGTCCGTGGGGGATTCCTTTGCCGACGGCATTCTTGCGGGATATGAGATGTTTGCGCTCACATTTACGCCGGAGCAGCTTCTTTTCCTTATCAGGGGTCAGGAGGAGGATTTGGACGGTTCAGGTGACATCACCACAATCGTCAACAATGAAAGCCTCCAACATAATGTGACATTGAATATCAGCGTGCTCAACAGATTCCTAAACAGCATCATTGCAATGGTGGATAATCAATATTCATACCGTGATTATACATATGTTAGTGCATTTTTGGCTAAATCAGGTATTCACAATGTTGATGAATTCATATCCACCGTTAAGAATTACCTGGATGAGACAAAACAGGTGATGGCATCCAACAGGCTGTATGAGGATAATAAAACCATCATTAGGAATGTGTTGGACAGCTTGAACATATATTCCGGTGACAGCGTGGCCGGGGATGAATACGGTGGGACTGTGCAGAGGGCAGACACAAGCCTCACCACGAAAATATTTAACAGGATGGCAGTATTTGACAATGCATCCATGGTCAACAGATACGCAACGGCAACCTCAATGAGGGCGGAATATTCCACGGCACTGCCTGACATAAGCTCATACAGGCAGCAGGAATATGCGTATTACATGGAGCAGGGCTCATGGCTTGGGGTTGATGACAGGACATACCAGCTGGTACACCTGAACCCGTATGAGGCAAGGATTACCGACATGGTTGATGAGAACACGGTGATGAGCCAGGTGATATCATCCTTTCTCATGAACCTCACTGACAACATGTATGTCGTGCAAAAGAGGAATGACATGAGAAATGCTGTGGTGGGGCTTAGTTCACCAAAGGCTGTGTCGGCGATTTTTTCTGATTCCGTGACACGCCTCATGTGGAACCAGACGAATAGCGGAAGTGTGGAGGTGACACGCCAGGTTGCCGTAAGCACTGGCAGGCTCCTTAAGGAACAGCATGAAAGCCTCATGCAGCTTGTGGAGGGCATCAGGGATGTCATGCCGGATATTGGGGCGGATGGGGTGACAGCCTTTGTGAACCGTTATGGCAGCATGGACAACATTTACATCACACAGGGTAAAGAGGGCATTTTAAGTGATGCGGCATTGCAGGCATCCAGGGAAGCAATCATGCTGCAGCAGGCACAGCCGGCAGGCAGAGTGCCTTTGCCAATTGCAGGCGACAGCCAGACAATGACAGGCACGGTCATCAATGCCAGTACCGAGAACATTGATGACAGCGTGGAGATGGAGTTTAATGTAAGCGGGGCGGATGGCGGGACTGTGCCTTTGGCAAGGGCAAATGATGTAACCATTGTTAATCAGTATGTCAGCACAGGTGACACCCATGTCATACAGGAAACTGGCGGCGTGGATGGTGATGTGTCTTTCGCTGCCCTGGAGGGTGTGGCTTCACCATTGCAGGGGATGCAGGCAGGCGGTAAGGCAGGTGCTTTAATTGCCAATGCTGACGGATTGGAAAAGGGCACGGAAGTACATGCAACCGCACAGGGGATTGACGGCGGTGCAAGGATGGTGCTTGATGTAAGCGGAGCGGATGGCGGTGCTGTCCTTGATGGCAGCACAACAAACATACACAATGACAATGTGAATGTAAGCCATGTGCAGGGGCGGATTGGCGAGACGGTTGGCAAGGGATGGAAAGCGTCACAAGGGTCAGGTGAGGCTTTCGCTGCCGCCAGGGACAGCGTGGATGTCACCAACATTGGCATCAGGCAATTTGGTAATGAAAATAATATCAATAATGTTAATAATATACAGCATAATGACGTGCTGAGGCAGAAGCTTGTAAACATACGGGTTGACATGAGAAGGGCAAGGAAGGAGGCACTGCTTGCCCTTGAAAATCAGGAGCTCATGCTGACACAGATAAGGGAAACGAAAACTGAGCTGTCAGAATACAATGAGGCGGCAAGGGAAGATTTGAGGCGTCAGCTTCCTGAAGACTCAAGGAAAGTGCTGGACAGGGTGAACCAATACCTGCAAGACCCACAGAGGGCGGAAGAACTTGGTATCACAGTGCCACAGGGTGATTTCCGTTTCGTAAATGAGGATGGCGTGAACATTCCACAGGGTGATGTTTCATTGGTATATGGTGATGTGAATGTGGAAAACCATCGTGTCACCAATGTCATGGGGGAGACTTTGGCAGAAAGAGGCAGGATTGCCAAGGACAGCCAAAGGTTAACCGATGGCACGAAGGCGCAGGGTGCCGTGACACCTTCAGGGGATGCCGTCATTAAAGGCAGCGGCAGCGGTGACGGCAGGCACAATGCCAGTGACGGTGGTGCAAGGGTGCTTAAAAGTGCCACAAGCAGCTTTGAGAATAGCACAATTGAGCTAATCAGGGATTATGTAAGTGAATATGTGAGGGATTTCGCCAACAACCAGAAAACTGGTGAGGACGGCATGGGCAGCCTGCATGTGGCAGCGCCAATGGCTTATGGCGCGCAGTTAAAGGAACAGATTTTCCAGAACATACAGGAAACCATGAATGTCGTTACAAGCGGCCAGGCGGATGATGAGGATGCCGTGGAGCTTGTGTTTTCAAGCACGCCTGAGCAGATGGATGAGCTTAGGCAGCTTGTGTCAGGTGATGTGGATGTGGAGCTTGAGGGCATGCTTCGAACCAGCCTTAAGACGGTGTTAAACCGTGTGTTTGACACCACACGCAGGTCGCTTGAGACGGTCATGCACACAATTGGGGTGACGGCTGTGCCAGACAGCCGGGACATGGAATTGAGGCTTTCAGAAAATGCGCTGCCTCAGTCATTGGAAATGCAGATTTTGGGCGAACGCCCGAATGAAGCCCTGGAAGGACGGCAGGGGATATCAATGCAGGGGGCGGAACGCACTGGTGAAGCCGTGCAGGCGGATGTCCCAATGGATGGCGGGATGGACGAGGTGCAGCTTGTGCACATGAAGGAAAATCCTGCGGATGAAGCAAAAGGACAGAACCTCCTTGGTGATAAAACGGCAGGCAGGGCGGAGAATGGCAAGGCTGCTGCCAATTCAGGCTTGGCAAGCAGGGCACAGGAGGGGCAGCAGGGGGACACACGTTATTCGCTTCGTGAAATGCAGCGGTTCATATATGAGAAATACATATATTTTATGTATGATAATCATGACACAATTGGCACGGTCAGGCTCCAGCCGTCAGGGGATGTGCTTCTTACCCTTGCCAATTCATGGATTGGGCAGGGGGATGTCAATTACGGGACATACCATGAGCTTGTGACTGCCTTAAGCGCAGCGGGTGACATGGCAAATGTACTTACTTCCGTTAATGCACCCGCCAGGGAACGCCATGTTTCCAATGAGGGCGGGATACATTTCATATATGACAGGTCGCAGTCCATGGATGACGGCAATTCCGGTGACGGTGGCACAACGTCAGGCAGCACTGCTGACGGCAGCAAAAACCAGGTCACTGAAAGAACTGTCCTGGCAAATGAGAACATTAATGAATACCATGACAATGTGAATGTCACAAACCACACTGAAAAAACGGTGAGGCTTGAGGGTGACAGCGTGTATTACGACAAGCTGCAAAAGAGCATGGAAAGCTTTGTGGAAAGGCAGATATCGGGAATATCCGAAAGGGTGTATTCAAGGCTTGAGAAAAAGATGTCCAATGAGCGAAGCAGAAGGGGGTATTAATCGGTGGATTCCGTTGTTGGGGCACTGGTGCAGAATGTTGGCGGCAAGGCACTCAAGAAAATGAAGAGCACCGTGTCAGGCACGGTGGAGCATGCGGTTATCGCCATCATTGACCAGAGGGATAAGCAGGTTGACGAAAAACAGAATACGAATGGCAGTCTCAGCGTTTCCAGCATAGCCACGGGAATCACAGACAAGATTAAGGAAACTGCGTCCAAGGTGGCACCGGGTGTCACTTCATTTGTGACAGGGATGCTTGACGGTG
>CAYZYS010000013.1:0-27710 GCA_964482605.1 uncultured Bacteroides sp.
AATGGAGGCTTATATGCGTTTGATTACACGTTCTGATTTTGACGGACTGGTGTGTGGTGCGCTGCTGCTTGAGGCTGGGATAATTGACAGTTGGAAGTTTGCGCATCCGAAGGACCTTCAGGATGGGCTTGTTCCGGTTGACTCCAATGACTGTCTTGCCAATGTACCATATGTTGAGGGCTGTGGACTTTGGTTTGACCATCATTCAAGTGAGTTTGAGAGGCTCCAGCTTGCGGGAAAGTACAAGGGCGAGAGCCGTGTGACACCTTCGTGTGCAAGAATCATATATGAGTATTATGGCGGCAAGGAGATGTTCCCGCAGTTTGACGACATAATGGAGGCTGTTGACAAGGTTGATTCAGGAAACCTTACGATTGACGAGGTCATGAACCCGCAGGGATGGATTCTCGTGGGCTTCCTCATGGACCCACGTACAGGGCTTGGAAGGTGGAGACAGTTTTCAATCTCCAACTACCAGTTGATGGAGAAGCTTATGGAGGCGTGCCGCAAGATGACCACTGATGAGATTCTGAAGCTGCCTGACGTGGTTGAGAGGATTGAGATATACAATGAGCAGACGGAAAAGTTCAAGGTGATGGTAAAGGAGCACACAAGGGTTGAGGGCAATGTGATAATCAGCGACCTCAGGGGTGTTGACCCGATATACACCGGAAACCGTTTCATGATATACAGTATGTACCCTGAGCAGAACATATCAGCATGGATTGTGAGCGGAAGGGGCGGACAGGGCTGTTCGGCAGCAGTTGGCTACAGCATTCTCAACAAAACCTCCGAGGTCAATGTTGGAAGCCTCATGCTCAAGTACAACGGCGGCGGGCACCGCAAGGTGGGCACGTGCCAGTTTAGCCCTGAGAACATGGACACTGACCTTCCGAAGATGCTTGAGGAGCTCTGCAAGGCTGCCAACGGGTGATGGATTTAGGAATGAATTAGGCTTTGGAGACTGCAATGTGACAGTCTCCATATTTTTGAGGAAATAATTGACATGGCTGTGGCTTCGATACGGGATTTGGACAATGATGATAACAGGCTTGTGATAGACATGCGCTCACCTGCGGATTATGCGAGGGAGACATATCCGGGCGCCGTGAACATTTCATATGAGGACATGCCCCTTGAGGGCTTTTCGCCGCAGGTGCTTGAGGAACAGCTTTCCCTGCGTGGGGTGTCCATGGAGGGAAGGAGCCTGTATTTTCTCTGCCATGTGGGTGAGAAAAGCGCGGAATATGTGTACAGCCTTGAGGCGTCGGGCATCCCTGCCTTCAATGTGGAGGGGGGATTCCGTTCATATCTTCGTGAGAAGCTGTCAGGGCTTGTGGCGGATGAGGAAATGCTTCCGGCAAGGGCGGCTGACGTTGAAAAGAGCATAATCAAGAAGTTCAAGAAGGAGATATGGAGGAAATTTACCAAGGCAATCAATGAATACCAGATGATATCGGATGGTGACAGGATTGCCGTGTGCATATCCGGAGGCAAGGATTCAATGCTCATGGCGAAGCTGTTTCAGGAGCTTGAACGCCATGGCAGGAAGAATTTTGAGCTGGTTTTCCTTGTGATGAATCCCGGCTACAATGAGCTTAACTACCAGACAATCCTCAACAATGCAAAGCTTCTCAATGTCCCGATAACGGTGTTTCGCTCGGAGATATTTGACATAGTTGCGGATGAGGGGGATTCGCCATGCTACCTGTGTGCAAGGATGAGGCGAGGGCACCTGTACAGCAAGGCGAAGGAGCTTGGCTGCAACAAGATTGCCCTTGGACACCATTTTGATGATGTCATAGAAACAATCCTCATGGGGATGCTTTACGGGGCGCAGGTCCAGACCATGATGCCGAAGCTGCACAGCACCAACTTTCCGGGGATGGAGCTGATACGCCCGCTTTATCTCATCAGGGAGGCTGACATAATCCATTGGATGAACTACAACCAGCTTCATTTCATACAGTGTGCATGCCGCTTCACGGAAAATTGTGCATCCTGCGGGGGCACTGAGAAGGGCTCCAAGCGTGCCGAGATTAAGGAGCTTATCAGGCAGCTTGCAAGGGATAATCCATATGTTGAAAAAAATATATTTAAAAGTGTTGAAAATGTGAACCTGAATACCGTGATTGCGTACAAGCAGGACGGGGTAAGGCATCATTTTCTGGATAATTATGATGGGAGGAAATAGACATGAAGGTAATAATGATTAATGGAAGCAGGCGTGAGAAGGGATGTACCTACACGGCACTGAGCCTTATGGCAGGTGCCCTTGAGGCGGATGGAATCACATCTGAGATTATACATGTTGGAAAGGCTGTGCTGGATGGCACGCTTGATGATACGGTGTCCAAGGTGGCACAGGCAGTTAAGGAGGCGGATGCGCTTGTGCTTGGCTCCCCTGTGTATTATGCGTCCCCGTCAGGTGAAGTCATAGCATTCCTTGACAGGCTTTTTGCCGTGGCGTCGGCGGACTTCAGGCTGAAGCCGGGGGCAGTGGTGGCATCGGCAAGGAGGGCGGGTACAACCGCAAGCCTTGACGTTTTGGCCAAGTACCTTGAGTATGCACAGATGCCGATTGTGTCATCCAATTACTGGAACATGGTACACGGCAACACTCCTGAGGATGTAATGAAGGACGAGGAGGGCATCCAGATAATGGAGACCCTGGGACATAACATGGCATGGCTGCTGAAGTGCATCAAGGCGGGCAGTGAGGCCGGGGTGGAAAAGCCGGAGGCAGTCACCAAGTTAAAGACCAATTTCATACGGTAGTTGGTGCCAAAAAGGGGAACTGTCACGATTCGTAATCGGAAAGGCATGGGTATATGGCTTCGGAGAATAATAAAGGGAAAAAAGGAACATCAAGGCTCAGGCCCGTGTGGGTTGTGCTGATTGCGCTGGTGGTGCTTGTGGCGGGCGTCATTGTTGTGGTGAACCTGCCAAGGGGTAGCGTGCAGACGGCAGATGTGAGCGTCATAGGCATGGACACCCAGATACAGACCATTGAGGAGACTGTTGCCGTGGAGCAGACCACCGTGAAGATTGACATGGAAAGCTGCTCGGGGGTGGTTGGCACCAAGTTCATCGTGACTGCAACCGTCACGCCTGCCAACACGGAGAAGGCGCTCCAGTGGAAGAGCAATGATGACAAGATAATGAAGGTTAGCAGTGACGGAATCGTTGAGATTACAGGGGTTGGCACTGCGGCATTGACGGCAACCGTGGGTGACGTGTCCGATTCCATAATAGTGGAGGGGCTGGCGGATGACAAGGCAAAGTCAAGCCTCAACCTTCCGAATGTTGCAGATGCGGGAAGCGCTGCTGGCGCCCCGACCGAAGCGGCTGGGGGCGATGGAACGGGAAATGGTGACGGCAATGTGGCGGCGTCCGAGGATGCGGATGCCACACAGGCCGCAACACAGCCTGTGGCGACAACCCCAACGGTGGCAGCCACGGCTGCACCGACTGTCAAGGCAACGGAGGCAGTGGTTTCCAATGGGCTGAGAAGCTATGACCTTCCAGAGGTGCTTGTGGGATATGGCTATGAGTCAAATGGCGCCAATGTATACACATTTGGTGAGGCTGATTCCTATGCGGGTGAGGTCATAGTGCAGCCAAACCTTGTGATAATCTACATCAAGAAGGCAACTGAGGATTTCTCAAGCTCAATACAGGACGTGCTTGAGGACCTTTTGCCTGATGAACATGCACAGGCGTGGAACAATTACACCATGGCGACAACCGACAGGACATTTACCCTTGAGGGAAGAACGGTGAGGATTGTCACTGCCGGAAACGGCGGACATTCGCAAATAGTGGTATACAATTGAGGGTTTCTTTGGTATACTGATTGTGTATGGTGTCCGTTTTGCTGTGGCACCTGGAAAGTGGTTTTGCTTATGCTTAATGAGAACAAGGTCAAGATGATGACCAAAATGGCAATCTATGAAAAGAACGAGGGCAGGAACATGCTCCGCACGGCAAGGTTCTTCAAGTCGGATTATGTCTCCCTTGGGGTGCTTGGGACTATCATAAGGGCGACGGTGGCATTTCTCCTGGTGATATTGATGATAGCCCTGTGCAACATGCAGTGGCTCACCAACCATGTGAATGACATTGACCTGCTCTCCATGGGAAGCGGCTTCATCGTGTGGTACATAGGGTGCATTGCCGTGTTCGGCTTGATTGGCGGGCTTGTGTATGCCCATAGGTATGATGTGTCAAGGAACGAGCTGAAGCGGTATTTTTCAAGGCTCGGCAAGCTTGAACGTTACTATGGTGCCAAGGGAAAGAAGTCAAGAAACAGGTAGGCAATACGGAAATGAGGACGCATAATGACGGTTTTGTTGGAGTTAAAGGAAAAAATCAAAAAAATATATGGCAGATATGACATGTATATTGTACCTGCGGCAAAGTTCCTGCTTGCCCTTGTTGCAATGCTTGTGCTGGATGGTTCAATTGGCTATGTGTCAAAGCTCAGGAGCCCGCTGATTGCAGTGCTGGTTGCGGTTTTGTGCGCATTCCTGCCATCGGGCTTCATGGTGCTTGCAACCACGCTTGTCATGCTTGTGCACCTGTATTCGATATCGGCTGAGTTTGCCGCCGTGACTGCGTGCCTTATGCTTGTGATGTATTTTCTGTACTTTAAGCTGGCACCGGGGACGGGGTATCTTTTTGTGATTGCCGCACTTCTTTGCTGCATCCACCTTCCGTACCTGGCGCCGATTGCACTTGGGCTCACTGTGGGGCTTGCGGCGGTTGTGCCTGTCGGTTTTGGGGTGGTAGTGTATTACATAGTCAAGACGGCAAGTGAATACGAGGCGGCGATAACCAGCCAGACCACGTCGACGACAGTGCAGAAGTTCACATTCATAATAGACAGCTTCGTGAACAACAAGGACATGCTTTTGCTTGTGATTGTGCTTGTCGTGACCATTGTGCTTGTGAGCATAATCAGGAGGATGAGCATTGACAACGCCTGGACGGTTGCAATTGCGGCAGGGGCGGTGACGGAGTTTGTGCTTGTGGTGCTTGGAAAGCTTGCGCTTTCAGCAAGCCTTAACCTTATAGGGGCAATACTTGGGATAGTGCTTTCAGTGGGGCTTGCATTCCTGTGCCAGATATTGTTTTTCAATCTCGATTATAAGCGTACTGAGTATGTGCAGTACGAGGATGATGAATATTATTACTACGTCAAGGCAGTTCCAAAGGTGAATCTGGTGAGCGAGGACCTCAAGGTGAAGAGGATTAACGCACAGAAAACCAGGAAGACCAATGACATCAGCGGGCAAAGGAAGCCAAGGTCAGGCTCCTCACGCCCTTCAAAGCGTGATTTTGACCAGGATGACAAAGATGTGATACTTGATAAATAACCAGAAAGGAGCAAGGGCTTCAAGGTGGCGACTCTTAACGCATTATTACAACAGCATTCCCTATACATTCCCCAGATTAAATGGTCAGATGTGATTGAGATAATCATAATTGCCTACGTGCTGTACAATGTGCTGATATGGATTAAGGATACCAGGGCATGGGTGCTGCTCAAGGGCATTATTGTTGTGCTTGTGCTTGTAATGGTTGCATTTATATTGAACCTGAAGACAATCCTCTGGATTGCCAGTAAGACCATAAGCGTTGGAATCATTGCCATTGTGATTATTTTCCAGCCTGAGCTTCGCAGGGCGCTTGAGCAGCTTGGCAGGAAGCGGGTTATAACGGGGCTTTTCGGGCTTGAGTTTGGCAATAACAGGCAGGAGCGCTATTCGGGGAAGACCATAGAGGAGATTGTCAATGCGACGTATGAGCTTGCCAAGACCAAGACGGGGGCGCTCATCGTCATGGAGCAGGACATGCTCCTGAGCGAGTATGAGCAGTCTGGCATTCCTGTGGATGCAGTGGTGACAAGCCAGCTTCTCATCAATATATTTGAGCATAATACACCGCTTCATGACGGTGCGGTCATAATCAGGGGCAACAGGGTTTGTTCAGCCACCTGCTACCTTTCGCTGTCTGACAATTCCAGCATAAGCAAGGAGCTGGGAACCAGGCACCGTGCGGCAGTCGGCGGCAGTGAGAACTTTGACTGCCTCATAATCGTTGTGTCGGAGGAGACCGGAAACGTGTCTGTTGCCGTGGGTGGTGAGCTCATTCGCAACATAGGCGGTGATGACCTGTGGCAGATGTTGGAGGACATACGGTACAAGACCATGGACGTCAAGTCCTTCAGACTTTGGAAAGGAAAGGTGAAGAATGAAGGAAAAGCTGTTAGATAACCTGAGTCTGAAGCTTCTGTCCATTGTGTGTGCCATAGTGCTGTGGATGATAATCGTAAATGTGTATGACCCCTCCACAAGCGTCACCGTCAGTGGTGTGAATGTGGAGCTGATTAACACTGAGGCGCTGACCTCCAAGGATTATTCCTATGAGGTGGTGGATGGCTCCAAGATATCGGTGTACATCAGCGGGCCAAGAAGCGTGGTGACGGACATCAAGTCAAGTGACATAATAGCCACCGCTGACTTGAGCAATGTCACGGTGTTTTCGGATTACGTGGACATCAATGTGCGTGTCAACAGGGAGGGAAGCGCTGCCGCCAACCTTGAGGTGGCACCGAGGACGACGGCGATACGCCTTAAGATTGAGAACAGGGTGACGAAGACCTACAACATAGAGACACAGCTTGTGGGAAGCCCGGCGGACGGGTATGTTGTCGGCTCACGCCAGATAAGCCCTGCAACCCTCAATGTCACGGGCACGGTGTCGGCACTTGATGAGGTCGTGGGCGCAAGGGTTCAGTATGACGTGAGCGGCTCAACCATGGACATAGCCGACAGCGCCGCAATAGTGCTCTATGACCAGGAGGGCAATGATATTGACAATGAAAAGCTTGAGATGTCCAAGACAAGCGTTGACATAAGGATTGGCATTAATTCAACCAAGACCGTTCCCATAAAATACACCACAAAGGGAAGCCCCGCATCAGGCTATGGTGTCCAGTCGATTGACTACTCCATCAGCGAGGTGACGGTTGCGGGAACGGCGGATAAGCTAAGGGAGATTACTGAGATTGAGGTTCCTGACACTGTGCTTGACCTGACGGGACTTGAGGCGGATAAGACATTTTACGTGAACCTGCTGCCGTACCTTCCTGACGGGGTGACGATACCGTCATCGGGCGTTGCAAGCGTTACGGTGCATGTATATTCCGACTCGGAGAAGGAGATTTCCATTCCGGTCACTGCGATAACGGTGAACGGGCTTGCCTCTGACAAGGTAATATCATATGGCAGCCTCACGGAGGTAAAGGTCACAGTGGCTGGTGAAGCCTCGGTGATATCCGCGCTCAATGCCATTAACATATCACCCTCCATAAGGCTTGACAGCCTTGGGGCAGGGGAGGTGGATGTGCCGATTTCCTGCGTGCTTCCGCAGAACTGCACGCTCAAGGGCACTGCCACGGTAAGGCTTTCAATATATGATGTTGAAGATAATGGATGATTATGGGGAAGGGAATGGAAACTGACATGGATTACATGGATATTTACAACGAGTGGTGCAGCAATGAATACTTTGGTGAGGATGTCAGGCGTGAGCTTAAGTCCATCACGGACAAGGCGGAGCTTGAGGACAGGTTTTACCGAAGCCTGGAGTTTGGAACGGGAGGACTTCGCGGCGTAATCGGCTTCGGCACCAACAGGATGAACATATATACAGTGCGCAAGGCAACACAGGGACTTGCCAATTTCATACTCAAGGAAAACGGGGCTGACAGGGGTGTTGCCATATCCTACGATTCAAGGCGCATGTCCCCTGAGTTTGCGCAGGAAACCGCACTCTGCCTTAATGCGAATGGTATAAAATCTTATATATTTCCATCGCTAAGGCCAACGCCGGAGCTTTCATTTGCTGTGAGGGAGCTTAACTGCATTGCGGGCGTTATGGTGACTGCAAGCCATAATCCGCCTGAATACAACGGCTATAAGGTGTACTGGGAGGATGGCGCCCAGATTACCGCACCAAAGGATAAGCAGATTATAACCGAGGTCAACAATGTGACCAGCTTTGACGCGGTGAAGACCATGGATGAGGAAGCCGCAAGGGTTGCAGGGCTGTACAATGTAATTGGCTATGAGATGGATGACAAATACATCGGCGAGCTGATGAAGCTGAGCCTCAACAGGGATTTGATTGCAAGCGTGGCGGATGAGCTTAAGATTGTGTATTCACCATTCAATGGGACGGGAAATGTGCCGGTGCGCAGGGTGCTTCGTGAGCTTGGCTTTAAGCATGTGTATGTTGTGCCGGAGCAGGAGAAGCCTGACCCTGATTTCACGACACTTGAGTATCCAAACCCTGAGGACCCGAAGGCATTTACCTATGCCCTGAAGCTGGCAAGGGATGTGGATGCTGACATCATACTTGCCACCGACCCTGACGCTGACAGGCTTGGCGTTTACGCAAAGGATTCAGCGACAGGTGAATACATGTCATTCACGGGCAACATGTCGGGAATGCTGATTGGTGAGTACATTTTGTCGGAGAGGTCGAAAAAGGGGCTGCTCCACAAGAATGGTGCATTGGTTAAGACCATTGTTTCCTCCAACATGGCTGACGCCGTGGCAAGGGAATACAATGTACAGCTTATTGAGGTGCTTACGGGCTTTAAGTACATCGGGGAGCAGATTAAGTTCTTCGAGGAGCAGGGAACCTACGAATATGAATTTGGCTTTGAGGAAAGCTACGGCTGCCTTGTCGGGACACACGCAAGGGACAAGGATGCCATAGTGGCAGTCATGGCGCTGTGTGAGGCGGCTGCGTATTACAAGACGAAGAACCTCACCCTCTGGGACCAGATGCTCAACATTTATGAAAAATACGGTTACTACAAGGAAGGCCTTAAGTCCATCACGCTCAAGGGAATAGAGGGCGTGGCGAAGATTAAGGAAATGCTTGAAAACCTGAGGAATAACCAGCCGTCCGCAATTGGTTCCTGGGAGGTGCTTTCCGTCAGGGATTACAGCGCTGACACAATCAGGGACATGAGGACAGGCAAGGTCACGCCAACCGGGCTTCCACATTCCAATGTCCTGTATTATGACCTGTCAGACGGTGCATGGTGCTGCGCAAGGCCGTCAGGCACCGAGCCGAAAATCAAGTTCTACATGGGGGTCAAGGGCACGAGCCTTGAGGATGCGGACAAAAAGCTTTCGGAGCTTACTGATGCCGTCATGAAGCTTGTGAAGGCATGATGCTTTCATCAAACCTTAACAATTTAATCACATGGAAAACACATTTCATTGATAGTATAGCTACTGTTGAATGAAATGTGTTTTTTATTTTGAAAGGAGCGTTAATAATGGGTGAGAATGATAACCTTGGGCAGGACAACCTGGATTCCAATCAGAATACGGATTACAGCTACTATGACCCGTCCATGCAGCAGACGCAGCAAAAGACCAAGGCGCAGTTAAAGGCCGAGGCAAAGGCTGCAAGGAAGCAGGCAAGGGAGCAGAAGCGCAGGGCTTCCAATGGAAGGGGCGGCGCAGGATATGTGGCAAAGCTTGTGGTGTCAGCGGTTGTGTTTGGAATGATTGCGGGTGCCACGATGTTTGGGGTGAACAAGCTGGGGGAGAAGCTTGACCCGGATACATCCAACATTGAAATACCAACCACCAAGATAGAGAGCGTGACCCTTGGTGACAAGTCAAACAGCACAACCGCCAGCCTTGTGCAGACAGAGGATGGCGTTGACATACAGCAGATGAATGTGAAGGAGGTTGTCAAGGCTGCCATGCCTTCAATAGTTGCAATCAACGGCACCACAACGGTGTCAACGAGCAGCAGCTACGGCATGTTTGGCTATCCATACGGCGGCATGACCCAGGAGGCAACAACCAGCGGCACAGGCATAATCGTTGGCAAGAATGACACGGAGCTTCTCATTGTCACCAATGCACATGTGGTTGACGGAGTCAGCAACCTCACCTGTACATTTGTGGATGAGGAGAGCGTGGACATGACGGTTAAGGGCAGCAAGGCAAACAAGGATATTGCCGTCGTTGCGGTTAACCTGTCAGATATCAAGCAGAGCACATTGTCAAAAATTGCAATTGCCGAGCTTGGTGATTCGGACAGCATGGAGCTTGGGGACCAGGTTGTTGCCATTGGAAATGCGCTTGGCGAGGGCCAGTCTGCAACGGTTGGTTACATCAGTGCACTGAACCGTTCCATCACCATTGACGGAACTGAGTACAGCAACCTCATCATGACGGATGCGGCAATCAACCCTGGCAACAGCGGTGGCGCACTTCTCAATGCTGAGGGACGTGTAATCGGAATCAACTCGGCAAAGAGCGCCCAGACTGATGTTGAGGGCATGGGTTACGCAATTCCGATATCGTCAGTGCGTGACATACTTGACAATCTTATGACCAAGAAGACACGCCAGAAGGTGTCTGATGACAAGGCATCATACCTTGGGATATCAGGCGTTGATGTGACAAGCTCAATTGCCAAGGCATACGGGTACCCACAGGGAATCCTGCTCCAGAAGGTTGAGGATGGCTCAGCGGCATCAAAGGCAGGGCTTCTCAAGAACGACATAATCACCAGCTTTGACGGTGAGACGGTGTCTTCCTTCACTGACCTTAAGAACCTGATGAAATATTATGAATCGGGTGAGACGGTGACGATAGAGTATTACCGTGTTGAAAAGGGTGAGTACGTGCTGATGTCCGTGGATGTGACGCTTGGGCATAACAGTAATTAAGCCGGTGTCCAATTACAGGAGCATGAACAATGTGTGCCCTGCGGTGAAAGATTTGCCGCAGGGCATTTTTTTGTGCACATGGCGTAAAAAATGCTATGAAGCATTGCGGTGAATATGGTATAATTAACAATAATATTTAATGCGGAAGGGTATTGCAGGTTATGAAGGAACAGGATGAAGGAAGGGAAGAAAAGGAATACGATTTTGAGCTGACCGATGACGAGCAGCCGGAGGACCTTGACAGTGCACAGAAGAGGGGCAGCAGCATTGCGTTGATTATCTCAGGGCTTGCCCTGGTGGTGTTCGTTGTGGCACTGCTGATGCTCGCCAACATTTTCCTGGGGTACAGGAAGGCGGACAAGGAATACGAAAACATTGAGGAGCAGGTGTTTGGCGGTGAAATCGTGACAGACGCAGGCGGGGATTCAGACAACCAGGAGACGAAGGCGGACGTGCAGACAGCTGAAGCCGAAACTGAGGAGGAGACCCTGGGGCCATTTACGTATAACCATGAGGCATTGCTTGAGCTGAACAGTGAAGGTGTCGGGTACATATACCTTCCTGCCATTGCAATCAGGCTTCCGATTGCACAGACTGACAATAACGATTATTACCTTGACCATACATTTACGGGAAAGAGCAATTCATCAGGCACGCTGTTTGTGGATTCCGCAATCACGGACGGGCTTGACGGCAGCAATGTCATAATATATGGGCACAACATGCGCAACGGCGGCATGTTTGCCAAGCTTCTGTATTACAGGAATGAATCGTTTTACAGGAATGCGGGAAGTGACGTGTTCTACATATACACGGGTGACGAGGTGAGAAGCTACCAGATATTTGCTGTGTATGAGTGCGACGAGGACGCCCAGACCTACACCTGTAATTTCCCTAATGCAGCCCAGCTTCAGGAGTATGCGGAAGGGATGAAGGCGGCATCCCTGTATGACACAGGGGTTGACGTATCCAATGCAAGCCAGGTTGTCACGCTGTCCACATGTACCTCTGACGGAAAGCGCAGGGTCGTGGTTCAGGGCGTAAGGCAGTGACGGCAGGCTGGGGCTTGTACGGTGACATCAGCGAAGCGGCATAATGAAGGCAAATGATGAAGTGTGCTATTGACATTATTGTAGAACTGGGGGGACCGGTATGGGCGATAGGACAACAATGTACGTTATCGACAAGGATTACCATATACTTTACCGTAATCCGGCATTTATGGAAATGTATCCGGGCATTGAGTGTGGGCAGGTATGCCACAGGATGCTGGCGGATTCTGATGAGGTGTGCGGGCACTGCCCGCGGTTGAAGGGCACTGCACGCAACACATTTTACAATGTTGTAACCAATCAGTGGGTCAAGGCGCAGATGGCGCAGATGGAGTGGGACGGCGACCCTGAGTGTTATGCGGTTTTCTGCAATGTGTGGGATGAGGATGCCGCGGATGCCCAAGGAGAACACGAGGAAATTGCCTTGGGCTCGGAGGTGCAGGAGAAGCCGGAACCATATGGGACGGCTGGGGCAGCAGTTTCGGATGAGGTTCATGGAAGCGTGGGTGGCAGCGACCTTGTTCTTGAGGGCATTCAGGAGAGGGAGCGTGAGGTTCGTGAGCTGATGGATGCCAACCTGCGTATGTCCAGCGACATGCACAGGATTCAGAATGAGCTTGAGGATAGCAACAGGGAGCTTATGAAGCGCAACCAGATGCTTAGCTACATCAGCAATGAAATGCCCGGCGGCTATCATCAGTGCTATGCTGACAAGGGGTTCACCTTCAGGTTCATAAGCAACCAGATGTTGAGAATCCTTGGATTTACCCATTCGGAGATAGTTGAACAGTTTGACAACCAGTATGCGGGACTGGTACACCCTGATGACATTGAGCAGATGAAGAAGGGCTTCTATGGCAGGAGTGATGATGGCAATGCCTATGAGTTCCGTTACAG
The DNA here is from genome assembly GCA_964482605.1 of uncultured Bacteroides sp. Classification (GTDB taxonomy): domain Bacteria; phylum Bacillota; class Clostridia; order Lachnospirales; family Lachnospiraceae; genus Bacteroides_F. The sequence continues at coordinate 12,724 of CAYZYS010000013.1, forward strand.
GATTATGACGAAATTCGGCTACATATGGGTCAAGGATACCACGGTGAGGTGTGAATTTGACGGTGAGGTGTTCTACCAGGGCACGATTGTTGACATCACTGATGAGATGAACATACAGAACAAGCTCATGAGAAGGAACAACGAGATGGAGGTCATCCTTGCCAGCATACCGGGCGGCATGAAGGTGAGCAGGCTTGATGATGAGCTTACATACCAGTTTGTCAGCGACGAGGCGGCGGCGCTTTTCGGGTATACCGTGGATGAGCTTCTTCATCTTACAGGGGGGAAGGCAGCCAACCTGGCGTATGAGAAGGACAGGACCAATGCGATGGAGCATGCGCTCAGCCTGCTTGAGAGTGATGGCGCATATAGCGTCAAGTACCGCGTGAAGTGCAAGAACGGCAGGATTAAGTACATAATGGACTGCGGCAAGAAGTTCACGGGCGAGGATGGCGAGGTGTGCGTGTCCAGCCTGTACCTTGACGTGACGAAGGAAAGGGAGACGGAGCACCTGTTGGAGCTTCAGCGTCAGCTCCTTGACAGGGAGCTGGAATTGAAGCTGCAGCAGGAGGAGAACATACAGAAGGAGGTGCAGCAGAAGCTTGCACTTGAGGATGCACTGCGGCAGGCGGAGGAAGCCAACAGGGCTAAGACGGCATTTCTCAATAACATGTCCCACGACATAAGGACGCCGATGAACGCAATAGTTGGCTTCACCAAGCTTGCCACCAACCACCTGGACGACAGGGACAAGGTTGAGGGATACCTTGGGAAGATTACAAGCTCGTCAAACCATCTTTTGTCCCTCATCAATGACGTGCTTGACATGAGCAGGATTGAGTCAGGGAAGATGGAACTGGATGAAGAGCCTGAGAATTTAAGCGTAATGCTTCAGGACATGTTTGACATAATACACACGGGGATGAGTGACAAGGGCATTAATTTCCGCGTGGACGTGTCGGGCATCAGGGATTCGTGGGTGTATTGCGACAAGCTGAGGTTCAACCAGGTCATGCTCAACATTTTGTCCAATGCCGTGAAGTTCACGGACGGGGGCGGTGAAATCAGTGTCAATGCGGCACAGGTGTTCTGCGGGCTTGAAGGGCATGGGGCGTATGAGTTCCATGTAAGTGACACGGGAATTGGAATGAGCCGTGATTTTGTGAAGCACATATTTGAGCCGTTTGCAAGGGAGAGAACCTCGACCGTAAGCGGAATACAGGGCACAGGGCTCGGCATGTCCATAACCAAGAACATAGTTGACATGATGGGAGGAAGCATAAGGGTTGCCAGCGAGGAGGGCAAGGGCACGGAGTTCATAGTGAACCTGACCTTCAGGCTGTGCGATGATGCAGCGCATACGGCGGATGAGGAAGCCGTCTGTCAGGCGGAGGGTGACAGCCTTGATGAGCAGCCTGAAAAGAACATGCTTGTTGGACTTGCGGGGGACGTGGGGCTGATGGGTGAATCCGAGCCGGATGATGAATTTGTCGGGAAAACGCTTCTTGTGGTGGAGGACAATGAGCTTAACAGGGAGATAGCCGAGGAGATACTGAATGATTATGGCTTTAGGGTGATTACGGCGGTTGACGGAACCTACGGGGTTGACGTTGTTGCCAATTCCAAGCCCGGTGACATTTTCGCGGTGATAATGGACATCCAGATGCCGGTGATGAACGGCTATGAGGCAACAAGGCGCATACGGGCTTTGCCTGACAGGCGGCTTGCGAACATACCGATAATTGCAATGACTGCCAATGCCTTTGAGGAGGACAGGAAAATGGCGATGGAGGTCAAGATGGACGGCTATGTTCCAAAGCCGGTGCATGTGCCGACCCTGCTTGAGACGCTCAAGAGGGTGCAGAGGTAGGTTAAATCAGGTGGCATTCCGCCTTTGGCGGGGTGTCACCATTATTTTGCAATAAAAATATTTAGAAATTCAAAATAATCTATTGACATTACCATGTCCATATGCTTATAATGAATTTAAATTAATTTAGTTAAATAAATTTAATTAAATTAATTGAAATAATTAAAGGATATTTTATGGAGGATTAATCATGACATTCGAGAAGGTAAAGGAAATCATTGTGGAGACTATCAACTGCAACGCTGATGACGTTGTCCTGGAGGCAAGCCTCAAGGATGACCTCAATGTGGATTCACTTGATGCCGTTGAGCTTAACATGGCACTTGAGGAGGCATTTGGAATTACAATCTCTGATGATGACCTCATGACATTTGTGCTTGTGAAGGACATTGTTGAGTACGTTGACAAGAAGGCTGCGTAATAACCACGCTGATGTGCTGGAATGGGGAATGATATGGACATGAATGAAATTAACAGCTTCATCGACAGGATTGAGAAGTCGCCTTTTGAGGAGGCGAGCCTGGAGGTGGGCGACGTTAAGATAAGCCTTAAAAAGAAACGCAAGCCGCCAGTGGGACAGCCGCCAATGGGGATGCCACCAATGGGAATGCCGCCAATGGTAGGCCCATGGGGGAATGTCCCTGCGTCAGCCAATGGCGCAGGCGTACAGGCCGGCGCTGGTGCGGCAGGCGTGGAACCGGAAGCTGGCAATGCCGCTGCAATAAGCGGTGCAGCCGTGGATGCCGGTCTTTCACCTGTGAAGGCCCCGCTTGTGGGGACATTTTACAGGAGTGCATCACCTGAGGAGAAGCCATTTGTAATAATTGGGCAGGAAGTGAAAAAAGGTGATGTAATCGGAATCATTGAGGCAATGAAGCTCATGAATGAGATTAAGGCGGGCGAGGACGGCGTTGTTGAATCCATCGACGCTGAGGACGGACAGATGGTTGAGTACAACCAGACGCTTGTAACCATCCGAAAGAGCTGACTGGGAATTGATTAAGTGTTTTGGAGAGTGGCACATGTTTAAGAGAGTATTGATTGCCAACCGCGGGGAAATTGCATTGCGGCTGATTAGGGCGCTTCGGGAGATGGACATTGAGTCGGTGGCGGTGTATTCCACTGCCGATGAGCAGTCCCTTCCCGTCATGATGGCAACGCATGCGGTGTGCATAGGCCCTGCAAGGTCGCAGGACAGCTACCTTAACCAGGATGCCCTGATTGAAACCGCCGTCAAGATGAACTGCGATGCAATCCATCCGGGGTATGGCTTCCTGTCGGAAAATGCTGATTTTGCAAGAAAATGCCAGGAGAACGGCATATGCTTCATCGGGCCTTCGCCTGACATAATCAGCCAGATGGGGGATAAGCAGTCCGCGAGGAGCCTGATGATGAAGGCAGGTGTTCCAGTGGTTCCGGGCTCCAAGGAGCTTGTGAAAAGCGTTGGTGAGGCGGTGGAGATTGCGGAGTCAATTGGCTACCCGGTGCTCATCAAGGCATCCGCAGGCGGCGGCGGAAAGGGTATGAGAAAGGCATTTTCACGCGAGGAGCTTGAGGGTGCGTATGAGACCGCAAGGGCAGAGGCAAAGGCATCATTTGCAAATGATGACATGTACATAGAGAAGCTGGTTGTGAATCCGCACCACATAGAGTTCCAGATTCTAGGGGATCACTTTGGCAACATAGTGTACCTTGGGGAGAGGGATTGCTCAATACAGAGGAGAAACCAGAAGCTCCTTGAGGAATCACCTTCATGGGTGCTGACTGACGAGCTTCGCAAAAGCATGGGTGACACAGCCGTGAAGGCTGCCATGGCGGCGGGCTATGACAGTGCGGGAACGGTTGAGTTCGTGCTTGACAACCAGGGTAACTTTTATTTCATAGAAATGAATACGAGGATTCAGGTGGAGCATCCCGTGACGGAGATGATTACGGGTATTGACCTGATTAAGGAACAGATAAGGATTGCGGCGGGCATGAAGCTGTCCGTGACGCAGGAGGAAGTGAGGCTGGACGGCCATGCCATTGAGTGCAGGATTAATGCACAGACAACGGGAAAGGTGTCATACCTTCATTTCCCTGCGGGCTTTGGGACTAGGGTGGACAGCCACCTGTACAGCGGATATGAGGTGAGCCCGTACTATGATTCCATGCTTGGGAAGGTGATTGTGCATGGAAACACAAGGCTGGAGGCAATCCGCAGGATGAGGCGTGCGCTGGAGGAGCTGATAGTGGACGGCGTTAAGACCAATGCGGACTTCATGCATTTGCTCACTTACCACCCTGATTTCATCAGGGGCAGCTATGACACCTCCTTCTGGGAGAAGAACAGCGACACAATACAGCATTGGCTGGAAGAAGGAATGGACAATGGCGATTCATGAATTATTTGTGCGTAGGAAAAAGAATCTTAATACATTGCTTCAGCTGAGGAAGAATGAGAAGCCGCAGGAGACCTGCGACTGTCCGAAATGCGGTGCGAAGCTTAATGTCAGGTCGCTTGCGAGGAATACCTTCATATGCCCTGACTGTAATTATTATTTTCTTTTGGGGGCAAAGGAAAGGATACACCTGATTGCGGATGAAAAGAGCTTCAAGGAGTATGGAAAAGGGCTTGCAACCAAGAATCCCCTTGACTTTCCGGGGTATGGTGAAAAGCTGTCCGCCAATCAGAAAAAATGCGGCAACGAGGATGCGATAATAACAGGCGTGTGTACCATCAATGGGATTACAACGGCACTTGGCGTGCTCGATGGGAAATTCCTGATGGGAAGCATGGGAACAGTGGTCGGTGAGCGTGTTGCGGGGCTTGCGGAATACGCAATGAAGAAGAAGCTGCCGCTGGTGATATTCAGCGCAAGCGGTGGCGCCAGGATGCAGGAGGGAATGTTTTCACTCATGCAGATGGCAAAGACCTCCGCGGCAATCCAGCGTTTCAAGGATGCTGGGGGCTTGTTCGTGTCAGTGCTCACCAATCCGACAACGGGCGGCGTGAGTGCCAGCTTTGCGACACTTGGGGACATAATCATTGCGGAGCCTGATGCGCTAATCTGCTTTGCGGGTCCCCGCGTGATTGAGCAGACCATCGGCGAGAAGCTGCCTGAAGGCTTTCAGAGGTCGGAGTTCCTGCTTGAGCACGGCATGATTGACATGGTGGTTGAGCGCAGGGACATGAAGAATATGCTGCATAAAATATTGAGCCTGCATGTGTGAGGCTAAGGAGGAAGGAAATGATTACTCCATATGAGAGGGTACAGCTTGCAAGAAGCAAGGAACGCATGGTCATAACCGATTACGTTGACGGGCTTCTTGATGATTTTGTGGAGCTCAAGGGTGACAGGCTTTCCGGCGAGGATAACAGCATACTTGGGGGAATAGGGACATTTGAGGGCATTCCCGTAACGGTGATTGGACACCGCAAGGGGAAAAGCACCGAGGACAATGTGGAATGTAATTTCGGAATGACCTCCCCTGAAGGGTACAGGAAGGCACTGCGGCTTATGCGGCAGGCGGAAAAGTTCCACAGGCCCGTGATAACATTTATTGACACACCGGGGGCATACCCGGGGATGGAAGCTGAGATGCGCGGACAGGCAAATGCAATAGCGGAGAACATAGCCGCCATGTCGACGTTGAGAACCCCGATAATATCAATTGTGACCGGCGAGGGCAGCAGCGGCGGCGCACTGGCAATCGGCGTTGCAGACAGTGTGTGGATGCTGGAAAATTCGGTATATTCAATCCTTTCACCGGAGGGCTTCGCTTCCATTTTGTGGAAGGATGCCAAGAGGGCAAAGGAAGCCAGCGAGATTATGAAGATAACACCGGAGGATTTGCTGGGCTTTGGATTCATTGACGGAATCATACCGGAGGGGAAGAACCTCATGAAGAACATCCGCAGGATGCTTGCGGGGGAGCTTAAGAGGCTCATGGCTGTGAAGGAAAATACCCTTGTTTCCGGAAGGTATCGAAGATACAGGAATATTGACGGTGCCTATGCACCGGAAAGAGGTTGATGCATATATGGGAAATAATGTTGGTTCCGGAATACACATTCTGGGAACGGGAAGGGCGCTTCCGGAAGGGATTCTTACCAATGATGACCTTAGCCGGATGGTTGACACGAGCGACGAGTGGATAAGGACAAGGACGGGCATTGGGCAGAGGCACATCTGCGGGGATGAAACCTGTGTGTCGCTTGCGCTTGAGGCGGCAAGGAAAGCCATTGGCAAGGCATTTTCAAATGAGGCTGCCTTGGATGAGATAGGCGTTGTGCTGGTTGCCACCACTACGGGGGATTACGCATTTCCATCCGTGGCGTGCATGGTGAAGGAGGGGCTTGGGCTTTCCGAGGATGTCATGGCATTCGACATAAGCGCTGCCTGTGCGGGCTTCATATACGGGCTTGAGGTGGTGCGTTCGCTGCTTGTGACGGGGAGGAAAAGATATGCCCTGATTATCGGCGGTGAGCAGATGTCAAGGGTCACGGATTTCACTGACAGGTCAACCTGCGTATTGTTTGGTGACGGGGCGGGTGCTGCTGTCGTGGAGCTGTCTGACGGCATTTACTGCCACAGGGCATGGTCGAGGGGTGATGACAAGGTCCTGTATTGTCCGGGGGTGCATAATTCGGATGGCGTGAAATCCGTGATTCACATGGAGGGCAACCAGGTATTCAAATTCGCCGTGACCGTGATAGGGCAGGGAATTGACGCTGTGCTTGAGGGCACGGGGCTTACGATGGATGACGTTGATTATGTGGTGTGCCATCAGGCAAATGAAAGAATAATTGACCATGTAAGAAAGAAATACAAGACAGATGAAGCTAAGTTCTATAAGAACATTGAGAGATATGGCAATACCTCTGCGGCGAGCGTGCCAATTGCACTTGATGAGATGCATGAGAAAGGATTGCTCAAGCCGGGGATGAGGATAATATGCGTTGGCTTCGGGGCAGGGCTTGTGTGGAGCAGTGTGCTGCTTACGGTGTGACAGGATGAGGTTTGGATTTTATTAGGCATTAGGCACGGGTGTCATGGAGCTGCCATGGATTTGTGCGGAAAAGAGGAGAATATGAGATTAAATGAAATGCTTGGGATTAAGTATCCATTGATTCAGGGGGGAATGGCAAACATTGCCACAGGGCAGTTTGCGGCGGCAGTCACCAATGCAGGCGGGCTTGGATTGATTGGCGCGGGCGGCATGAACGCAGAGACGCTGCGTGAGAACATCCGCATCTGCAAGGGACTGACAGACGGCAGGTTTGGCGTGAACCTCATGCTCATGAACCCGGAGGCTGACAGGATGGCCGAGGTGGTTGTCGAGGAGGGAGTCAAGATTGTGACCACGGGTGCGGGAAGCCCTGCGAAATACATGGCAGCCTGGAAGGCGGCAGGCATATTTGTCATGCCAGTGGTTTCCAGTGTGCTCATGGCACAGAAAATGGAGAAGGAGGGCGCAGACGCAATCATTGCCGAGGGTACTGAAAGCGGCGGCCATGTTGGTGAGATGACCACAATGGCATTGATTCCGCAGATGGTTGATGGTGTGAACCTTCCGGTCATAGCGGCTGGTGGAATTGCCGACGGAAGGCAGCTTGCCGCTGCATTTGCATTAGGTGCGGTTGGGGCGCAGGTTGGAACATGCCTTCTGGTATCGGAGGAGTGCCCGATTCATGAGGCTTACAAGGAGGCCGTGCTCAAGGCGAAGGACAATGACACAATCGTCACAGGACGTATTGCGGGCACGCCGGTGAGAATCCTCAAGAATGCAATGGCAAGGGAGTATGTGAAGCAGGAGAAGGCTGGCGCTGACAAGATGGAGCTTGAGAAATTCACCCTTGGTTCACTCAGGCGCGCGGTATTTGAGGGCGATGTGAAGACAGGTTCCCTCATGGCAGGCCAGGTGTCGGGACAGCTCAAGGCAATAAGGCCGCTGGCGGACATTTTCCAGGACATGTGCCAGGGCTGCAATGAGACAATTGGTAATTTGAAGCCGCTGTAAATGGCTTGCGGAATGGAGAAGGAATGAGAATAGCAGATAAGGAATTGCCGATTCCCATAATCCAGGGCGGAATGGGCGTCGGGGTGTCCATGTCAGGCCTTGCCGGGGCGGTTGCAAGGGAAGGCGGCATGGGGGTAATCAGCTCCGTGAACATAGGCTTTCGCGATGCAAGCTTTGAGCGCAATTCAAGGGAAGCAAACCTTCGCACCTTAAGAAGTGAGATTTTGAGGGCGAAGGAGCTTTCGGGCGGCAATGGGCTTGTGGCGGTGAACATAATGACCGCAGTTACCAATTATGATGAGACGTGCATGTGTGCGGTGAGCGCAGGCGCGGATGCAATCATATCAGGTGCGGGGCTTCCGCTTAAGCTTCCTGAATTTACCAAGGGAACCAGCACCCTTGCGGCACCGATAGTGTCCAGCGGCAAGGCGGCGGCACTGCTTTGCAAGAGCTATATGAAAAAGTATGGCGTTGTGCCGGATTTTCTTGTGCTTGAGGGACATAAGGCGGGAGGCCACCTGGGATTTTCACCTGATGAGCTTGAAAATGGCACATATAAGGAAAATGATGAGCTTCTGGCGGATGTGCTTGAAGCCGTGAAGCCGTATGAGGAAAGCGAGGGCAGACCCATTCCGGTGTTCGTGGCGGGTGGCGTGTTTACCGGGGCTGACATGGCGCATTTCATTGGGCTTGGTGCTGCAGGCGTGCAGATTGCCACAAGGTTCATAGCCACTAAGGAATGTGATGCGTCTGACGGCTTTAAGCAGGCAATTGTCGATGCCAAAAAGGAAGACATAGTGATAATAAAAAGCCCGGTCGGGATGCCGGCAAGGGCAATCAAAAGCCCGCTGCTTGAAAGACTTGCGGATGGCGGCACATTTACTGCGAAGCATTGCAACAACTGCCTTACCGCATGCAAAAAGGGAACGCTTACGCCGTACTGCATAAGCAGGGCTTTGGTTGAGGCGGTTAATGGCAATTGGGAGGATGGGCTGTTTTTCTGCGGTGAAAATGCTGACCTTGTGAAGTCAGTCACCACGGTGGGTGAGCTGATGGCGGAGCTTGTGTCTGAATGGAGGGGAAAATGAAGACTGTATGGATGTATGCCGGACAGGGAAGCCAAAAGGCCGGCATGGGCAGGGACATATATGAGGAGTTTGAGGATTACCGCGCAGTGGCGGATATGAGCGAGGATTTCACGCCGCTTGTGGAGCTTATGCACAACGGGGCGCTGGAGGAGCTGTCAAGGACAGAGAATACGCAGCCCTGCATGGCGCTTTTTGCGGCTGGCGTAACCAATGTGCTGACAAAGCACGGGCTCAGGCCTGATGCCGTATGCGGCTTAAGCCTTGGGGAATATGGCGCGCTTTATGCGGCAGGGGTGTTTGGTGCTGAAGAATATGTGAAGCTTACCGCATTCCGAGGCCAGAAGATGATGGAGGCGGCAAAGGGGCACGACTGCAGCATGAGTGCAGTCCTTGGGCTTGAGTCAAGGGTTGTGGAGGAGGGCTGTGAAGCCGCAGGGGATGCGGGCTTTATCACACTTGCCAACTACAATTGCCCGGGCCAGTACGTGATATGCGGTGATGAGCCTGCGGTGGCGAAGGCGGAAGCGTATCTTAAGGAGCATGGCGCAAAGAGGTGCATAAGATTAAATGTCAGCGGGCCATTTCACACGAAATACATGAAGCCTGCCGGCGATGCGCTTCGTGAAAGATTTTCAGCCATGGAGCTGGGGCGTCCTGGTATTCCCGTGGTGATGAATGTCACGGGGGATTACCTGAAGGATGATGAAAACATTGCCGGGCTTCTTGAAAGACAGGTGCAAAACAGCGTCAGGTTCGAGGAATCCTTAAGGAGGCTTTTGGCTGACGGTGCTGATACATTTGTTGAAATAGGGCCGGGAATGGCGCTTTCGGGATTTCTCAAGAAGACGGCAAAGGCGATGGGTAAGGAAGTCAGTGTTGTCGGAATTGAGACGGCAGCGGATTTGCACAAGGTGCTTGGGGAATAAGTATAGGAGAGTTGACAAATGGAATCAAAAAAAATAGCCCTTGTTACAGGGGGGAGCCGTGGAATCGGGCGGGCGGTGGTGCTCAAGCTCGCAAGCTGCGGGATGGATGTTGTATTTAATTATAATTCAGGTGAGGAGGCTGCAAAGGCAGTTGAGAAGCAGTGCGAGGAGCTTGGCGTCAGGGCGCTTGCGCTCAAGGCAAATGTCAGCAGCTCGGCGGAGTGCCAGGAGCTTGTTGAGCGTGCAAGGGAATGGGGTGGCAGGCTTGACGTGCTGGTGAACAATGCGGGAATCACAAGGGATGGGCTGATAATCAGGATGTCCGATGAGGACATGGACGCAGTGCTTGACGTAAACCTTAAGGGCAGCTTTTACATGATGCGTGAGGCGGCAAAAATCATGCTTCGCCAGAAGTCGGGAAAAATCGTGAACATAAGCAGTGTTGTGGGCATCATGGGCAATGCGGGTCAGGTGAACTATTCCGCAAGCAAGGCGGCTGTGATTGGCATGACAAAATCACTTGCAAGGGAGCTTGCCTCAAGGAAGATTACCGTGAATGCCGTGGCTCCCGGCATGATTGAGACAGACATGACGGGTGCAATGCCGGAGGCTGCAAGGGAAAAGGTTGTCGGGCAGATTCCATTTGGTGCGATGGGGCAGCCGGAGGACATTGCCAATGCGGTTGCATTTCTTGCAGGGGACGAAAGTGGCTACATAACCGGACAGGTGCTTGCGGTTGACGGCGGCATGGCGATGTGAATTGAATGAGGAAAAATGATAACTGGAATCAGGATTAGGAGTGTGGGATATGGGTTCAGGTAAAAGGAGAGTTGTGATTACCGGCATCGGGGCGATTACCCCGATTGGAAATGATGTCAAGTCAATGTGGGAGTCTGTGCAGCAGGGAAAATGCGGGGTTGCGCCGATTACCCACTATGACACCACCGGCAGGAAGGTGACGCTTGCGGGCGAGGTCAAGGATTTCAATGTCGAGGATAAGCTTGACAAGAGGGAAGCAAGGAAAATGGACAGGTTCACCCAGTTTGCCATGGTGGCTGCGGGGGAGGCTGTTGCGGACAGCGGTCTTGACCTTGAAAATGAAAACCTTGACAGGTGCGGTGTGATTGTCTCCAGTGGAATTGGCGGTCTTGGAACCATTCAGGAGGAGGACACCAAGGGCTATGAGAAGGGATATGACAGGGTTTCACCGTATTTCATCCCAATGGCGATTTCCAACATGGCAGCAGGGCAGATTGCAATTGCCTACGGCTTTCATGGAATGTGCAGCTGTGTTGTGACTGCATGCGCGGGCGGAACCAATGCAATTGGCGACGCATTCCACAACATCAGGGATGGCTACAGTGATGTCATGCTTTGCGGCGGAACGGAAGCCAGCGTGACAGCCCTCGGAATAGGCGGCTTTACGTCACTTAAGGCACTTAACACAACCACTGACCCTAACCGCGCATCAATTCCATTTGACAAGGAGAGGGGCGGCTTCGTCATGGGCGAGGGTGCGGGAATCCTGGTGCTTGAGGAATATGAGCATGCCGTTGCAAGAAATGCACATATTTACTGTGAGGTTGCAGGGTATGGGGCTAATTGTGATGCACACCACATAACGGCTCCGGTTGAGGATGGCAGCGTTGCCGCAAGGTGCTTTGGGCTTGCGCTTGGCGATGCGGGGCTTCAGGCGGAGGATGTGAATTACATCAATGCACATGGAACCTCAACACACCTTAATGATTTGTGTGAGACCAACGCCATCAAGGCAGCATTTGGCGAGCATGCACGTAAGCTGATGGTGAGCTCCACCAAGTCCATGACGGGACATCTCCTCGGCGCCAGCGGTGCGGTTGAGGGAATAATCACGGCACTCAGCGTTGCCAATGACTATGTTCCGGCAACAATCAATTACCAGGTGCCTGATGAAGCCTGTGACCTTGACATTGTGCCAAATGTGGGACGCAGGGAGACGGTGAATTGTGCAATGTCCAATTCGCTTGGCTTTGGCGGACATAATGCGGCAGTGGTGTTCAAAAAGGTTGACTACAAGTGATATTCATTTAAGATATATTCAGTATGTATATGACAGGGAGGAAAGGAAATGGAATTAAATTCTAACCAGATTCAGGAGATATTGCCGCACCGTTATCCATTTTTACTGGTGGACAGGATATTGGAGTGTGAGCCGGGGCAGAGCGCCAGGGGAATCAAATGTGTGACCGCCAATGAGATGCAGTTTCTTGGGCATTTTCCGCAGAAGCACGTCATGCCGGGTGTGCTGATTATTGAGGCGCTTGCGCAGACAGGTGCGGTTGCGCTTCTTACCGAGGAGGAGAACAGGGGCAAGATTGTGCTTTTTGGCGGAATCAAGGCGGCAAGATTTAAGAAGCAGGTGGTTCCGGGGGATGTGCTGGAGCTTAACTGCGAAATAATACAGAGGAGGGGACCTGTGGGAATCGGCAAGGCAACAGCCTATGTGGACGGCAAGGTGGCTGTGACTGCTGAACTTACCTTTGCAATCGACAGCGAAAGCTGATATGCTTATTTCGTTACAGCAAAAAACGCTTACGGAATGAGGGGTAATATGCTACAGGATTCATTTGCCAAGGTGTATTCAAAGTTTAAACTGCATTTTTATCAAAAAGTATTTGAAAGTTGGCAGGAGGGGGAAGGGTCGCTCACAACCGTGGAGACGTTCTGCATGGAGATAATATACGCCATGAACAAGCCCACGATTAACGAATTTGCGAAGCTTGCCAACATATCCTCCCCCAACGCCGCGTACAAGGTGAATAACCTTGTGAAGAAGGGATATCTTAGGAAAATCCAGTCAAAGGATGACAAAAGGGAGTTCAACCTTGAGGTCACGGAAAAGTACCTGGATTATTACAACATAAGCTACCATTACCTCCAGACTGTCATGGACAGGGTTGAGGAGAGGCTTTCACCGGAGGAGCTGGGGGTGATGGAGAAGGTGCTTACAATAATGGAATCGGAGCTGATGCCGGAGATACAGCTTCCGAATCGGGAATCGTCGTAGGAGGGACTGCGGCGATTTTTTGAATTTGCAATGCTTCTTTTTTGAATTGTTCTGTGATATAATAAAATTTACTTTGTTATACCAAAAGTATTAGCGGGGGACGGTTGGATGAATTTCACATCAAACATTTTTTTGATAGGTCTGTTGCCTTGGTTTGTCATGTTGGCTTATCTGACGCGAAATCAGGGGTATTCAAAAAAAATATTGATTTTATTTGCGAACATGGTTTTTTACCTTTGGGGAGGAATCGGCACATTTATCTTTGGCTGTGTGTTTTCAGCCGTGGTATGGTTGTTTTCAATCCTTGTTTCAAGGTTAAGGGGTAAGGCTTCATTTTTATTTGGAATTATCATTTGTATTACATTAATTCCTTTGTTGGCGGTCAAATACACGGGATTTGCAATTGAAAATATAAATGACGTCCTGGGGTATGAGATGAACATCCCCGCGTTGATTGTACCTGTTGGTATATCATTTTATACCTTTGAGGCGGTTTCACTGCTATGTGATATCAGAACGGGGAAAATCAAGGAAAAGGTATCATTGTTGGACGTGTACCTGTATTTGATGTTCTTCCCGACCGTGACATCCGGACCAATTTTCAGGTTTGAGAATTTTAGGAATGGGCTTAACGGGGAGCTGAATTTATCAAATTATGGAAATGCAATTGACCGAATCATCATTGGTTTAAGCAAGAAGGTATTGGTTGCTGATAAAATAGCCATACTGGCTGACTATTATTTTGACGGGGTGGCTTCCGGGAATGAGTATTCCTGCCTGGGGCTCTGGATTGGCTCGTTTGCCTATACCCTGCAGTTGTATTTTGACTTTTCGGGATATTCGGATATGGCAATCGGAATGGGTAAGCTGCTTGGATTTGACATATGCGAGAATTTCAACAACCCATACCAGGCAAACAGCATATCGGACTTTTGGAAAAGGTGGCACATTTCCCTGAGCCAGTGGTTTAGGGACTATGTTTATATTCCGCTGGGCGGCAATAGGTGTGCAAAATGGAGGCATGTTTTCAATCTGTTCATGGTGTGGGTGCTGACAGGTATTTGGCATGGTGCTGATTGGAGCTTTGTCCTTTGGGGATTGGGATATTTTGTGCTGCTGGTATTGGAAAAATATGTGCCCGCAATGAAAAAAATTGGAAATCATTGGTATGGACACATATATGCGCTTTTCTTTATAAATTTACTATGGATACCGTTTAGGGCAGATGATTTGTCCGTGACGCTCAAGTATGTTTCGGGCATGTTTGGCGTCAATGGCGTTGGGGCTTTGGAAAGCAAGGCAATTGCGTTCCTGTTTTATTTGGCTGTTGCGGCATGCCTGTGTTTGCCATGGAAAAGGTGGCTTGAACGGTATAATCAAAACAAATGTTATAAAATATTGAAGGGATTGATGATTATTGTATTGGCATTCATGGCTGTCTGTGCAGTAATCAATTCATCTTATGCGCCGTATATTTATGGGAATTTTTAGGGGGGGGAGTGTCATGGGGAAGATATGTGTAAAATTTCAATGGTATGACATTGTGGTCATAGCGTGTATAAGTCTTTTTTCACTTTTGTGTTGGATTAATTTTGCGGTAAGCATGGTGTCGGTAATGGCTTCACGTGGTGAAACCGATGTGGATGGCGTGGAATTATCAAATGTTGTTGAAGTGGCTGAAGTACAGGATGAAGGAAATAAATTTGCCGAATACATTGACACGCTGGAAAGATATATTGATAATGTTGATTCCGTCTGGTATGACGCAATGTACAAGAAGGCGGATTTAAGCAAGGTTGACACATATTATACATATTATTTGACAAAGGAAATTGCGTCCTGCCAGGTATTGAAGGGGAATGGCGGCTGGCTGTTTTACAGAAGTACCACTGACGGAGATACGATTGGGGATTATGAGGGTACAAATAGGTATTCATCATCTGAAATGAATAATATACTAAAACAAGCACTTGCAACACAGGAGGAATTGAAGTCGCGCAATATAAAATTGGCAATTATGGTAGCCCCAAACAAGGAGAATGTTTATTCGGAAT
>CAYZYS010000014.1:0-1174 GCA_964482605.1 uncultured Bacteroides sp.
CCATCAACCAACTGCAATGGGGTAAAAAACGATTTACACGGCGAGCAGTACATACCCTCATAGCAGCCCTTGTTAATGTCTCCCTTGTCGTAGAGCTTCTTGAAAATCTTCTGCACCTGCTTTTCATGGTACTTATCAGTGGTGCGCATGAATTTATCATAGGATGAATCCATGAGGTCCCAGATTCTCTTTATTTCCCCTGAAACCTGGTCAACGAACTCCTGTGGTGACACTCCCGCCTCCATCGCCTTGAGCTCTATCTTCTGTCCATGCTCATCCGTTCCCGTCTGAAAGAACACATCATAGCCCTGCTGCCTCTTAAACCTTGCAATGCTGTCTGCAAGCACTATCTCATAGGTATTGCCAATATGCGGCTTCCCAGATGTATAGGCAATCGCCGTGGTCATGTAAAACTTCTTTTTCTCTTCCATTGCTGCTTCCCTCTCCTGAAAACCTTATCCCACTTATATAAAGGATAAATCATAAATTTTAGACTAGCACATAAGGCATATGGTGTCAAGAAGCGCATTTCCCGATTCTATTGGGAAAGCTTTCTCCGTACAACCACATACATCCCGTGCTCATTCATGTCATAAAGCGCTTCGTCAAGCTCGTCTGCTTTCTCAAGTGACAATATGACAACTGCATCCCCTGAAATGCCTTTTCCATCATACATACGGAACCTGCCATAGCTGACGGCATCCATATACGGCGCAGGATACTCATCATATTCCACCGTGTCAATAAATTCCCACACGGGCATTTTTGTGTAATACAGCACCTTGGCAAATGATATGTCAGCATCCACGTATATGATTCCATCCGTAAGCCCTTCTGCATCCTCAAGGCTTTCCTCAATCCCCGGTTGATTGGTGTCAATGACATAATCATTGTAATTTTTTCTGTACATTCCCTGAAAGCTGAAAAAAGCCACACAATACACCAGCACCATTATTGCAACAAAGCCCTTCTGATACCTGTCTGCAATCGCCATGATGCCAATTGCCATGCAGCAGGTAAGCACTGGCAAAAGTCCGTTAAGCCTGATTATGTTCACATGCGGAATCATAAGCCCGAGTGCCAACAGTCCCACCATCCATATCCCAAAGTAAACACTTTTGTCATATTGCCTGTGCCTTATGGCAGTGTACATCCTGTTTACCAACACACATCC
>CAYZYS010000014.1:1274-6837 GCA_964482605.1 uncultured Bacteroides sp.
AAGCCAATGCTTTTCCAAGCCCTTCACAAAAAAATAAGTGCCAAATATAAGGAAATCCGCCAAAAGCGAGGACTCTATGTTGATCCTTGACATGACAATGTGCCAAGGGCACACCGCCAGCAAAAACGTGCCAAGCAGCGCCATCTTCCTGTCGAAGACCTCCTTGAGCAACAGGTAAAAAACAAACACCGCAAGGCATGCAATCATCCCCTGTGCAAGCCTTATGCTCACCAGGTTCATTCCCATCAGCTTGATGAAGGGCATCATGAGATAGCTGTTAAGCACATTCATGCCGCCACCCCATGCAGTAAAATACACAGGATTATGGTATCCCCAGGAATCCACCCCGTACTCCAGCATGGACCACGCATTATATGCCGCATATGCCTCGTCCGCATGGATGTAATGCGGAATCGCCCATAACTTATAAAGCCTTGTAACACACGCCACCAAAAAAATCAGCAATGGCAGGACTGGACTTTCCGCCAGCACCCTTGCCAATTTTTTCACGTCACCAATTCTATTCCTGAATTTTTCCATGCTTACCCCTTCCGCTTTCAGATGATTTTCTACCGTAAAAAAACATGTACGCCGCAAGCATCACACATCCTGCAACGCTCACCAGCAAGCCCTGAAAATATATTGGGTTTTCGTACCTTACCGTTATGTCATGCTCGCCCGAATCCACCGAAACAGCCATAAATGCATAATCCACCTTGACGGTATTGGCCTTCTCTCCGTCCACATACACGTTCCAGCCCTTGCGCCACGGTATGGAAAGCATCAGCCAGCTCTTTCCTGATGTATTATTAATTGTACCCTCTATGCATGTCTGTGAAACAAGCCTGAAATCACCGCCAGAGGTCAGCGCTCCCGTTGCCTGAACATCCCCTGCATTGTAAACCAATGTACCTTCCGCCTGCATATCCCCGGCAACAGCATCATCCACAATCAGGTACTTCAATATTGCATCCACCCTGCCATCAGCATCCAGCGCCTCATAGTCTGACCTTGACATCACCCGGTTCCATAACGTGCCAACTGATGCGGCAAGCCTATTCTCATATATCTTTACCCCTGCCACTTCATTGACAAGCTCAAGGTTTTCATAATCCACCACATCCCTTGAAAGATAATATTTGACATTGACCAGTGCCATCTTGCCCACCATGTCCTGGTCCATCTCAAAGTTAACCGGCTCCTCCCCAAAGGTATCGGAATATATATACTCATAGAAATCTATGAGCTCACCGCTTTTGCTTGAGCAGTACATGTGATACGGATAATAGCCCTGTATGAATGAATCACTGGTATGCATCAAATCCGAATAATCCTTCTCAACCCTATAAAATGATTCATCCTGCCCCTGAATCCACTCCAGCGCCTGCATAGTTTCCCCATTGCCTGTGTCATTCATATATTCCGCCGTGTTGGCACTTCTCATTACGTTGCATACATACCCCTCACAAACCACGCTTGACACAGTGGAAAGAATTACAAGCGTAAGACCCACACCGCACCAGCCGCAAGGCAAGGCAGAGCCATTGCGCCAGCCGCACAGGGAATATAATGCAAGCCCCACCACACAGAACACATTAAAATATAATATCCATGAATTTACATTAAGCTCAGCGCCCTCCACCACCTTAAATTGCCAGAAGCACCAATATCCCAAGCCGCACACCGCCGCAAGGCTTATGATGAGCAGCACGACGCTAACGCCCCCTTTTTCCTTGAGATGCGTCAAAAAATATGCATAACAATACGCCCACAGCGGCATCAACACAAATGTCCATCTTTCGCTTATCGTCCCAAAACCATTGAAGGCATAAGATGCAAATGGGAACACAAGGGACAGAACCACAAGAGGCACCGCCAGAATTTGAAGTAACCTCCTGCCTTTTAAGGCTGCCCTCCTGCTTCCCATCCTAAACCACATAAAAAGAAACTGCGGCAGCACAATCAGGTTCATCATGGAAAATGAAAGCTGCGGATACTCATAATAATCCTGGTATATCCCCTTCCCCATCATATTATTGGTCGCAAGCCTCGAAAAAAGCGCACCGTAATACTGGGAGTCAAAGCCTTCCGTAAACGCCCTCTTAAGCTTTTGCAAAAATGTAAGGTCATTTGACAGCCTTGAGGATACGCTAACCGTAAGCTCAACAAACGGAAGCACAAGCGCACCCGCAATCGCAATGCCAATGACCACCGCAAGCACAAGCGGCCAGAGCAGCGTCCAATATCCCTTAAAGCCCCCACTTCGCATTGCGCCTTCGCCCATATTTACCCAGCCGATTCTCAGCAATGCGTAAACGCTTCCAAACAGCACAATCATATACCCAAAGTAACCGCTGTAAATAAATATTGCCGCAATCAAAAGCGACACAAAAAGGACATTGCCGCGGTCCTGTTTTTTCAGGTATCTTTCAACCGCATACAAAAGAAGCACAACATACACAACCGCCGCACCAAAGTAATAATGCTCCCCCCACAAAAGCATGTATCCATTAAAACCATACATCCATGATACAACAGACTTTACTTTCCAATCAAAGCCAAAGAAGCTGATGTATTTATAACAAAAGAATATTGCAAGCACAATTTTTAATGCCTGGAACCATATGAGGACATAACGCACAACGCCATCGCCAAACAAAAGCCCACTAATCACCGTGAGTATGCCAAACGGGTCCATAAGCCATTCCTGGCGCGTAAGCGTGTCGCACCCAAGCCCCCAGGCGAAATTCCACAGGGAAAGCGAACCCTCCCTTATGGAATGGATAACCCAGATGTACATTGGGTAAAACTGTATCGTCGTGTCAAACCCAAGGTCATTGAACATGAAGAATTTTGAACCCGAAAGGTACGGACCATAGACAACCGCCAGGGCGGCAACGGTGAGAATGCCCACAAGCAGCAGCGGCTTCATAATCCGTGCAGTGCGCGGCTTTAAGCCCTTCCACAAAAGTCCCCACAGCTTCAGCGTAAATCCAATGCAATGCCTCGCCCACAAAAACACAAGCCAGATTACAACGGCAGCCGGCACAATCCACCCACGTTCCATCGAAAAATAAAGCCAAAAAAGTGAAGCAAAATACTTTACCCCACCCATAAAAAAAAGGTTACACTTCACAGCCCAGCCGCAGCCTGTCACAAGCAGAACAATAAAAAGCAGCATCACCACATCCACGGCGGCGGCCATTATTCGCCTTATCCTTTTTCTTTCCATGCCATTCTCCATTCCACAAGCCTTTTTCCGAAGGAATGGGACAATCCCATATCCGCAAAACAGCCAAGATGCACGCACAGCGCCCATCCCGGCCATTATGTCAGTCCATATATCCACTTACAGCGTATAATTATACAAGCTCAAATCCTTGAATTTATTATCATACTGGTCCTTCATCTTGAAGGTTGCCACCTTCACGGTAGGGATAAGCTCCTTAAGCTCCTCATCCTCACCCCACACAAGCTTAAGCAGCTTTTCAAGCTGCATCGGGTTGGCAAAGCCGTACTCCATTATCCTGTCACCAGGAAGCTTCTGCTCCTTACTGGAATCAACAAAATATGAATCAGCCTGTGATGTCCTGAAGATTGCCTCCGTAACGGAAGGGGTCTGGTGGGATACGGCAAAATCCACCAGATTGTTTATCTCCTGATTGCATTCGTCCTTAATCGAGCTCATACTCATCCCTCCAATTGCCCTTCTCCTCGAACTTAGGCTGCTCCTCCTTGTAGAGAATGCAGTCCTCCAGCACCAACACGTCCATCTCGGTACGCATGAAGCATTTATACGCATCCTCCGGTGTGCACACAATAGGCTCACCGCGCACATTGAAGGATGTGTTCACAATCACGCTGCAGCCCGTGAGCTTCTTGAACTCCGCAATCAGCTCATAATACTTTGGATTTCTCTTTTCGCTCACCGACTGGATTCTCGCACTGTAATCAACATGGGTGACCGCAGGAATGTCCGACCTTCTTGCATTTACAATCGGAAGCATGTCATAATCCGTGTAGGTAAGCTTCTCACCCAAATCAAACGGAATCTGGCGCTCCTTCTTGACCGGTGCCACCATGAGCATATATGGGCTCACGTCCCTGATGTCAAAATATTCGTGAATGTCCTCCTCAAGCACTGATGGGGCAAATGGCCTGAAGGACTCACGGTATTTTATCTTGAGATTGAGCTTCGACTGCATTTCCTCACTTCTGGGGTCAGCAATTATGCTCCTGTTGCCAAGCGCCCTCGGTCCAAACTCCATGGCACCCGCAAACCTTCCGATAATCTTCTCATCTGCAAGAAGCCTTGCAACCTCCTTATTGCTGTCCTCACCAAGATAATGATACACGTAGCCATTGTCATCGAGGTACTTCATAATCTCCTCGTTGGTAAAGCGGCAGCCAAGGTAGCTTCCCTGCTGGGAATCATCCGGGTCCGGCACACGCTTCGCAGTGCCATGCTTAAACGCCGCATACAATGCGCATCCAAGTGCTCCGCCTCCATCGCCTCCCGCCGGCTGAACCCATATATTGTCAAATATGCCTTCCTCCATTATCTTACCATTGGCAACGCAGTTAAGCGCAACACCGCCGGCCATACAGAGGTTCTTCTCACCCGTGATTTCCCTTGCATGCCTTGCAAGAAGGAGCACAACCTCCTCCGTCACCTTCTGGGCGGAAGCGGCAATGTCCATCTCCCTCTTGGTGATGTTGGACTCAGGCTCACGCTTAGGCCCGCCAAAGAGTGCTGCAAATTTATCATTTACCATGTATTCGCTTTTATAGAAATCAAAATAGTCCAGGTTGAGCTTGTACGAACCATCAGGCTTAACGTCTATGAGCTTTTCCTTAATAACGTCATAGTAGACCGGCTCACCGTAAGGCGCAAGCCCCATGAACTTGTAATCGCCCTCATTTACCTTAAAGCCGCAAAATGCTGTAAACGCACTGTACATAAGGCCAATCGAGTGGGGATAACGAATCTCCTGAAGCATGGTTATGTCATTGCCCACGCCGTGGCTTATCGTGGTGGTCGCCCACTCGCCAACACCGTCTATGGTGAGAACCGCGGCACTCTCAAAAGGCGACGGGTAGAATGCAGACGCAGCATGCGACACATGGTGCTCCGTCACATACAGCTTGTCCTCTTTACCCAAAGAACCGTATATCTTCCTCAAATGCTCCGCAATCCAAAGCCTGTCAGAAAATGTATTCTCAAAGCCCCTCTCAACCATGTCCCTTGAAGATGCGCCAAGTGCCTCGGCGTTCTTTAAGAAACGGTCAAGCGTAAGCACAGGGTTGTCATAATACACAACCTCGTCCACCTCGTCCATGGACTTGCCAGCCATCTTAAGGCAGTAGTTGATTGCATTCACAGGGACACGGTTGTCATGCTTCTTACGGCTGAACCTCTCCTCCTGAACAGCAGCGATAATCCTGCCATCATCCACAATTGCCGCGGCAGAATCATGATATAAACCGGATATTCCTAATACTATCATTCCAATCTCCATTCCGCATAAATATTATACACTTCACCATTATCTCATTAGTTGCC
>CAYZYS010000014.1:6937-9010 GCA_964482605.1 uncultured Bacteroides sp.
TTTTTCACATCAGCTTCCTCACATACCCAAGCATCTTCTCGGCAATGATTTTATTCCCGTACTCCAGCACATGGCAGTCATCCATGTAGACCTCCATCCTGCCATTAAAAATCCCCGTCAAATCCTGGATATACCCAATGTCCTTAATACCCTCAGCCATCTCAAGCGTTATTGCCTTATATTCCTCAGCCCTGTCACCTTTGAGAAGCTCCCTGTGAAATGACGGCTCACCGCCATTTCCCACGTAAGCATTTGGCTGCAGGAAAGCCTGAAAGGCAATCCCAAATTCCTGACACACCACATGCATCATACGCACATTGTCAATCCAATACCTTGCAATGCTTTTATTATTTGGCAGCCCAAACCCTGCCTCCTTAAGAACCAGCCTGTGGTCACTCCCCGTGTTCCTGTACGCCTTGTTATTCACAACCATTTCCCTTGACACGCACTCATTTACAAGAGCCTTCTGATAATCAAGCACAAACGGCGTGTCCGTCTTTTCAGTCTTCACATCATTGAGACCGCTGTAAAGAAGTACAATATCGGGCTCCATGGGAATCACGTCACGTATGCACTTCACCAGCTCCTGGGTGGAATTAAACGCCGCAATGCCGCCGCAGAGCACCTTCACATTCTCTCCCTGCTCCACAAGGAGGTTCTGCAGAAATTCCGACCAGCTCATGACATTGGCAAAGGTCGCATCCGTGGTGCTTCCACCAAGCGTTACCATCGTCCTTACAGGTTTGGTTTCATCAACCTTGTTGTCGAAAACGGTGAACCCCAGCATGTCATCAACCCTTGTGAAGCCAAGGTTTGCATCGTACACATTCAAAAGACTGCTGCCCCCGGGTATGTTCTCATTGCAGAACACATGCAGGTACTCCGAGGTATATCCCATCTCAATCAGACGGCTAAGTATCCTGTGGGTTGTGCCCGATGCAATCACCGCAAGGTAAATGCCGTCAGAATCCTCATACATCACTGCTTCCACTGATTTTACCGGCTTCCCTGCCAAAGCCTCGCCATCAGCAAGTCCCAGGAAATACTCGCAGCCCTTAAGCCCCAGCTTCACAAGCTGTGCCTCCAGCGCCGCCGCCTCATCCCCCGCACTGCATATTATGAGCTTTCTGTCCCCCAGCTCACGGCTTATGTGCCTTGCAATTATCAGTGTGTTGGCGCCCTCCGGGTCAACCTTCTTATATATGTCACCTATGACCTGATTAATTTTTCCCATGCCATTCTCCATTTCCCATCCAACCATTTTGCACATTCCACAAAACCGACAACGGCATATGAAATAAGCAGCACAACATAAGGCAGGGCATACCGTGATCCTGTCTCCCAGACCATGTGAAACATAAAACCACCAACAAAACCGGTTGCCGCAAACAGGCACACCACATCCGCCTTCTTGTGGCACAACAGAACAAACAAGACAATCCCCAGCCACAGCATGGTCTGCATCTCGTTGGCAAGCCACTCATACGCAATTCTCACAAAGGACCCCTCGCCCATGATGCCGGCAAGCCTATTTCCGCCCTCCCAATGACTTTCTATCCCTTGAACGATAAATCCCTCATACGTCGGTTCGTTCCACTGTGCATTAATTTTCTTATAGAAAAACCGGACCCCGTCTCTCTTGTGTGAAAGATAATACTCTATCCTGAATTTTATCTGTTCCCTGGAGAGCTGCTCCATCTGCTCATTGTCATAGCCAACCTTATAATACATCCAATCAGTCCAGCCATCAAACTCTCCCGGCCAGTTTTCCTCCTCCCAGCGAAGCCCCAGGGCAACCCAGGAAAGCCTGGGCAATCCCTTGCTGACCTTAAACCCAGTCACCCCTTCAACAGCTGCATTGACGAGCACCGCACAACCCGCATAACCCACAAAAAGCACAATGCAGTAAACCAGCATCACCCATCTTCTCCTCCGTATAAACATAGCCACCATGCAAATGGCCAATGACACAGCCATGATAAGGTAATTCTGCTTCAATGCACACGCCAATGCCATACACACTATTGATGCCCATATGCACAAGAAGGACCACCTTGGCGCCAAAGCCGCATT
>CAYZYS010000014.1:9110-26130 GCA_964482605.1 uncultured Bacteroides sp.
CAGCAAGACAACCCCCACGGCCATCACAGCCGCTATCACAAGAATGTGTACCAAAACATTATCCAGGACAATTTCATTATTATGGCTTCTGTCATTGGTTGTAAAAAAAGAATTTACAAGCATGTATAACGACACTGAGAATACAAAAAATAAAATTATGTATTTTATTGTATTAATAAATTTTTCCGTCATTTTACCTCACCCCAGCATCCACTGATTATCCCTGATAAACCGTGCCCCAATCCTTGCCCTGCACCACTTTGCCCTGTACCTTACGGCATTCTTGTTCATGATGGCGAGATACTTCTCCTGCAGTGCGGCATCCTCGGCGGAATACTCCCAGGTACCGTCCAGCCTGCCATTCATCTCCATGACAACGTCAAGTATTTCATCATCTGTGTTCTTGTGGAACTCATACCCATTGTCCGTATAAAATTTCACCAAATCCTTATATTCAGGATATTCCATCTCAAAATGCAGCATCTCACAAATTGTAAGGTATTTTTTATTCGTAGTGTCGTATATCTTTTCTGGGAGAAGCAGGTCACGCTCATAAAATGTCGGGCCATAGGCATCACCATCCATGGTAAAATACGGAAGGTTAAGCAATATCAACGGTTTGTTGAACATTTGGGAAAATGATATGATTCCCGAATGGTCACCCATGAAAAACTTCGCCTGCGAATGAAGAAATATGTCCATCCTTGCGTCATACTGCTTTGAGGCATCTATGATTCCATTCCCCAGCTCAGCTTCATTTTCATTAAGCCCCACGTACACGCACTGAATCCCCTTGCCCTGAAGATACTCCACAGCCTTATAATAGGTCTCAGTGCTTCCATTGCGCACGCCGCCAAGGCTTCCGCCCTTTGCCACGCGGTTTCTGAAGCTCACGTACTCTCCCGTGATTCCAAGGGACCTTAAATGTTCCATCCCCCTGGAAAACTCATCCTCACCATAACGAATCCCCTGGAACCCCCGGTAATCCGCATAAGCGTCCTTGGAGCCATCCGCTTCAAGGCTCCCCGGTGCAAATGCACTCCAGGTTGTGATGTCGACCTGCGGCAGCGCAGGCTGTACGGAGACATCTGCAGTTGTACCGCAATCACACGGCTTCATGTGATATTGCAGCATATATGCCATCATTTTCACATGGTCTGCGTCGGGCAGATACAGATAGTCAAAGTACTCCTGAATAATCGGGTTGGGTCTTTTAAACTCACCCGTCACCACGTCAAGGGCGGCAGGTATCATCACATGAAGCCTGCCGTCCGTTCTTGCACCACATTTTTCAGCTATGTAAAATGTCTGCACATAAGCCCCCAAGGCAAGATTAAAAAGAAAATGCACCTGCACCCCCTTATATCCTGCCACCAGCGCCTTGTATTCCTCCTCAAGAAACGGCACCTCCTCCGGGGCTATCAGACCTGAATCCATCAAGCCAATGTCCGTAATCTGTGCCACTATCGAGGCGTACACCCTTTCCTTTCGCTTCCCTTCCCTCAGTGCTGCCGGGATTAGGGCTTCCTTAATGTTCTGCTTTATCACTGACCTTCTTTTTGCGTTCATGTTCTACAAACCCCTATGCCACCCTATTATAGTCAACAATTGATATTTCCTGCCTCACACATTCAGAAGCGTGCTTGCATACTTCAGCACATTAACCTTCTCCACTGGCTGGGCGTTGCCCACGATTCCCGCTGCAAGCGAGCCTGCAATGTTGCCCATGAAGGTTCCAAGCTCCCACGGCATCCTTGCCCCGGCGCACAGTGCAGCCACCGCAAAGAATGCGTCGCCTGCGCCAATGGTATCCTTCACCTGCGCATCAAATGCAGGACACCGCATGATATGCTCATGCTCATCAATCACCTCTGCGCCCCTGCTTCCGCAGGTATGCCAGCCACAACCGTGCAGGTGGTTTGACAATCGTATGAAGGACTGCTCAAGGCTTTCATTGTAATCCGAAAAGGCGAGCTTCAATTCCCTGTCATCCAGTGAAAATGCATCCGCCCTTGTATATTTCGTGATAAGGTTCTGACCCAGGTTGGAGGAATTGGTCTGACAGTTAATCACCAAAAACCTTGCATTCTTCTCAATCAGCTCCTTGGTCTTGCGGTCAATGAGCCCATGCCCAAAGTCGCACAGCACAACCACATCAGCCCCATCCATGGCAGTTTTGAGCCTCTGCCTGAACATTTCCTTGGATTCTGCGTCAATCCTCATGTCAAGGGGAATGTTGGTTATGGCAAATACCTTGTTAAGCTCGTCATTCTTGGTATCCTCGGTAACATACTTTCTCTTTACAATGGTTGGGTATTCAGGGGAATAGGTAAAATCCACCTTAACCTCGTCTGACAGCACATTTTCAAAGGTTGCACGAAATTCAGGCTCATCTCCCACAATGGACATAAGCGTCACATCATCACAGAAGCTTGCAATATGCCTCGCAATGGCAATTGAACCGCCAAGATAGCGCTCATTCCTGTGAAGTCTTGCGGAGTAGGCAACATTTTTTGACATAAGCCCCTGAACCTCACAGAACACGTATTCATCAATGATGACATCACCAACCACGAGCACCTTAAGCCCCTGAATTTTATCCATGTATTCACGGATTTCGGCCATGTCATGCCTTGTCTTAAAATCCGTCATGTACTCCCTCACCTCATCAGACAATGCGGAAAATGCCGTATTGATGATTTTGGTTGAGCTGAACACCTGTCCCGTGGTGTAAGCCACGTCACCGCCGTGTGCCCGCACCAGGGCAATCTCGTCACCGATTTTTCCGGTCACGTCATCCTCCGCCTTGGCGTACTCCTGCCCCTTCACGTAAAGGTCAGGCTCAACCGTTTCTATGATGTCATCAGCCGTGTAGCCGTCGCTCATCATGACATAATCAATGTCTCCGATTGCCGACAGCATGAGTTTTCTCATGTCATCATTAAAATAAGGCCTGCCCGGTCCCTTCCTCACATACTCAGCGGCGGTGAAGGACACCACAAGCACGTCCCCCATTGCCTTGGCCTGCTGAAAATATATCACATGTCCCGGATGCACAAGGTCAAACACACCGTGGCACAATACGACCTTCTTGTTCTCCCTCTTGAGCCTCCGCTTTATTTCAAGATATTCCTCCTTGGATACCACCTTTGCCATCGTACCCGCCCATCCTTTCATACATGTTTTTTTGCTCACCACACACGGATTTCATTTCCCAAGCAGCTTCCCCAACCTGTACGCCGCCTGCCAAGGCTTTACCTTAATGGTATTAAGAATTTTCCACTTAATGTATCCTTTTCCTTCACCGCACTGTCTTGCATAACGCCACCATATGTCCCCGGGAATCGCAGAGGAATAATGCCTCTGGTAATCCACACTCCACGGCCTGTACCCAGGGAAATGCAATATTGCCGACTGTGAGAGAATCCGCCTTCCTTCCGTGTAAGGATGGCTGGAAACCTGACAATTGTAGGTAAATTCATCCACAGGCTTTATCTTATCATGGAACATGCAGTTCAGTATATACTGGTCCGGATAATGCAGCCTGTCAACATTGTCAACCGCACAGTCAAGCACCTGCTGCCCTGTGATTCCCATTTTCCTAAGCCCTGCCACATTAATCAAAAGCACGCCGGAATTATAGTAAATCCTGTCATCATCCCATCCAAGGCTGTCATATTCCTCGCGGATTTTCCCGCGGCTTATCGCCTTATCCTCGCAGGCCGCATACAGCATGGCGCCGCCCTCACAAAAATCCGTGTAATACAGCTTCCTGATACTTCCATTTACAATTATGTCCCCGTCAAGCCACAAAATCCTGTCAACATCAGCAGGCAGGAAATCCTGTGCAAGCAGCCGAAAGAACATCTCCACGGACCACATACCCACGGGAAGCTTCTCAAAGCCCTCAAGCACCCCCGCACAGTCAAGCACCTCAAGCCCTGCATTATAATCTTCAGCGGTTTTCCTCAGGGCAGACAGCCCTTCCCTTGACAGCTTATCCGTATCCGGCAGGTAAAAGGTCACGGCTTCGTCAGGATTGTTGATGCAAAGGGACGCCATCATCACACGGTAGCATTTCACAAATGCATCATTCATTGCAATGAGTATGTTCATCGGCTAATTCCCTTTCCCTTGATGAATGCCTGCTCCCACAGGTAAAGCTGCAGCTTGTTCCACACATTGTAGCACGCAAATGAAAATGACACCCCATCATCCTCCAGCACCCTTTGGAAATCACGTCTCACTCCATCCGCATCCTCTATGAGGCTGCATTCCTTAAAGCCCTTTGAAGCCAAAATGTCAGCAAACATTTCCCTATAGCTTGTCTTCATCCAGTTGTTAATCGGGGCATTAAAGCCCACCTTAGTACGTCTGTAGGCTATGTCCCCCGGCATGAACGGCGCACACGCATCCCTTATGACCGACTTGGTGTAGCCATCGTGGAGCTTTGAACCCCAACCAATCGAAAATGCAAGTTGCACCAGCCTGTAATCCATGAATGGCATGCGGATTTCCACGCTCGCCGCCATGCTGTCCCTGTCATAATTGCGAAGCAGCGTCGGAAGCACCGTCTCATGGGTTGACACAAAGAGCGCCTTGTTCAAATTATCCATGTCCCTCCACGCAGGATGGTCCGCATACGCACTGTCCACAGGCTTCCTGCCAAGAAGCTTCTTTCCATAGTATCTCACAATTTCATTGGCATATATCCTGTTTCTTTTGCGCTTAAATTCCCTTGAATGGACATCATGCTCCGAATCCGCGAGCTGGTCTAAGTACGCCCTCATGATGTTGTCAATATTTTTTTTATTAAAATGAGCATCCGGCAATGCTTTTAAGGCATCAAAATTATAACCGCAGAAAAGCTCGTCAGCACCATGCCCATCCAGTGACACAAGCGTTCCATGCGCCCTCTCCTGCTCATATATCTTCATCATCGGAATCTGCGTGTTCACCCACAAATCCTCGAAAAGATACGTTTTATTAAGCAGCTCATCATAGGAAACGCTGTCCTCAATATTTAAAAATGTGCTGTTAATCCCAAGGTAATCAGTAACCTGCCTTGCAAACCTTCTCTCATCAAACGGTGTCCCCTCAAAGGTGGCAACATAGGCGTGCTGCCAGTCGTCATTGACACGCTCCCTGTCATTTCCCTTCATGATGTGGGACATCGCACATATCGTGGCACTTGAGTCAAGCCCGCCGCTAAGCGCAGTCCCAAGGGTTACATCACTTCGCATCCTGAGACGGCAGGAATCGAGAAAAAGCTCCCTGAAGGCTTCCACATGGCTTTCGTAAGAGCCCGAAACAGGCTGTATGTGGTCAAGGGTATTCCACCAGCGCTTTAATTCCATACTGCCATCGGCAGCGACCCAGGCAAGATGCCCTGCCGGAAATCTTTCAATCCCCACCACAAGAGTTTCACTGCCATTTTCATAATGGGGATTCTTAAAATATGCGTCAATAAACGGGCGGTTCACCAAAACATCATCCATTATGGGAAGAAGTGCCTTCATTTCCGAGGCAAATGAGAACCGTCCCCCCTGCCTCACAATATAAAGCGGCTTTATGCCGAACCTGTCGCGGGCAAGAAACAGCCTTTTTTCCTGCCTGTCCCATATGGCGATTGCCCACATGCCGTTAAACCTGTCAAGGCAGCCCTCACCCCACTGGGCAAATGCTGCCACTATGACCTCCGTGTCCGTGTCGCTTTTAAACCTGTATCCAAGGGCTTCAAGCTCACGCCTTATCTCAAGGAAATTATATACCTCACCGTTAAAGGTTATCTGATACCGTCCGCCCGCATACTCCATGGGCTGCTTTCCCTGCTCCGAAAGGTCAAGTATGGAGAGCCTCCTGTGCCCCAGGGTCACTCCGCCCTCCTGCCAAAGCCCCCAGCCGTCAGGTCCCCTGTGGGTAAGCCGGTTTAGGCAGTCCAGTGCCACATCATATTGTAATTGATAATTCACAGCCCCAAATATGCCGCACATATTACGCCTGTCCTCCTGCGATGTTTTCCATGCATTTGCCATACACCCTCGGATTCCAGTAGCCCCCGTTGAAATGTATTATGTATCCGGTTTTCGCAAGCTCTGTCACAAGCCTTGTGAGCCTGCCCTCAAGCAGGACATTATTCCTGTGCGTAAGCTTTTTCATAACTTTTTCGGCAAGGCGGTAGCCCCTGGAATTGACTGTCCTGTACACATCCTCACCAATCGGCGTTCCAACCTCAAAATTCACCTTCAGGTTAAACCTTTCATCCAACCCATGGAACAATCCGTTCACCTGGGAATAATACGCCATTGGCGCCTCCTCATAGGCGCTTATGCTACCCTGTGAATGCTCCGAATAATAATAATCCTTCAGGTAATCAGCAATCAGAGCCGGCCTGAACACTAGCACCCCGCCATTGATGTTACCCACAAGCCTGTCATCCGCAGGAAAGTTTCTGGAGGTAAAGTAATCCATGACCGTCTCATTGAGGATACGCTCATTTTCCGCAAACATTTTCCTGAATTTCTCCGTACCGCGCGGATTCAGCACTGCTGCAAGCCCACACCCCTGCGGTATCTCCTGAAATATGTCAGGACATCCGGGGGTAATTATGATGTCGAGGTCAAGAAAAGCCACAACCTCATAAGCCTTAAGATAATCAGGTATTAAAAGCTTCTGGGAAAAAACACTGCGCCTGTTCGTTTCGTCCAGCGGCCGGTCTATCAGCACCAAATCAGCCCCGCACCTGTCAGCGTATGCCTGCATCATGGGCTTCACAAGGTTATACTGGTCAAGGTACTTACCTCCGCCTATGCACATGACACACAAAGCCCTACTTTTCAAAATATCCACCCTCCACAAGCATTTTCTCAATAAGCCCACACACCATGTGAATTATGAGTATATGTGTTTCCTGTATTCTTGGTGTCTCATCAGAATCAACATTAAATGTATAATCACATATGTCCTTAAGCTTTCCGCCCTTACGTCCCGTAAGCGCAACCGTGGTAATTCCCATCTCATGCGCCTTGACTGCCGCCCTGCAGCAATTCTCTGAATTACCGCTTGTGGATATGGCAAAGAACACGTCCCCCTTCTTTCCAAGTGCCACGATTTCCTTCATATAGGCATCCTCATAGCTGTAATCATTCCCAAGAGCAGTGAGGATTGCGGTGTTGCCATCAAGTGCAATCGCAGGCACGCCTGGTCTTTCCATCAGATACCTGCCCACAAGCTCCCCTGTCATGTGCTGCGCATCGGAGGCACTTCCCCCATTGCCCGCCACAAGCACCTTTCCGCCTGCCTTGTAGCTTTCAACGCATATGGCAGCCACGCACTCCACAAGCCCCAGCAGCCTTTCGTCAGCAAGAAGTCTTTCCTTCACCTCAATGCTCTTTTTTACATCATCCTTTAACCGTTCAATATTATCCACATTAATCCCCGTTCCACGCCATAATCAAAACCGGCTTTAATTATACTTGAATCGCATATTTATTTCAATATATCCGCCACACGGCGGCAGGCATTTCCACAATGAATGCCTTATTTCCCCATCTTCACCGTAAGCAGACCGTTAATCCTCTTCACGCTCCCGCCATTTGGATACACCGGCATCTCCTCAAATTCCTCAGTTGCCATGACCTCCTTTTCCTTTTCGGAATTGTTGCTTGCCATTATGTGCAGGTGGAGGTTAAAATCCATGTACCTCATAAGATGATTGGTTGAATACCACCCCTGGTATATGTCAGTACCCATCCATACATACGGATTCAAATCCGCACTGAATGTATCTGTTGTCGTCTGGTAATTATCATTAAAAAATGAATCAAAGTTGGCAAAGAAAACAGGCTCACCAATGTTAAAATCCTCATGGGACGACAGGGTTGCCACAATGTCCGTACACAGGGTGTCTATCGCCTTCGTGTTGTAGTACATCCTCTGGTAAAGCTGGTTGGTGGTAAGTGCCCCGATGTAAATGATTCCTGCCACACCGACACACGCAACCCACTGCAGGATGCAGCATATTGGAAGCGTCTTCTTCGGCTTCTCATCCGTCACCAACTTAAATCCCCTAAACCTCACATAAGGCAGCCACTTTGAATCCACCAGTGTCAGTGCGAACACATACGGCACAACCTGGGCATATTTCATCAAAATATGGGCTGGGGCTTTTCCGTTGACCATGAATAATATTATGTCAAAGAAAAACGGCGCCGTCACCGTCATAACCAAAAGAACCGCCAGCCACAGCCATTTCTTGTCCCGCACCAGCTCCACAAGCTTCCTTATGACAAATGCAAGTATCACACCCAATATCAGGCAGTTAAGCAGCACATAAAACCTTCTTGTGAAATAGTCATTGGAAAAATAATACTGCTTCTGAAACAGATAGCTGTCCCTGACGCTCTTCAGCATTTCCCTGAAGTCAAGGACAAACATCTTGTCCGTTCCCGCATACGCCCTGAGACTCTCCCCCGTGGCCACGAGAACAAGCTTGTTCACCACGTAATACAGCCCGTAGCCAAGCAGCGCCGTCACCCCATATTCCGCATACCGTGAAATCCATTTCCCAAAGCTCCACTCCCTGTCCAAAAGGTCCATGAATGCCATTGCAAACACAAGCCCCACCGACAGTGCAAGAAATGACTGGTATGTTCCAAGGGACATCTGGATGAAAACAGCCCCAAGCACCACTGCCAGGATTCTCTGCCATCTCCTTTCACCCAGGCGTCCCACAATGAAAATCCCAAGCACTGCGGTTAAAATGGCAAAATAATATATGGGTGAAATTGAAAGATATGAATAATAGCAGGCATTAATCGGATATGTGCCAAGCAGCCCCGCAAGCAACACGGCAAATATCTTATCCCTGATTCCGAGAAGCCACACAACCATCCCTGCGCTCATGGCAAGCATGACAAGGCTGATTATCCCCAAAAATGCAGGCATGTCATAATATGACGTGATTCGCCTGATTAAGAGCCACATATACCGCCCTGAGCTTATGTCCAGGCTGTTGTTGTATATAAATTCCGCCATGATGTCGTCATGGTTAACTGCCTTATTGGTAAATATGAACAGGTTGCAGAGAAATCCGACGATAAATGTCGCCACCGCCCCCGTACGTACCTCAGGGGGAATCCTGTCAAGCCACCTGTTCAGCGTATTCTGCAAAGTCCTTTCCTCCATCGATACCTCCCATTATGCGCAAAATATAATCATATTGTACATTTATCGTATATATTTTTTAATACACCGTAATTCCTGTCAGGTGTCAGCCTTTCCTCGTAAAACCGTCTGGCATTGATACCCATGTTGTCAAGCTCATCACCGCCAAGCCCCTCAAGGCTCCTGACAGCCTGAACCAATCCAAAGCCATCAGGACTGTCGACAGCATCATACTCATAATGAATGCCCGTGACCCCTTCAATGACCATGTCGGCAAGATTCCCCATGTTTCCCACAATCGCAGGCACACCAAGGGAATATGCCTCTCCAATCGCCATCCCGTATGTCTCATAGCACTGCGAAGCTGTTATAATCGCCCTTGCGCCATTGACAACACCTGCATATTCGCTCCCCGACAGCCTTCCCAGAAGCTCTATGTTGTCAGCACCATGCTCCCTTACAACCTCCTGCGCCCAGGACATCTTAGGCCCGTCACCAAGCACCTTCAGCCTTACATCAGGCATCAGAATAAATGCATTGATTATCAGCTCAATCCCCTTAAGGGCTTCAAGTCTCCCCACATACACATAATAAGCACCGTCACGGCGGCTGCCCTCCATATGCCCCAAATCCAATTCCTGCCTCAAATCCCGCACCATGTTCGGCTTGATGAAAACCCTGCCGGAATCCACCACCTTTCCCCCGCGGTCATTGAGCATCATAAGCTTCGACCTGTTAAAGTCCGTAAGGCAAATATAATTAAGCCTCCTGTAAGTACCCACAAGCCTGTGAAATTTAAGTATTGCAGCACTCACAAGGGTCTGGGCGAGGCTTCCCCTGTAACACCTGTGCTTAAGCGAGCACTGAAGCCCCTTTATGGCGCAATCCTCACATATCATGCCATATTCCCCGGCATCCTCACGGTAAAATGAGCCGCCCGGACACAACAGCCTGAAATTGTGCATGGTCTGCACAACAGGCACGCCCATGTGAAACGCCGCATAATACACGGATGGGCTCACCATTGTAAGCGTGTTGTGTACATGTACGACATCTATGTCATAATATTCAATCAAATGACTTACCTCGCGGTAGGTCTTCACGGAAAAAACACTTGTCAGCGGAAGCAAAAGCCTGCGAAAAGCATTTAAACCGTCAAGCTCGTCATTACTCCTCTCATACACCACGACCCTGTGCCCGTTGTCCTTGAGCATCTGCGCCTCACCGGCGGCAACCGTGTCCTCGCCCCCCGCAATCCTGTAATGGTTGTGTACAACAAGGACATTCTGCTTACCGCCGTCCACGCAGGCGTGCCTGGCCGGAGCGCCAAGCCTGCTGCCTCCCACGGTAAAGCCATTGTATACAACGAGCGCCGTCAGCATGATAAACGGATTTACAACAGGGTTAAGCGGAAACTCCTCCATCATGCCATACACGGCAAAGGTGGCAACAAACACCAGCTCACGGTAACACCTGCCCCTGTAAAGGCGGCCATTGGAAACCACAATAAGCCCCATGATTACAAGCCCCACGATAAGCCCATTGTGAAAGAACACACTCATGTAAATATTGTCAATGAAGCCAATGCCCCTTAGAGAATCCATGAGGCTGCTGCTCCTTGGCAGAAGCGACACTCCCAGCGCCTCATAGTACTGGTGCGTGATGTTGAGCCTTCCGCTGAATATCCTGTTAATGTATTCCGTGGCATAGCTTCCGTCCATCCTGAACAGCACCGTACAGCAAAGACTGAACACCGCGCATATCAGCGGCATCCACCTCAAAGCCCCAAAAAACACGGGGCGCAGCTTCTTTCCCTGCAGGAACTTTTCACAGAATATGAAAAACCACATTGCAAAGAACAGCATTGTTCCCGTGCGGCTGTTGGTAAATGTATACATAAGCATCGCAAAAACAAGCGTCAACGCAAACCATTTCCAGGTTATACGGTCATAGCCAAAATACAGAAGCAGCGCAACCAGGAGAAATATGTTGATATACGCATTGTTTGCGGTGGAATACCCGAAATCATACACAAGTATGTCCTGAAAGCTGGTGGTAACCTGCGCTGTCTCCCCCTGGTCAAAGACACCGAGGAATGACCCCACAATCATGACAGAGGTAATCACCAGCCTCACAATGAACGCCACCTTCACTATGTCCCTGAAATCACAGTCCCCCAGTCCCATTATGGTCATGGCAAGCAGCAACAGCGTCATGTCGCCGGACACGGCAAGGCAGGCCAGCCCCATCACAGCCAGCACCACGCCCCAGGCAAGCTCCTTAAGGGAAAATGAATACAACACGTACTTTGCCAAAAGGCATATGCACGCTATTCCAAACATACCATAATAAAGCGAGTTGGAGCTATCCATCCCCAATGCCTTGGAGGCCGTCATAATGCCATAAAAAAGTCCCATGGCGACAGTCCCATATACAGTTAGCCTTTTACCGTCACCCATACCTACAGCCCATCCAACACATCACTTTTTCCGGCTTGATTTGGCAACAAGCCTGATAAACCTGAAATTTGTCTCACGGTACCTTTTTGCCAGTCTTCCAGGGTCCTGGAATAGCCTGTACAGCCATTCGAGGGACATTTTCTGCATCCATTTCGGAGCGCGCCTGATGTTGCCCGCATAATAATCAAACCCTGCGCCAACGCCAATCATGAGTGAATTAACCCTGTTCATGTGGTAATTCATCCAACGCTCCTGCTTCGGGGCACCAAGCCCAACCCATACTATGTCAGCACCGGATTCATTAATCGCCTTCACATAACCCTCATCCTGCTCACGGCTCGTCTGCCCGAAGGGCGGACTTGTCATGCCCACTATGCAAATTCCCGGATAATCCCTTTCAAGGCTTGCCTTCAGCCTCTCAAGGGTCTTTTCAGTGCTTCCAAAGAAATAATGCTTAAGCCCATTTACCTTGCAGTCCGCAAACAGTTCACCCATGAGGTCAGGTCCCGTGACACGCTGGGCTTCCGTAAATCCCCTCTTCCTTGCAACGATTGAAAGGGGCTTTCCGTCCGGAAGCCTTAGTGCAGCCGCATTCTGAACATCACGGTACACAGGGTCATCATGTGACATCACCGTGGTATGCACATTGGACACGCATATATACTGACCCTTAAGCTCCTCAATATTGGAGCATATGTACTCCTTTGTCTGCTCCATGCTGATTATGTTCACGTTGACACCCAATATGTCACAGGTTTTCATCTCCATTGCCATTGCTCCATTCCATGGCGGCAGGTCTACGCCTGTCCATCCAATCTTTTATATATGTCATAGCCATATGCATTGCCAACATATTCAAAGGAATACCCCTCAATCCCTTGATAATTCCTATGGTACAAGGAATTAAACACCACATACCTCACATTTTCACTGCTGCAAAGCTCAACTACCAATTCAATGTCAGGCTCCTCCTTTGACATTTCATTGAAAAATTCAGCCTCCCTGTCACTTATTGTATTAATATATCCATAGGCATTGCGCCCATATACAAGTGCAATCCTTGTTGTATACTGTCTTACCGTGGTCACAAGCTCCACCGGCACTGCAACCCTGGCATTTTCATAATTCATGGCATCCATGTCACTCATCAGGGCGTCCGACACCTCAATTGTCACCTGCGGCAGCTGGTAATAATTGGATGGATTTACATATGTCTCAGACGAAATAACCGGACTCCCTCCCAGCACCACCAATGCCGCCATAAGGCATATGCATGCCACTCCTGAAAACAGATTAAACCGCCTTCCCACATACTCCGACACCCTAAGAATCCCATATGCAAGAATTATGTCCACGGGAACAAACCACAGCATCCTCCAGTACATGCCATTCATGAAGCGAATGCCCACAGTCCCATAAAACCATGGATTAAAAAATACAACCAAAAGTATCAATGTCGGGTATAAAAACTTTCCCCTGACCATTCTGTCCTTCATGCAGCAAATTATCATGAGCACCAATGCCAGCCCCCACCTAAGCCACCCGTCCCCAACATATCCAAGGAACATGTTCCATAT
The DNA here is from genome assembly GCA_964482605.1 of uncultured Bacteroides sp. GTDB lineage: Bacteria > Bacillota > Clostridia > Lachnospirales > Lachnospiraceae > Bacteroides_F. The sequence continues at coordinate 22,312 of CAYZYS010000014.1, forward strand.
GATGCCCCACCATTCCCGAACCATATCAACCTCCATACCAATGGCATCCGCCGCCATCATAAAATCTGCATGAACACCGGATACCAAAACACGTTGCACAGGGCATATACCACACACGGGATACAGGCAGCCCATATTGATGCCGCACATTTTATGCTCCTATGGCGCACCAGCTCCATAAGCCCATATATCCCAACCATCATCGCAGATATGACTATTCCGCTGCCCGACAACAAGCTTGCCCCCTGGCATGTAAGCGCAAGAAGCCATTTATCTATGGTACGCCCCGGATTATCATAAATATTCCATAAAAGCGTAAGTTCCACGGGTATTATCAGCCCCGCATAAAGTGCCTTTCCCTGCCATATCCTGAGAAGTAACATGGACGCAAGGGTATGTGTTGAGGTGTATCCCGATAAATTCACCACCGTAAGCAGCAGCACAAACACAATCGTCCTTCCCCAGTCACCCTTAAAAAGCTGCAAACCCAGAAGAACATATGCCATATAACACAAGGGTACCAAAAACATTGGCAGCATCCTATGTGAAAGAATTGCCGGATGAAGCCCTGTAAAACGACTTATGACAGCCACATACATGACCCACGGTGAGGTGTAATCCTTCTTGACCTCTCCTACATTCCAATTCCAGTCATAATTATTAATGGGATTACGCGTCAGCATGACATCATGGTTTAAGGCAAGCAATTCAAGTGCCACAAACCTGGAATCGTCATCATCCGAGTGCTGGTACTTTGCCGTAATCCTGCCTTGCAAACCCACAAGCACCACCAGCACCACGGCAAGCACCAGGACAGCCATCCTGCCCCTGCCATCCCCTGCATTTCTTCTTTTCCAGGCTTCTGACACACCATTGCCTAAGCCGACATACTTGAAAACAAGCCGAATCCAGCATACAAATCCTGCCAATGCCGCAATGCCACAGCCAACCTCCACAACCCTGAAAAATAACGTAAAGCTTGTCTTTGCGGCAATCATTGGAATCGCAATAAGCTGCGTAATGGCAAACATTGATATACTGCCATACACCAATGCCTGCAACAGCAGCTTAAGTACATCACCCATGCCACAGGCATGTCCTGCACGCCCAAAAAGCGGTTTTGCCAAAACAAGTGACCAATTTCCGCCCACCAGCATGGGAACCAAAATCATGATTACGCACAGCAAAAGCTTGTTATACAGATTCATATACAATAACTCCATCTGCCTTGGCATCCAAAAGCTCCAGCGCATATGTGGATTTTTCAATAAGACCCGCAGTGACACTGCCCACCCGTGCAACAATTATGTTAACATTGCCATGAATCCCGTCACATGTACTTAAAACCCCATCACTTATGTCAAGCCTTTCCACATCCACATCACCTGACAGGTTATCACCGAACGCATCACGAAAATGTTGGCACACGGATTCCTCCACATCACCCAGGCAAAGCAGGTTAATCCTAATGCCTTCCTTCCCATACCTGTACCCCACATACGCAGAAGCCTGGCTCAGGGCACCATAATCCGCCCCATCCCTACCAACAGGTATGGCAGCAAGAAGCCTTGTGCCGGCATAATATGCAATCTCCTGTGCAGTGTGAAGCCTTCCGCCAAAAAGGTACAAAAGCGTAATGACAACCACGGGAATTATAAAGCCAATGGCACCGCCGATGAATGCGTTCTTGATTACCGCCTTCCTCGCCGTCTCCCTCTGTTCATCCGTCACCTTGTACTCATGCGTTGACACGTCACTCACTCCCAAAAGCTTGAGTCTGTCCTCGCCAATAATCCTGTCACCTGTATTCTCCACCGCCTGCAGGTAATACTCCACGAATTCCTTCGCATCCTCATCATCCAGCAGCGTTATGGTATCGCTTCCCCACGGATATTCAACACGCATGCAGAGCACGTCCTTCGTTCCGTCATCAAGCTCCGTGACAATCCCCTCAAAGTCTTCATACGCTATCGACTTGCCCCAAAGCCTGTTAAGCTCGTCAAGCGTCTCACTTGATTTAATGACTGAGACTGCATTGAGTATCCTTACAGACAGTGTCTCACCTGTGACATTTCCCGTGTAATACTCAATGTTGAGCTGGCTCACTGTTCCCTTCAGCTCAATCTGCGCAAACCTTTTCCGGTAATCCTCATTCTTCCTGTAACCCATCAGGCCCGCAAAGGCAATGATGCACACAGCAATAACCCACCAAAACCTCAGGTTTCTCTTAACTATGTCCTTAATCATGTACTTCCTAACATATTCCTGCTGCAGCATGCACTACTCTCCTTTAAATACCACCGCCACCGTCTTAAACAATATCTTAATGTCAAGCGCAATGTTCCAGTTGTCTATGTACCTAAGGTCAAGCCTGACCACATCCTCAAAATCCGTTATGCTGTTCCTTCCACTCACCTGCCATAACCCTGTTATTCCCGGCTTCATCGACAGCCTTCTCTTATGGTAGGTTCTGTACTGCTTAAATTCCTCAACAGTTGGCGGTCTTGTCCCTACAAGGCTCATGTCACCACGAAGCACGTTCCAGAACTGCGGAAGCTCATCAATGCTTGTCTTCCTGATGAATCGGCCCACCCTGGTAATCCTTGGGTCATTGTCCATCTTGAACATGAACCCCTCCATCTTGTTGTCCGCCATCAGCTCTTTTTTCCTCTCCTCTGCATCAACATACATGGAACGGAACTTATAAATGTAAAAATACCTGCCGTTCCTGCCAACCCTTTTCTGCTTGAAAAACAACGGTCCCGGCGATTCAAGCTTAATTGCCGGGGCAACAAACACAAACGCAACCGCCGTTATCACAAGCCCAATGACCGAACCGATTATGTCCATGCAGCGCTTGAGGAACAGCTGCCTGTAATCATATTCATTATTGGCAAATGTTATGACAGGTATACTGCCCAGCATCCCCAGTGTCTTGGAAAATGTGGGAAAGCGCTCCATGACCTCAATATTGAGGTGTACGGTTGCTCCCATGTTCTCAAACTCAGTAACAATGGAGGTTAGGGATGAACCCGTATCATACGGCACATCTATGAATACCTCATCCACAATCTGGGACTTGGCAAAATCTATCATGTCATTATATCCGGCACTTACCTGTATGCCATTGATCATCTGCCCCCTGATGTCCTTGTCAACAATACACAGGCTGCTTATGGTACTTCCCCATACGGCATTGGTCTGCATGTCTGCAATCACCTTGGCAGCCCTGTCATATGTGGTCACCACATATAACTGGGAACTGGAACGGCTATTGGAATAATACCCGACAAGGTACTTTTTCACAACACCGTGTACAACCTCCTCCAGGACAATGTTGACAATGAACATCAACACGTACACACCCCTGGATATGTCAGAGTTTTCATGCTTAAAAAATATAATTACCGTCATCAGGGCAGCAATTATCAGGTTTTCCCTTGCAATCTGCCCAAATTCCACCAGTTTTCCCCGTCTCAGGAAATCATTGGTAAAATTAAACATCAATATTATAACGGCATAGGCAAGCAATATTGCGCCAATGTCCCCATACAAATCATCCCGGAGTGCCGAGTTGGCTGCGCCCTTGATTCCGCCAAGCCATATGTAGCCGGCAAGCACATAACTCACAAGCAGGCACGCCAAATCCACAAGAATAATCAACATATTCTGAAGTTTTTCCCTTGAACGGTTCATCTGTTTCCCTCTGTTTCCGTGCTGGTTTGGAAAGCCCCCATGTCTTTTCCGCTCTCCAACCGCCACAAACATCATCTATTTTACCAAAATAATGGCGGCTTGTCCACATACTGCTTCCAGCCC
>CAYZYS010000015.1:0-22498 GCA_964482605.1 uncultured Bacteroides sp.
TTGCACACCACCTCATCTCACGCATACCCGAACGGCAATTGTATGGATTGCACACCTCCTCATCCTCCACTCCACACTCACAGCATATTCGTGCGCCTTGCCTGCCGCATCTGAATCACATTTATTACCAGAAGCAACACAAACGATATAATCAGCATGACCAGCGCAATTGCCGTGGCTGAGGCGTAATCTATATAGCTTAGCTTCTGCATTATGACATAGGACACCACCTGCGTGTGCTCCCTTGCACTGTTGCCGGATATGTAGATGACGCTTCCATACTCCCCTATGCCCCTGGCAAACGCAAGCCCGAAGCCCGTCAGAATGGATGGCCTCAACTCCGGCAGTATCACCTTGAAAAATGTCTGTGACGGAGTGGCTCCAAGTATGTACGCCGCCTCCTCATACTGCCCATCCAGCTTTTCAAGCACCGGCTGCACATTCCTCACAACAAACGGAATCCCCACAAACACCAGTGCAACCACAAGCCCCACATGTGTGTATGCCACCTTGATTCCAAGCGCAGCCAGCGGCTTTCCAAAAAATCCCGACTCGGAATACAGCTTTGAGAGCGTTATGCCCGCAACCGCCGTCGGCAGCGCAAATGGCAGCTCTATGAATCCGTCAAGGATTCGTTTACCGGGAAAATCGTATTTCACCAGGGTCCAGGCAAGTATGACACCGAACACCACATTGATTAACGCCGCAATGAAGGAACAGCCTATGCTTGTTGCAAATGCATAAAGTACATTCTGCTTGGTCACAACCTTAAAAAATTCCGCAGGGGAAAGCTTAAGTGAATATACCATTACCGAGGCAAGGGGTATGAGCACAATCAGTGAAAGCATTGTGACAGTTATTCCCATTGTGAGCCTAAAACCGGGAATCACCCGCGTCTTTTTAGTTTTGTCCATTACAAATCCCCATTTCAACCTGCTCAATAATTGTATATCTTGTCAAAAAGTGCCCCATCATCAAAATAATCCGTGTACGCCTGCTCCCAGCCACCAAAATCCTCGATTGTGGTGAGCCTCATGGAAAGGTCAAACACATCCGAATATTCCTGCAGTATGTCCTCATTCACCGGCCTGTAACCATTCTTTGCGGCAAGCCTCTGTGCATCATCACTGTACAGATATGACAGGTATTCGGCAGCCAGCTCCTCCGTGCCTCCGGTCCTTGCATTATCATCAACAATGGCAACGCTCGGCTGGGCGAGAATACTCACGGAAGGTGACACAATCTCATACTGGCCGGGATATGTCTCACAAGTGGTTATCGCCTCATTCTCCCAGGAAATCAGCACATCCCCCTTGGAATTTTCAACAAACGTGGTGGTTGAGCCCCTTGCGCCCGTGTCCATCACCGATACATTGTCATATATTTTCCCAACAAATGCATTCTGTTCGTCCACGTCAGCATACTTTGTCCTTGCGTAGCTGAGTGCCGCAAGGAAATTCCAGCATGCACCGCCGCTGCTCTTTGGGTCAGGGGTAATCACATCAACCCCGTCCCTTGTGAGGTCATCCCAATCCCTGATGTTCTTGGGATTGCCCGTTCTTACCAGAAACACTATGGTTGAAGTATAGGGTGCGGAATCATATTCAAATTCATCCTCCCACCCCGAATCTATGAGCCCCGTCTTTTCAATCAGGGTTATGTCATGTTCAAGGGCGAGCGTGACAACATCAGCGCTGCAGCCTTCCACAACGGAGCGTGCCTGACTTCCGGAGCCACCGTGGGACTGTATTATCCTGACAAGGGTTCCGTACTTTTCCTCATAGTACTTGTTAAAAAGCCGGTTGTATTCCTCATAAAATTCCCTTGTGGGGTCATATGACACATTGTATATGGTAGGCACAGATGAGCCGCCCTTGCCGCAGCCAACCCCCGTCACCGACACAACAATCCCCATAAGGACGGCAATCATCTTCCTGCCTGACATACGCTTTTTCAATTGCCGTTCCTCCAAATCATTTATTCTTATATATCCAAATCGGCATCAAAACTCAAACAACGAAGTTGAAAGATACCTCTCGCCTGAATCAGGCAAAAGAATCACTATGTTCTTCCCCTCATTCTCAGGGCGCCTTGCAAGCTCAAGCCCTGCATGGATTACCGCACCCGATGACACCCCTATCAGCAGCCCGTCCGACTTTGCAATTGCCCTGGTGGCATCATATGCATCCTCGTTGCTGACCTGTATTATCTCATCAATCAGGGACATGTCCAGCACATCAGGAATGAAGCCTGCGCCAATGCCCTGAATCTTGTGCGGCCCCGGCTTTCCCCCTGAAAGCACCGGTGAACCTGCAGGCTCCACAGCCACAACCTTCACGTCCGGAAGCTGTTCGCGAAGCCCCCTTGCCGTACCTGTTATTGTTCCGCCTGTCCCAACGGATGCCACAAATATGTCCACCCTGCCATCAGTGTCCTCCAAAATCTCCCTTGCGGTGGTGGTCACATGTATTGCGGGATTGGATGGGTTCTTGAACTGCTGCGGAATAAATGCATTGCCATATTCAGCCTTGAGCTCCTCCGCCTTCTCTATTGCGCCCTTCATGCCAAGGCGGCCCTGTGTAAGCACAACCTCCGCACCAAGCGCCGTCACAATCTTCCTTCTCTCAACACTCATGGTGTCAGGCATGGTGAGTATCAGCCTAAGCTTCTTGCTTGCACACACAAATGCAAGCCCAATTCCCGTATTACCGCTTGTCGGCTCAATTATGACGGTATCATCATCAATCTCGCCCCTCCTGATTCCATCCTCAATCATGGAATAAGCAACCCTGTCCTTCACGCTGCCAAGCGGGTTGTAATATTCCAGCTTGGCTATCAGCCTTGACGAAAGCCCCATCTCCTGCTCTATGTTGCTCAACTCCAGCAGCGGAGTATGTCCAATAAGCTCTGTCAATTGTCCTGCAATCCTTGCCATGATTCTCCCCCATTTCCAGACCTTCACAAAATCAATTCCAACTGTCAAAAACACACCGCGAGCGGCACTTTCTCTATCTTACACTACTATTCATATTGATTCAATAGGAAATTACACCGGACTTAAATATTTTTTCAGCCGTCTCCATGAGAAACCTTGCCCGCTTTTTATCATCAGGAATCTCATCCTTTGCCACGGTGCGCAGCTCCTCAAGGTAATCCAGCATTTCCTCCACGTTATCAGGAATATTGTCCTCAAGCAGCCCTGTCACAAGCGTTGCCACCCTTGGTGCCGCACCTGACGTGGACACACCTGCCACCAGCTTGCCCCTGCGCACCACGGCAGGAAATATGAAGTCGCAGTTCTCCTTGTCATCCACGGAATTCATCAAAATTCCATGTGACCTGCATATGCTGTGTATATGCGCATTAAGTGCGGAGTCATTGGTTGCGGCAATGCAGAAGTCACGGTTTTCAAGATCTGATGCCTTAAAATCCCTACGGATAATCTCAAGCCTTCCGCCAGAATCCCGCCCTGTCACGCATTTTTCAGGAGCAGTCCCGTCAATACGTGAATCTGCGGCAGGCGACGCTTCCACAAGGTCGTAAAGCCCCTTGCACACATCCCTTGCCACCAGCGTCACCCTTGCACCACAAGGCAGGAGTTTTCTCACCTTGTGCAGTGCCGCACCGCCACCGCCGACCACCAGCACATCCCTGTCCTCTAATTCAACAAAAAATGGAAAATATGACATATCCCCCTCCATTCCGCAGGCATTTACCGATTCTTCCTACGGATAAAGTATATCAGCAAGCTCCCTGTACGCCTGACCCCACTTGGCGTTAGGCTTCAGGTTGTAAAGCTTCTTGTCAAGCACATGATACCTGCCATTCTGAACTGCCGTGAGGCTGCTCCACACCGGATTGTCCCTCAGAAGCTTGTCCACATTGTCCAGTGCTGCCTGCGTATTGCTTCCCTGCGTCGTAACAAATATGTAATCAGGGTCCGCCTTGACGATTGCCTCAAGGCTCAGGTCATCAAGAAGGGAGCTGTCGCTGTCCGCAATGTTGATGCAGCCCAAATCCGCAAGAATCTCACCGCCAACGGTTCCCTCACTGCCCTTTGCCTTCACGTTTGATGAGGCAGCGCGCAGGAAAAGCACCTTGGGGGATGAGCCGTCAATTCTTTGCTTCACCTGCTCAATCTCCGCCTTCACATCCAAGCCGTACTTCTGGTACAGGTCCGCCCTGCCTGTTATGTCAGTGCAGGTCTTGAGCGCCCCCAGGTAATCATCAAAGCTCTGAACATCAAAATATATTACCGTTATGCCCGCACTTTCAAGAAGTGACTGCATCTGCACATCCGCCTCCGTGTTGGAGCTTGCCAGCACAAGGTCAGGGTTCGAGGCAAGCAAAAGCTCCGTGTTAGGTGAAAGTATGCTTCCAAGCTTGACCGTGTCCTCCGGCAGGTCAAGTTCAAGGCTGTCCCAGCTATCATCAACCGCTGCCACAAGGCTTCCGCCTGACAAAAGCCAAATATCCGAAAAGCTCCCGAGAAGGGACGCAACCCTTTCATGTGACTTAACCTCAACCTGCCTCCCAAGCGCGTCCGTAAATATATTTGCCGTGCCTTCGGATGACACAGCCTGTGCATCACTGACCTGCCCGCCAGCAGCCTGCGCATCTTTCCCTGTCCCACAGCCAGCCACCGCCAGTGTCAATGCCAACATCATCAAAACAATTAATTTCTTCACACCATAATCCTCATTTCATGCTATTTTTCGACATAAAGCGTCAACCCACTGATACTAACACAATATGGCGGATACCGCAACAGTGACGGCACATCATGGCAAATATTGCCGCCATGCCTTCACATTTTCACGTATTAATTTTTTCGTTGAAGTCCGAGTTGAATGCTCGTATAATGTAGGGGTACGTTACACGCGGATGATGATATCCCTGGCAACTGCGCCAATACACCTACAGGAGAAGCTATGACACACGATTTCATACAATTTAACTACGCAACCATCGTCGTGATTGTGTTCATGTTGATTTTCATTCGGACAAACCACCTTTTTGACAAGAGCATAACCCTTAAATTCAGGGAAGCCGCAGTGATAGTGCTGCTTTTGGTTGTAGCTGACAGTGTTGAATATTACACCGCCTCACTTTCACATCCCACAACCCTTCGTGTGTGGATGTCCGCCATCGGCTACACCTTAAGGCCCCTGATAATATATGTGATAATACAGCTTCTCACCAGGAACCAGCTCCACCTGAAGATTCTTTCAGTGGTGCCGATAATACTCAACACACTTGTTGCATTTTCAGCGCTGTTCTCGGACATCGCCTACTCATACACCCCTGACAACCAATTTGTAAGGGGACCGCTGGGATATACCGCATTTGTAATATCAGGCTACTACATGCTGATGCTTTTGTTCCTGACAATAAAGGAATTCAAGAACAGGAATACGCAGGAAGCGTTGATTGTCATAGCAATTGTGCTCATCACCATCGTGTCAACCCTCCTTGAAACAAGGGGCTACGAGGGGATAATCAACGGCACGGGTGCCATAACCGTTGCATTTTACTACCTGTTTTTCCACACACAGCAATTCAAGAGGGACCCCCTTACCAATGTACTCAACCGCAGGTGCTTCTACAATGACGGTTCAAGGTATCTCTCCACGATAACAGCCCTTGTGGCGATAGACCTCAACAATCTGAAGCTAATCAATGACCAGAAGGGACATGCGGAAGGGGACATCGCAATCTGCACCATGACACAGTGCGTCCAGCGCGTGCTGCCAAAGAACTGCTATATCTACCGTACCGGCGGCGACGAATTCATGATTTTGTGCTTCAGGCAGGATGCCGAAAAGCTTGGCGGGCTAATCCCCGCAATAAAGGAACAAATGATGGCAACACCATACACCTGTGCCCTTGGAATCGCATACATGGAGCCCGGCCTTGGCTTTGATGAGCTGTGCGTCCGTGCCGATGCGGCAATGTACCAAGACAAGGCAGAGGGTAAGAGGCTCCGCAATGAGCCCTTAAGGTCTTAGCCCAGCCTTCTCTTTTCAAAAAATGAATCTATGGCCATGACAATCTCAGAAGGCTCCATGCTCTTGAGCAGGTATCCCTCCGGCTTCAATTCCATCACCTTGACTATGCTCTCCCTGTCATTCTTGCCCGTGAGGAATATGACGGGTATGTCACAAAATTCCGTTTCACTGCGAATCATTCCAAGCACCTGCCGCCCGTCCACGACAGGCATCTCATAATCCAACAGCACAAGGTCAGGGCGGTTAATTGCAAGGTATTTTATTGCCATTGCCCCTGAATTGGCAAGTATTACCTGATACCTGTCCTCAAGCCAGCCCTTGATGTTGCGGAGCATCGCCCCTGAATCATCCACGACAAGTATCTTTTTCTTTATATGGCTGCCATGATTTTTTATAAATTCATCTATCTTCAGCGCAACCTGGTTCACGTCAATTGGACGCTGAAAGCTCTCCTTCAGCACATGCTTCGGAATCAGCTCGTCAAATGAATCAAAGCTGTCCCCCATGTAAAACACAGGTATGTTCTCCTCAATCGCCTTGTCACGCAGGAACACAAGCTCCTGGATTTTCTCATCCGCATCATCATCCTCCATGAAGAGGAGCATTGCCTCATATGCACCCTCCAGCTTGGAAAGCTGCTTCATCGAAAGCTCCACCAAAACCGGATTGTAACCGTATTCCTTCAGCTTGTCCCCCGTGGTCCTGCCAAGGAAACCATTTTTCTCCATTACAATCAATACATTCTGCATATAACCCTCCATTCAAAACCTACCCGCACCACAATCATCACATTTCACGCGCAAGCTCCTCCGTGAGCCTCATCACATCCTCCATCGCCACATCCGCCACATATGCGGAAAGCTCCGTCACCTTATCCTGCATGTCCTCCGGAAATGCATAAGTCTCCAGCAGCTTCATCGCCTCGTCGGCACCGTCAAGGTCAAATGAATCCATTGCGTCATGAAGCTTCATAAGCGTATCTTTAATTACCTCTGGTGACACATTTTCCTTATCCTCATTGTCACTCGAAGCATACTCCCTTAGTACAGGCTTATATCCACGGTATCTTTCCATCAGGGCAGGATGAAGGCGCCTGATTTCATCCACGTTCTGCTCATTTCCAAGCTGCTCCATCCTGTAAAACATGTCTGACAGCTCAGTTGCGCCTATCATCCTTGCCGTGTTCTTAAGTGCATGCACCTCTATGGTGTAATCCCTCACCATGCCATCCTCAAGGCATTTGTCCAGCTTGGTGGATTTTGAATCTATCAGCTTGTAGAAATCGCCCAGCAGGCTTATGAACAGCTTTTTCGTGCCGCAGTTCCTAATGCCCTCCGCCACGTCCAAATCGCCAATGGCCTCCACGTCCTCTGCAGGTCCTTCACCAGCCCCGCCATCCAATGCTGAGGTTTCCTGCCTTTCAACCAGCTCCCTCGGAAGCCATCTCAATATGCATCGGCAAATGTCCTTCATCTGGATTGGCTTGGCAACAAAATCATCAAGCCCCTCCTTTGTGAACATTTCCCTAGCCTCCGTTGTCGCATTTGCCGACAGCGCGATTATCGGCAGGCTTTGGTAATAATCCCCCTCCAGCTTCCTTATCTCCCTTGTTGCCTCAATTCCATCCATCACCGGCATCATGTGGTCCATGAACACAATGTCATAGTGCCTGTTCTGCACCATGCCCACAGCCTGCTTTCCATTGGCGGCGGTGTCAATGTTCAAGTGCAGCGGCTCAAGAAGTCCCCTTGCCACCTTGAGGTTCATCTCATTGTCATCCACCACGAGCACCTGTGCATTTGGTGCGGTAAAGCTAAGGTTTTCCTCGCCCTGCGCAACTGCGGATTCAGTTTCATGGTTGATTGCCTGGCAGAAGTTAAGGCTGTAAAGCGGCTTGTTAAGGCTGGTTTCGTCCGTATTCCACACGCTGTCCAGCATCGGGTTGCGAAGGACACAGAAGGAAATGCCCCTTGCCGCCATTGCATTTTTCTCTTCCTCCGTGAAAAGCCCCGGATTGTCCGAGAACACATACCCCAGGTCATCCGGCACAGCCTCCCGTGAAATCACGGTGTCCCCAAGCACCCTGACGTGATAGTCCGCCGCCAGCTTTTGGGCGTTCTCGCCGACAAGGCCGCTGCCAAACCTGAACATTACGGCGTGTCCCTGGTTTTCAGGCTTAATCGCCGCTGCCATTGCAGCATCAACCACGCCCTGCCTTATGGTAAAGTAAAATTCGCTTCCCTTTCCATATTCGCTCCTGACCTTGATTTCCCCGCCCATAAGGCCAATTAGCTGCTGCGAGATTGCAAGCCCAAGTCCGGTGCCCTCCTTGTAACGGTTCCTCTTGGTGTCAACCTGCTGGAAGGACGCAAAAAGCTTGTTCAGGTCATCCTGCGCTATGCCCTGCCCCGTGTCCTTGACGGAAATGGCAAGCGCAACTGATTTTTCCATGCTGCCGTCACCAGTGCCCTCCGTTTCACCATCACCTTCAGGCTCCGTCACCTGAATGGTCAGCTTCACACTGCCCTCATCCGTAAACTTGATTGCATTGTTCATCAGGTTGATTATAACCTGGCGTATCCTCAGCTCATCGCCATAAAGCCTGTGCGGCATGCGGCTGTCAATATCAAAAAGCAGCTCCACATCCTTGTTGCCTATGCGGTTCAAAAATATCATGCCAAGGTCACTGAGCATTGACATTGGCTCATAGGAATCCTCAATGACCTCAAGCTTCCCCGATTCAATCTTCGAGAAATCAAGTATGTCATTGATGATTTTCAAAAGCGCATTGCCTGAATTCTGTATGTTTGACAGGTACTCCCTCTCCTTTGGCGGAAGGTCGCTCCTCATCAATATCTCCGTCATGCCCACAATGGCATTCATCGGCGTCCTAATCTCATGGGACATGTTGGACATGAAGTTGGACTTTGCCTTGTTGGCGTCCTCAGCCCTCTGTTTCGCCTCCATGAGCTCCTCCATCAGCCTGTAATGCTCCGTGTCATCAATAAGCACCAGGCTGTAGCCCTGCACCCTGCCCTTTTCATCCTCAAGGGCAACTACCTTCTTCTCATAAAACCTTTCGTTAATCTCCTCCTCATCCTTGTCCCCCACCATTATTCCATACAGCTCATCAGATATCCTCTGGTTCTTCCTTTTATGTACAAGGTCAGGGAACACCTCCCTTGCGCGAGCATTTGATTCAAGATAGCCATAGGCACTGTCAACTATCACAAATGCGTTGTCAATGTGTTCAAACACCCACTCCCTGCCGCTGTCCGTCACCCTGAACATCTCCCCGTGGATTACGCTCAGTATTATGGCGATTATCGAAAGGGACGCAGATATTGGCACAATGTCGTATTCAAACCCAAATTGCAGCATGAGCACCAGCGAAAGCATGACAACAAAGCCTGAGCCTGCCAGCCTTGCCAGGTTATTGCGCTCCTCCCTGCTCTCAACCACAAGGCACTTAAAGCTCATGTACGCAACACCCACCAGCAAAAACAGGCAAATCAGCGAATACCTCACCATGTACACACTGCCCGGCACAAGGTCAACGGTCTGCACGCCCAGCTCCTTATGGACAACGAACTCCAGCTTTTTGAAGATGAGCCCGCTGTTTGGAAAGCCAAGAAGCAGCACCATGTCAAAAAATTCAAACACACCGCACAGGTATGTCATCCACTTGGGGTACCTGACATGAAGATACGATAACACAAAAAGCATAAAGAAAAGGTAGAAAATAATATTACCCAGATATTCAATACTATATGCAAGTCCTGCCACGTCAATGGACCTTGTCCTGAGAAGCAGATAATAGCCGCAATTCATCAAAAGGCAGCCAATATTGGACAGCATAAGGAACAGGGAGGTCTTTCCCTGTTCCTTGTATACCAATACAACTATCCCCACCATGGGAATCAGCATGCCAATGACCTGGACTGCCAAAATCAATTCCCTTATCACGATTCGTTCCCCCCACCCACATTTTATCCAACGTCCCGTACGCAATGCACACCTCACATCCGCCTTGTGTCTGTCCGGTGTACGTGCTTCGCACTGCTCATTATAACATTATCCAACCAATCAATAAAGCGGAATTTCACCCAAACCTCCCGGTGACATAATCCCTTGTCCTCGAATCCGACGGGGCTTCAAAAAGCCTCTGCGTCCTGCCCTGCTCCACAAGCTCCCCCATCAGGAAAAATGCCGTGCTGTCAGATATCCTTGCCGCCTGCTGCATGTTGTGTGTCACAATTATTATGGTGTAGTGCGACTTAAGCTTAAGCACCAGCTCCTCTATCCTTGCAGTCGAGATTGGGTCAAGTGCGCTTGTGGGCTCGTCCATGAGCAGCACCCTTGGATTAACCGCAAGTGCCCTTGCAATGCAAAGCCTCTGCTGCTGCCCTCCCGAAAGTGCAAGGGCATTACCCTTAAGCCTGTCCTTCACCTCGTCCCAGATTGCAGTTGCCCTGAGCGCACGCTCCACAATCTCGTCAAGCCTCTGTCTTGACCTGATTCCGTGCGTTCTTGGTCCATATGCCACATTGTCATATATGCTCATGGGGAACGGGTTGGGCTTCTGGAACACCATGCCAATCTCCCTCCGCAGGTTATTGACGTCAACCCCCTGCGAAAAAATATCCCTGCCCCCATAGCGAACCGTCCCCGTGATTCTCACTCCCGGCACCAGGTCATTCATCCTGTTCATTGTCCGAAGAAGTGTTGATTTACCACAGCCCGACGGGCCTATCAGGGCTGTCACGCCATTTTCCGGAAAGCCCATGTCAATGTCATGAAGCGCCTGCGAATCCCCATACCACAGGGAAAGCCCCCTTGCCTCAAGTATGCTTTTTCCCATTTCATTCATGCGCCGTCCCCCCTTCCAAGCCATTTTGCACACGCCAGCACAAGCATGTTCACCGCCAGCGTAAGAAGCATCAATATTGCGGCAATTGCATATGCCACCTGAAATTCACCCTGCTCCCTGGCATAGACGTAAAGCGCAACCGTAAGCGTTGCCCCCGCCCTGCCAAGCCCTGCAAAAAAGCCATTCAGCGAATGGGCAAGCCCTGCGGTAAAGAGCAGTGCCGCAGCTTCCCCAAGAATGCGTCCAACCGCAAGGATGCACCCTGTAACCACGCCCTCAACGCAGCAGGGAAGCACCACTGTCCTGATTACCCTCCACCGTCCCGCGCCAAGCCCATATGCGCCCTCACGGTAGCCCTGTGGCACGGTCTTAAGGCTCTCCTGCGTCGTGACCATGATTGTGGGAAGATTCATCACAACCAGCGTGAGCGAGCCTGCCAGCAGTGATGTTCCAAGCCCGAAAAACTGGCAGAAAACCAGCATCCCCACAAGCCCGTATATGATTGACGGTATCCCCGACAGTGTCTCCGCGGCATATTCTATCAGCCGCACAAGGTATTTGCCCCTGGCGTATTCCTCCAGGTATATTGCCGTGCCGACACCGAGGGGCACCACAAGGAAAAGGGTTGTGATTATCACATATATGGTATTTAAAATATCAGGCAGTATGCCTATTCTTCCGGACAGGTAGCTCGGCTTCGTGGATAAAAGCTCCCAGCTTATGCATGGCAGTCCCTTCACAAGCACAAAACCCACAACGAACAGCACAACAGCACATACGGCAAGGAGTGAAAGAAGCATGAGCGCCTTCATCACGGCACAGTATGCCCTCCTTTTAAGGCACATTTTTTCCATTGTGCTCACCTCCCGCCCTTGCGGCCCAGAAACAGATTAAGGGCGGCATTAATCATCATGATAAATAAAAACAACACCAACGCTATGGAAAATAATGCCTGGCGGTGCAGTCCCCCTGCATATGACATCTCACCCGCAACCGCAGCCGTCAAAAAACGCACGCTCTGGAAAAGCGATGGCATGTTGGCAGCATTTCCTGAAACCATCATGACCGCCACAGCCTCGCCCATTGCCCTTCCTGCGCCAAGCACCACCGCAGCCGCAATCCCGCTTCCCGCTGCGGGGACGGATACCCTGCAATAAGTCTCAACAGGCGTCGCACCAAGGGCAAGTGAGGCATGCTCATAGCCCTCCGGAACAGCCTCCAGCGCCGTCATGGACACCTTGACGACAGATGGCAGCACCATCACAGAAAGCACCAGAATGGCAGCCAAAAGCCCTGAACCATCCGGCACATTGAACACACGGGCAATCCAGGGCACAAGCACAAGCATGCCCACAAGCCCGTACACCACGGACGGGATTCCCGCAAGGATTCCCACCCCAAGCGACACAAGCGCCTTCAGCTTAGGGTTTGCAAGCTTTGCAAGATACAGCGCAGCAAAAAAGCCCACGGGGCCGCCAAGTGCAAGCGCCCCTGCCGTACCGTACACGCTTGTGAGTATAAAGCACAGTATTCCATATGAAGGAGGTTCGGCAGTCGCCTGCCATTTTTTACCCAACAGAAATTCAGACACGCCAATCTCGCGTATCCCAGGTATCCCACTTACCGCAAGATACAACGTTATGAGCAGCACACAGCCCACCGTCACAAGTCCCAGCACAAGGAAAATCCCATGTATTGCATTTTCAATGAGTTTGCCCTTATTCATCCCCATTGCTGCCACCTCCGACCTGCCCCTGCATGGGGGCAACACAGCCTGCGCCGGATATGAACGGTGCGGCGGCATCAGAGGTTGCAAAGTCAAGGAACTCCCTTGCGGCAGCCGACATTGTACCGTCCGTCCTCGTCACCAGCAGAAACGGGCGCTGCAGCGCATAGCTTCCGTCCCTTATGCTCTCCTCGTCAGGCTCCACCCCGTCCACGGTGACAACCCTCACAGTGTCCCTGACGGACGCAAGGGAGGTATAACCGATTGCAGATGTATTGGATGCCACCGTTGTAATCACGTCACCGGAGGATGTCAGCTCCTGCCGGTACCTGCACAGCCCCGATGTTTCAGTCACGCTCTCAAAGCCATCCCTTGTTCCGCTTCCCGCTTCCCTTCCAATCACCACAATGGGCTCGTCACTTCCGCCAACCCCACTCCAATTGGTGACCTTGCCCGTGTAGATGGCAACTATGTCCTCAAGGCTCAAATCCTCCAGCACATTGTCCTTGTTCACAATGACGGCAATTCCGTCATATGCCAGGAGGGTTGCGGAAAGCCCCTGCTCCTCCTCCGATGCCTTGAGTCTCCTGCTTGACAGCCCAATGTCGCACCGTCCGTCAATCACCGCCTGAATCCCCGTCCCTGAGCCCGTGGGATTGTAGGTAAATGACATTTCAGGGTTAATGCCCTCAAACACCTCGCCAAGCGTGCCCACCACCTTCTCCATTGAGGTTGAGCCGTCGGTTGACACGGTAAGCCTTCCTGCCGCCACACAGCCTGCCAGCACGGACAGTGCCAGTACCGCGGCACATATTTTCACATAATTGCGCATGTCATATCTCCTTTGTCTTATTCATACCCACATCACGGTAAATCATGTATGAATCAGGCAAATAAACACGACAATGCCAGCCAATTAAAAATCACGTACCATTTTGTCTATCTCATCATCACCAAGCTCCACGCACTCCTTGTCCCTTATGGCATAGACGCGGTTGCACATCCCAAGCACCGTCGGCCTGTGCGTGGTGACAATGCAGGTGCGCGGGTATTGGTCAGCCATTATGTTCTTCAGCACCCTTCGCTCCGTTGCCACATCCAATGCGGAGGTCGCCTCGTCAAGCAGCAGTATTGGCGAATTTCTGATTAAAGCCCTGGCTATCGAAAGCCTCTGCGCCTGCCCCTCGGATATTCCGCCGCCGCGCTCCTTAAGCTCGCTGTTAATGCCCTGCGGCATTTTCTCCACAAATTCCCATGCACAGGCAAGCCTGAGTGCCGCCTCAATCTCCTCGTCCGTTGCGTCCTCCTTGACATTTCTCATATTCTGCGCAACAGTGCCGGAAAACATGGTATTCCCCTGTGGAACGTAGGAAAAAAGCTTCCTTGTGGATGGCGTGAGGCTCACCATGTCCTGCCCGTTGCCCCCGCACACATAGGCACTGCCGCCGCCAAGCTTCATGAGCGACAAAAGCAGGCGCAGCATTGTGGTCTTTCCCTCACCTGATGGCCCCACCAGCGCCACAATCTCATGTGGTCTAGCCTCAAGGCATGCCCCCCTGAATACCTGCGAGCCATTGAGATAGGAATAATCCACACCCTCAAGGTGAATGGCGATTCCGTCAGCCTTATGGTTTGCCTTGAGCTCCTCCACCTGGTCATTCTCCCCGTAATCCTCCCTTGGCATCTCCACAATGTCCATCAGGCGGCCTGCCGAGGTTGTAAGCCCGATTGCAGTCGGAACAAGTGTCGTCAGGTTTTGGAGTGTCGTGCTTAAGGTTCCCGAAAGGCTCAGGAACATGGTCATTGTACCGTAATCTATGGCGCCGCTCCACACCCTGTATATTCCCCATGCATAGGTGCTGTACGAAACCGCAAGCCCCACGGTCGTCATGAGAATTGATATTGCGATTGACATTTTCTGGAAATCCAGCTTCATCCTGATGTATTCCTTCTGAAGCCCCTGAAGCCTCTCAATGTACAAGCCAATCAGGTCAAATGCCTTGATTGTCTGTATGTTGGAAAACGTCTCCTGGTTGAAGCCCGTCATCTTCGCATTCATGGCGGCGCTCCTCATGTTGTTCCTCGTCATCTTCCTCATGAGGAAGCGTGACATGCCGATGCTGACAGGCATGCTGAGCAGCGCAAACACGGCAAAGGTAGGGTCATGGTACACCACAATCCACAATGCACTGATGAACCTGAACACATATATTATTGTATTTGGTATAAAATTCAATACACCGCTTGATATGTTGGAGGCGTCAGCGCTCCAGCGTGTGAGCAAATCCCCCGTGTGGTAGGTTGTGAGGGATTCCCAGTCCGTAACCAATATCTTGGAAAATATGTCCGATTTTATCTCGGAATCCACCTTCATGCTAATCCAGCTTGAGGCATAGCTTGACACCTGGTTCATTATCGTGGTGCCAAGCGTAAGCCCTATCATCACCGCAAATGTCCTGATTACCAGTCCCGTCTGGTGTCCCGTTATTATGTTGACCAGGTCCTTGGACACAAGGCTGCTTGCCAGTGACACCGCCGTTCCCACAAGCCCAAGCAAAGTATAAAATATCATAGCTGCCCAGTATCTTTTTGCATAGCCATATATCCATATGGTCTGGCGCCTCATCTGCCTTAGCCTTCCCGCCTTAATCCTTCCCCAATAAAAGCTGATTCTCTCCCTGATGTGTCCCATGCCATTTCCATCCCCAATTATAACTGCCTTTGACCGCATATCACGCAAAAGGACGCCACCCAGCCCTGGGTGACGCCCCTAATCTTACCATCCGGCAACGCCTGCATGCCCTGCGGCATGACTAGCGTCCTATCTCTCCACCGCCATTGCCCTGTACATTTATTGCCTTGTTGCAGACACATATGCCGTGCACAATCTGCAGTGTCTTATAATCATCTCCTGTTGCCCAAACCTTGAAGGTTGCCTGGTCACCGGACCTGTATGAATCCCCAAGAAGCTCCCTGTTGACAGTGACAACGCTTCCGCTTACCTCCGTCGGGAACTCTGACCTTGCATCCTTCACGTTCTGGTTGAACATGAGGGAAACCTTCGTTCCATTGGACAAATGCTCCAATGACGTTGAATGCACAATGCGAATCTGGTATATGTTCTCACCGTTGCCGTTGCTGTTCATCTGGACAAGCTCAGATGCCACCGTCCAGCACTCCGAACCCTCATTGTCCTCAAGAATCGCACCTGTCAACGGATTGACGGCATCACCATTCCCATTAAGCTCCTCCGTCACCTGAAATCCACTGGCTGCGAACACTGACTCCGCAACGTCATCATTAACGACCGCTATGGGTCTTGCGTACTCCTTCATTCTTTATCCCTCCCCTTTAATCATCCTTAACCCGTACCGCCACCATGGCAGTCCCACAATCAAAAATAATCGTCAGTAATTGCATAATACACCCAATAAATCACACTGTAAAGCAATTTCTTGAAAAAATACAGAAAAATTTCACTCCCCGCCGAATATGTCAATCATCTCCATGAGCCTGCTTCTTTCCCTCGCCTTTTTCAGTATCTTGGCGGTGCTGGTCTTCCTCACCCTCCTGTTATTGCGCAGGAACCTGCCCAGTGTAAATGCCCACAGCCCCGGCCACAATATCCACACCCTTCCCAACCGTGGAAAGTTAAGGTGCATCTGGTGCTGAAATTCCTTGGCATACGCCGCAAGGCTTGAATCCTCCATCATGACCATCCTTGCCCTGCTCGAATAGCCAAACTCCTCAGCCTCCAGTATGTCCTCAAGGAATATTTCACAGGGAATGTCCTGCCTAAGCCATCCCGGCAGCCTGTCACCGTCAAGCCCAAGATATCCCGTGCATGCACAGGTTATGAGCCCTGCAAACCTCTCCAGTCCGCATTTACCAACAAGCCCCTCAAGTTCCTGCCACTCCTCCTGCGTCCAGTCCTGCTCCAGAAAGACCCTCCAGTCGCACAAAAGCTTAAGCCCGAACCCCGCATACATGAAGTGCTGCAGCATGTGAATCAAGAGCTGGTACGCATGGTGCGGCTTGTCAGGTATGGGCAGCTTAAGCCCCAGCACATCCCTCTCCTGCACATTATCATAATATGTTGGGAGAACCTCCATCATTCCCTGATTGATTTTCTTGTTGGCAAAGCTTTCCGCAGGGAGCAAATGCACCTCGACATCAATTCCGTCATCCGTGTGGAAAACCACATGATGGTTGGCATGCTGCGTCTTTGCCACCTGAAGCCCAAACTGCTGCCCCACGTTAATCAGCCTCCCAAGGCTTGTATCACTTGGCACAAGCAAATCCACATCCCCCGACTTACGCATTTCCATCTGGGGATAATATGAAGCCGTCCCAATGCCCTTGATTACAAGCACATCAAAGCCATTGTCCCTGTAATGCCCCACAAGCTGTGAGGTAAGCACAAGAAGTCTGTAATTCTGAAGCGCAGTGCGTGTCGCCGACCTCCTCACCGCCTCACGCACCTTTGGCGGAACCGAATCAATGCTGCCAAGCACCGGATATATTATGGAATTTAACGCATGCCTGGTGGAAATGGTGAACAAGCTGTTCCAGTCAACATCCGCCGGAATGTGCCCAAGTCCCGTTCCTGCAAGCAGCCGTCCCTCATCGACACCGCCTTCAGCCACACCGTCCAGTGCCGCCCTTGCCATGGCAAACACAAGCCTTTGCTCAACCGTGAATCTTTCAGCCATGTGTCCCGCCTCCTCCTTTGTGCCCCGTTCCATTCCCATAATGGGACCTTGTTATCCTTCCGTCGATGTTAAATCCAAGCAGCAGCCTGATTAGCGCCGCCATCAGCCAGTACCCGTGGCATGTGAAAAGCACTGATGCCCCAAGTACCATGAGCCTGTACCTCCAGGTGGCGACACCCCCCATGTACCTCCCGCGTGAAAGCTCCCTCATGAAGTCCCTGACAAGCGGATACCTGCCATACTCCTTCAGCTTTCCTGCGGCAGCCCTGATTCCATTGCCAGCCATAATCTCCTGCTTTGCAACAAAAAAGCTGCCAAAAAACACATGAAATGCAATCAGGTCATTGTACTCACTGCCAAGCTCCTTCTCCTCCAGCAACCTCCCAAAATCCGATGCAATGTCAACCCACACGGGGGCGAGGTTTGCCTTGTACCTAAAGGTCACCGACTCCTCATTTACCCTGTACAGGTAAGTGCTTTCATCCACAAAGGCATATGACGGGTGACAGGCATAACACGCCATGTTGTGTGCCTTGTCCTGCGTAAACGGGTAGGGCTTGCACCACACCCCATTGTCAACCAGAAACGACCTTTTGTACAGCTTGCCCCAATTGTAGGCAAGATGCCCATAGCGGTAAAAGCCGTCAAACCTGAACCTTGCTGTCCTTGTGTACGCCCCGCCCCTTAGGTTGTGGTGATTGACACCGCTTACACCCCCATCGCCAAAACGCCTGTAGCAGGAAACCGTTATGTCAGCATCAGCAGCCCTTGCCGCCTCGACAAGGCAGCTTATGGCGCCTGTGCCGTCCAGCTTGTCATCCGAATCCAAAAAATACACATATTTTCCATTTGCCGCCTTCACGCCCTCATTTCGGGAAAGCCCTATTCCTGAATTTTCCTTGTGAATGACACGCACCGTCTTATGCTGCGCCCCACCTGCCAAAGCCCCGCCTGACGCATACCCGTCACATTTTGCACCCGCCCCGTCAGGAGAGCCGTCATCAACCAATATGACCTCAATATTGGGATAATCCTGGGAAAGCACAGTTTCCATGCATTCCGCTATGAATTTTTCCGTTTTATATACAGGTATAATAATACTTACTAAATCATCCATGTCAACCCTCATGTCTTTCATCCTGCTGCCCCCTCTGAAGCAGCCTCCTGACAAGCCCACGCATTTCCCCAAGCCTCCTGCTTTTCCCATACACCAGGAGATTGATTCCATTGGGAATGGCAATGCAAATGGCAAGCATCAGGGCAAAGCGCACAAGGCTTCCCCTCACATATACCGCCCTTGTGGCAAAATAGGCAAGTGCCGCCTCCGCAACGGAAAGAAGCACGTACTGCGCCAATTCCACGCCATAGGTGACGGGGCTTTGCCCCAGGTAAACCCTGAAGAACACTGACATCCTGTAACATATCTGCACGCAATATGCGGCAAAAGTTCCAATTAACACGCCATTTAGCCCCAGCGGCTTCACAAGCCCCAGTGAAACGGCAAGATTTACCGCCGCAACCATGACCGACAGCTTCTTCTCCCTGTCAAAAAGCCCCGTCACGCCCATGACCATGCCGAGCGGGAGCGCCATGATGTAGGCAAAGCAGTTGAGCACGCAGAGCACAACCGTTGAGATTCCAAGCTCATAGCGGCTCTCCAGCCACCAATCCCCCACAAACGGCGATATCAGCCCCATGAGGCTCGCAGCCGCAAATGAGCCCCACCAGAAGATGATGAACGTTACCTTGCCAAGGACATCCGCATTTTTCCTGTTGTCCCTTTCCACAAAAAGGTTTCCCACGCTTGGCTGCAGCGCATTGGTGAACGCCTGCGTCACATTGAGCACCGACTGGGTTATGAGGCAGTAATTGGAGTAAAGCCCCACCGTGGCAACACTGATAAAGCCTGATATTATCAGGTTGTCAGTGCATGTAAGCAGCTTGGTTGAGACCCTTGTGACAAATATGTTGCGTATGTCGCCCCAGATGGTTCGCACAAGCCCCGGGTCAAGCGGCTTCTTCCTGTATTTCACAAGGTACGGGTACTGCCCGTTCACATAATTCCACAGCCACAGGTTGAGAAGAAGCTCAATCACAATGCTTATGGCAAGCACCCACTCAAAGCGCTGGAAAAGACGCAGCACCACGATTGACGCAATGTAATACGAGCCGTTGATGAGCAGCGTCACAATGCTCACCACGTACTCCCGCTGGTCAGCAATGAGTATTGACCTCTGGTAGGACAAAAGATATGACCCTGCCGTCTTTATAATCCACAAACCGTATATAAGGCGTATATACGACCTTGAAAAGCCCGCATTTGCCACAAATACATGAAACCACGGAAGCGTCACAGCACCAAGCAGCAGTATCACCCCCGCTATCACTGTATATGCCCTGCGGTACAGGTTCATAAGTCCCGCTATCCTCTCCTCGTCCCCCGCGGCAAGCGCCCCATACAGGTGGAAAACCACCGCTGTTGCAAGCCCCAGCTCCGTCACGGAAAGCATGGCTATCACATTGGAAATGACCCCGTTAAGCCCGACAAGCTCCTCCCCCATGTACAGGTTCATGACACGCTGGGCAAAAAATCCCACGATTATGATTAGAAGCTGTCCCACAACGCCAAAAAAACTATTACGAAAAGCATTTTTCAACCGCATATGTGCCTCAATACCCCTATCCATTCAGCAGTTATCGTCTTCATGTCAAATGCCGCAAGCCCCTGCCGTGCCATGTCTGACATTTGCCCGCGAAGCCCCTCATCCGCAATCAGCCGATTTATGGCATCAGCCATTGCACGGCAGTCATATGGCTTCACAAGCATGCCATTGACCGCATCCTCAACAATCTCCGAGGGACCGGTTTTAATGTCAAAGCTCACGATGGGCACGGCATGTGCCTTTGCCTCAAGCAGGCACATCGGCAAGCCCTCACGCCTTGAGCACATGACATATATGGAAGCCGCCGAAAGGTAATCGTCCACATTTTCCACCCTTCCACGGAGGATGATTCGCCCCGCAAGCCCCCTTCTGCCAAGCTCCTCCTCAAGCCACTGCCGTCCCGTGCCATCGCCAAGCAGGACCCAGCTCCAGTCAGGATGTGCATTAAGCACCATTTCCCCAACCTCCGGAATAAATTCTATCCCCTTCTCAGGCACAAGGTTCCCAACCGACACCAGCAGCTTCTCCTTGACCTTGCCTGCCCCCACATACGGCGGGGCGGGATTGTATATGGTTGTGATGTTTTCAGTCCTTCCGAGCACCCGTCCATACTGCTCCCGGTTATCCCTGGTGAGCGTCACCACATAATCGCTTCTCCTGGCGGAATACCTGAGTATTAGCCTGCGGTATGGCACCTCCAGCTCATAATCAAAGTTAAAATGGTCCCAGGACACCACCCTTGTCTTAAGCCCCCTCGCCGCAGGTATCGACAACACATCCAGCACCATGTCAATGTCAATCACCACGTCTATGTCATGTTCCTTGAAAAAGCGCCTGACCTTCCCAATCAGGGGAATATACCCCGGTCCCGGCTTAATCCACCTATCCCCAAGAAAATAATGGCAAATGCTGCCGTCCAATTCAAAGAAAAGCCCATCCCCCTGCTCAACAAGGCTCAGAAAGCACACGGAGCATTCACCTGCCAGCTCCCTTGCAAGCTCATTGGCAAGGGCAATGCCTACCCTCTCCGTCCCCCCGCACCTGGTCACATCCCCCGAAAAGAAGCATATATTCCTGCATCCACGGATTTTTCCCATTATACCATTCCCCGACCACATTTAATGCAAAACACAAGCTAAACAAGAGAGCGCATGGATTTGCCCACACGCTCCCTGACATTCTAATATTGGGTCATGCCCATCACGCCTTGCCAATTGAGCCAAACAGCTCCATCTTCTCCTTGACGGTTGCCTTGATTGCCTCCGTACCAGGGGCAAGAAGCTTCCTTGGGTCAAAGCCCTTTCCTTCCTTGTCCTTGCCTGCCTCGATATACTCCCTCGTGGCTGCCGCAAATGACAACTGGCATTCAGTGTTGACGTTAATCTTGGCCACCCCAAGTGATATTGCCTTCTTAATCATGTCGGCAGGGATTCCGGTTCCGCCATGGAGAACAAGCGGCATGTCACCCGTCTTGCCCTTGACTGCCTCAAGTGTCTCAAAGCTAAGCCCCGGCCAGTTGGCAGGATACTTGCCATGAATGTTGCCAATGCCTGCTGCCAGCATGGTCACGCCAAGGTCAGCAATCTGCTTGCATTCATTAGGGTCAGCGCATTCGCCCATACCCACAACTCCGTCCTCTTCGCCGCCGATTGAGCCTACCTCAGCCTCAAGGGACATTCCCTTGTCAGCACATATCTTGACCAGCTCCTTTGTCTTGGCAACATTTTCATCAATCGGATAGTGTGAGCCATCAAACATGATTGAGGAAAATCCTGCCTCAACGCACTTCAGGCACCCCTCATAGCTGCCGTGGTCAAGGTGGAGCGCAACCGGCACGGTAATCTTAAGCTCCTCAAGCATTCCCTTGACCATGCCCACAACCGTCTTGTAGCCTGTCATGTACTTTCCTGCGCCCTCGGAAACCCCAAGTATCACAGGGGAATTCAATTCCTGTGCCGTGAGAAGGATTGCCTTCGTCCACTCCAGGTTGTTGATGTTGAACTGCCCCACTGCATACTTGCCATCCCTCGCCTTTTCCAACATTTCCTTTGCTGAAACTAACATAAATACTCCTCCATTCTGCCGTCCCCGGACGACTTTTTACTTTAAGTTCATAACTGACTGCAATTATACCATATTGTAGATTATTTTGCCACAATTCAATGTAATTATTTGCCTAAAAGGAATTTAAGCGCAACAAGTTTCTTTTTAGGCATATTTATGGTATTATGTATGATGTTCGTGCAAAAACCTTATAAGATACCCTTTAAATGGAGGAAATATATGCAGCTTGTAAATGATTTCGGTCCTTTTTTGGACTTCCTGCTTTCGTTCATTGCATTCATAGCGCTGTTCTTTGGGGCAGTTGACCTGATATCAGTAAAGCGTGAGTTTTCAATGTATTTTGACAGGCGGGACCAGGTTGAGCCTGATACGGAGAAGAAACGGAAATTCAGGATTACAAGGGACTGGGTGTTGATTGTTGTGGGGGCGGTGCTGTTCGTGGTGGCGTTTTTCCT
>CAYZYS010000015.1:22598-25521 GCA_964482605.1 uncultured Bacteroides sp.
AAAAAATCGCCCGCTGGCACGGGCGATCAAAAAGGGAGGAGAGTTGCTTTCGCAACCCAAAATTATGAAAAATGAAAAACGATTTTTCTTAACTTACAGGCTTATTATATGAGACAAAAATGAAAAAAGAATGTTGTTATTGTTAATACTTATTGAATTAAATTTTAACAAAATATGAACATGAAAAATGAAAGGAAACAAGACAATGGGAAAGTATTTCGGAACTGACGGCTTCCGCGGCGAAGCCAACGTAAACCTCACCGTGGAGCACGCATACAAGGTAGGAAGGTTCCTTGGATGGTTCTATGGCAAAAACCATGAAAACGGCAAGGCAAAGGTTGTAATCGGCAAGGACACAAGGCGAAGCAGCTACATGTTTGAATATTCACTGGTGGCAGGGCTCACTGCCTCCGGAGCAGATGCATACCTGCTTCACGTAACCACCACCCCAAGTGTCTCCTATGTGACGAGAACCGAGGATTTTGACTGCGGCATCATGATATCCGCAAGCCACAATCCATTTTATGACAACGGAATCAAGCTCATCAACGACAAGGGCGAAAAAATGCGTGAGGACGTGATTGATGAGATTGAAAAATATCTTGACGGCGAAGTTCATGAGGTTCCATTTGCAACCAAGGAAAAAATCGGCTGCACCGTGGATTATGCCGCCGGACGAAACAGGTACATGGGCTACCTCATGAGCCTCGCAATATATTCCTTCAAGGGCATGCGTGTGGGGCTTGACCTTGCCAACGGAAGCGCCTGGTCACTTGCAAAGGGCGTGTTTGATGCACTGGGCGCAAAAACCTACGTCATCAACGCCGAGCCTGACGGAACCAACATCAACACCAACTGCGGCTCCACACACATTGAGGGGCTTCAGGAGCTTGTCAAGCGTGAACACCTTGACGTTGGCTTTGCCTATGATGGTGACGCTGACAGGTGCCTGTGCGTTGACGAAAACGGCAACCTGGTTGACGGCGACCTGATTCTCTACATCTACGGCTGCTACATGAAGGAGCGCGGCAAGCTCCTCAACAACAAGATTGTCACCACGGTGATGTCCAACTTCGGGCTTTACAAGGCATTGGATGCCGTTGGCATAGAATATGAAAAAACCAAGGTCGGGGACAAATATGTATATGAAAACATGCTCCAGAATGGTCACAGAATCGGCGGCGAGCAGTCAGGACACATCATATTCAGCAAATACGCCACCACAGGTGACGGCATCCTCACATCCCTCAAGATGATGGAGGTCATAATTGCAAAGAAAAAGACCTTGAGCCAGCTTGCAATGCCTGTCACCATTTATCCACAGGTGCTCAAGAACGTCCGCGTCCTTGACAAGGCTGCAGCACAGGCAGACCCTGATGTACAGGCGGCTGTCGAAAAGGCGTCACAGGCGCTTGGTGATGACGGAAGAATCCTTGTGCGTGAAAGCGGCACCGAGCCTTTAATCCGTGTCATGGTTGAGGCTGATACCAAGGAAAAATGTGAACAGTACGTTGATGACGTGATTGCAGTCATCCAACAAAAGGGGCATACCATCTAAACGATGGGAAAAACTGCCTGAAAGCGGCAAAATTCGCCTGCAAAATGGAGATAAGAATGAACATATTACACTCAACACCAAAATCCGACCATTTTCACATGCCTGCTGAATTTGAACCGCACCAGGGCTGCATCATGATATGGCCTGAGCGCAGCGATTCCTGGAGCTACGGCGCATATGATGCAAGAAAGGCGTTCTGTAGGATTGCCACCGCCATATCAGCCTCGGAAAAGGTCATTGTGTGCGCCAGCTTCAGCCAGTATGACAATGCAAGGCAAATGCTGCCCCCTTGCGTAAGGGTTGTGGAAATGTCTAGCAATGACGCATGGGCAAGGGACTATGCGCCAACATTTGTGATTAATGAACAGGGACAGCTCCGTGGAATTGACTGGGGCTTTAACGCCTGGGGCGGGCTCCTTGACGGACTTTACTTCCCATGGGACAAGGACAATGCCATGGCGAGAAAGCTCTGCGATTTACTTGATGCGGATGTATATGATGCAAGAAATTTCATACTTGAGGGTGGCTCAATCCACGTTGACGGCGAGGGCACCTGCATGGTCACTGAAAGCTGCCTTTTGAGCAAGGGACGAAACCCCGGACTTTCACGCAGCCAGATTGAGGATAAATTAAGGGACTACCTGAACGTCGACAAGGTTCTGTGGCTTCCCTGCGGAATATACTTAGATGAAACCAACGAACATGTTGACAATATATGCGCATTTTCCTCACCTGGCAATGTGGTGCTTGCAATGACGGAGGATGTCAATGACCCGCAATATGATATGTCCATGCAGTGCCTTGAGTACCTTAATTCACAAAAGGATGCCAAGGGGCGCACCCTGACGGTTCACACCATCCCAATGCCGTCCCCTGTAATCGTGACGGAAGCTGACTGCCAGGGACTTGACAATATGGATTTTGAACCCACAAGGGTTGCAGGTGACAGGCTTGCAGCCTCATATGTGAATTTCTACATTGCCAACAACGCCATAATTATGCCCGGATTTGGAAACCCAGGGGATGCTTGCGACCCCAACCACATACAGGACGAAAAAGCAAAAAATGTTTTACAGGGTCTTTTCCCCGACAGGGAGGTTGTGCAAATATACACAAGGGAAATACTGGTGGGCGGCGGAAACATCCACTGCATAACCCAGCAGATTCCGTTTTATCGGGAAAAGGAATAAATGCATATATGAGAAAAATATCAATTTTAACATTTACCATTGTTTTTATTACAGTGCTGACAGGATGTGGTGTGAAGGATGTAGAAAGCATTGCTAAAGAAAAAGTGAGTGTATATGATACAACACAATACCAAGGATATCGCCGCCTATATAACTTCGTTGTAACTTCAATGCC
>CAYZYS010000016.1:0-25069 GCA_964482605.1 uncultured Bacteroides sp.
GATGGGAGCTGCCGCACAGCTTGGTATATTTTCAGCTTACCTGCTGGCAATTCTCATGGGCTTCAATGACAAGGCTGCCGCAGCCATATCCATCATCGGCGGCGCTGACGGTCCTACGTCAATCTTCCTTGCCGGAAAGCTTGGACAGTCTGAATATATGGGACCGATCGCCGTGGCGGCATATTCCTATATGTCACTGGTGCCAATCATACAGCCTCCAATCATGAGGCTCCTCACAACCAAGAAGGAGAGGGAGATTAAGATGGAGCAGCTCCGTCCGGTGTCAAAGCTGGAGAAGATTCTTTTCCCGATAGTTGTCACCGTCATTGTGTGCCTGCTTCTTCCTACCACGGCTCCTTTGGTGGGTATGCTCATGCTTGGCAACCTGTTCCGTGAGTGCGGCGTTGTTAAGCAGCTTTCAGAGACAGCACAGAATGCCCTGATGTACATTGTCGTAATCCTTCTGGGTACCTCTGTTGGCGCTTCCACAAGCGCAGAGGCATTCCTCAAGGTGACAACAATCAAGATTGTGTGCCTTGGGCTTGTTGCATTTGCCATCGGTACCGCAGGAGGAGTCCTTCTTGGAAAGCTTCTGTGCAGGATTACCCATGGCAAGATTAACCCGCTTATCGGCTCGGCAGGTGTATCTGCCGTTCCAATGGCGGCGAGGGTGTCACAGAAGGTCGGGCAGGAGGCGGATCCTTCCAACTTCCTTCTCATGCATGCAATGGGACCTAATGTTGCGGGTGTAATTGGTACAGCCGTTGCCGCAGGTACATTTATGGCAATGTTTGGTGTATTCTAAAATATTATTTGGAGGTATAGATTAATGGCAGAGCAGATTGCAAAGAAACCATTGAAGATAACGGAGACGGTTCTCCGTGACGCACATCAGTCACTGATTGCCACGAGGATGACCACAGAGCAGATGCTTCCAATCATCGACAAGATGGATAAGGTTGGCTTCTATGCCGTGGAGTGCTGGGGCGGTGCCACATTTGACGCAAGCCTTCGCTTCCTCAAGGAGGACCCGTGGGAGAGGCTTCGCAAGCTTCGTGACGGCTTTAAGAACACAAAGCTCCAGATGCTTTTCCGTGGCCAGAACATTCTCGGATACAATCATTACTCAGATGATGTTGTTGAATATTTTGTACAGAAGTCAATTGCCAACGGCATTGACATAATCCGTATATTTGACTGCTTCAACGACATAAGGAATTTGCAGACGGCAGTAAAGGCTGCCAACAAGGAGAAGGGACATGCACAGATTGCCCTTTCATATACGCTTGGCGAGGCTTATACGCTTGATTACTGGAAGGACATGGCAAAGCGCATTGAGGATATGGGGGCTGATTCACTTTGCATCAAGGACATGGCCGGACTTCTTCTTCCATACCAGGCAACGGAGCTTGTGCAGGCACTTAAGGAGGGAACCAATCTTCCTATCGAGATGCATACCCACTATACGTCAGGTGTTGCTTCCATGACATACCTGAAGGCCGTTGAGGCAGGTGCGGACATCATTGACACTGCGATGTCACCATTTGCAATGGGAACGAGCCAGCCTGCGACAGAGGTAATGGTGGAGACGTTCAAGGGCACACCGTATGACACGGGGCTTGACCAGAACCTTTTGGCTGAGATTGCCAACTACTTCCAGCCGATGCGTGAGGAGGCGCTTAAGAGCGGCCTCATGAATACCAAGGTTTTGGGCGTCAACATCAAGACGCTTCTCTACCAGGTACCTGGCGGAATGCTTTCAAATCTTGTGTCGCAGCTTAAGGAGGCACATGCCGAGGATAAGTACCAGCAGGTGCTTGAGGAGATTCCAAGGGTTCGCAAGGACTACGGTGAGCCGCCTCTTGTAACGCCGTCATCACAGATTGTCGGCACACAGGCCGTCCTCAATGTGCTTCAGGGCGAGCGCTACAAGATGATTACCAAGGAATCCAAGAAGGTGCTTGCGGGTGAGTTCGGACAGACAGTCAAGCCTTTCAACAAGGATGTGCAGAAGAAGGCAATCGGCGACAAGGAGCCTATCACCTGCCGTCCTGCCGACCTTATTGAGCCGCAGCTTGAGAAATTCAGGAATGACCCTGTTGTCAAGCAGTACGCAATCCAGGATGAGGACGTACTTTCATATGCGCTGTTCCCGCAGGTTGCAACGGACTTTTTCAAGTACCGCGAGGCACAGAAGACCAAGGTTGACACAACCAAGGCTGACGCGGAGAGCAAGGCTTATCCTGTATAGTCCTGAATATTAAAAATGTTATTGATATTTTACACCTGCCGTGTTTTGCGGCAGGTGATTTTGTGTTAATGAATACTTAATTAATAAATGTTTATACCAATTTTATACATATGGTGTTATAATGTTCTTTGGTTTTTTTCACAAAGAATACACAAAAGGGAGCATGCATTGTGAGTAAGGAAATAATTAATGAGGAAGAAAACAGCAGCTTTATGGTCAAGGTTGCCACATTCATTGTTGACAGGCGCAACCTGTTCTTCCTGCTGTTTGGGATAGCAATAATATTTTCATTGGTGTCCATGAACTGGGTAAAGGTTGAAAATTCCCTGGCGGCATACCTGCCGGAATCGGCTGAGACCAGCAGGGGACTTGACCTGATGGACGAGGAGTTCATAACCTACGGTTCAGCCAAGGTGATGGTGGCAAACATTACATATGACAACGCCAAGGCAATTGCTGACGAAATCGAGGATATGAATGAGGTGTCAATGCTCACCTTTGACAACACGAGCGAGCATTTCAATAATTTTTCGGCATTGTATGACATAACCTTTGCCTATCCTGAGGATGACGACAGGGCGCTTGAGGCACTGGACAAGGTCAAGTCCATGCTGGATGGGTATGACCTGTATGTGTCAACCTCCATGGGTGATGCTGCCGCAGACCAGATAGAAAGCGAAATGAAGGTTGTAAGTGTTCTTGTTGCAATCATAGTGGTGACGGTGCTCATATTCACATCACAGACCTACGCAGAGGTGCCGGTGCTGCTTTTGACATTTTGCTCATCGGCACTGATAGCCTCCGGCACCAATTACATGCTTGGAACGATTTCCTTTGTGTCAAATTCGGTTACGATTGTGCTCCAGCTTGCGCTTTCCGTGGATTATGCAGTCATATTCTGCAACCGTTACAAGGAGGAGCATGAAAAGCTACCTGTCCGCGAGGCTGACATCATAGCCCTGAGCAAGTCGATACCTGAGATTTCTTCAAGCTCCCTTACCACAATCGGCGGTCTTGCCGCCATGATGTTCATGCAGTACGGAATCGGCTCGGACATGGCCATCTGCCTGATTAAGGCAATATTGCTGAGCCTTCTTTCAGTGTTCCTGCTCATGCCGGGACTCATCATGTTGTTTGGCAACCTCATGGACAAGACCAAGCACAAGAATTTCGTGCCTAAGATTTCATGGGTTGGAAAATTTGCCTATGCAACAAGGCACGTAATGCCATTTGTGTTTGTGGTTGTCATAATAGCTGCATACATCGTGCAAACCAAGTGCCCATTTAAATACGGCTACAGCCAGATTGAGACATCCCAGCAGAATGAGTCCCAGCTTGCGGATGAAATGATTTCGGAAAGCTTCGGGGATTCCAACTTTGTTGCCCTTATGATTCCTTCCGGTAATTATGACACTGAAGCCAAGCTTGTGAAGGAGCTTGAAGGGTATTCAGAGATTAAGAGCATTACCGCCATGGCAAGCACCGAGGCAATGGACGGCTACATGCTCACCGACAAGCTGACAATCCGTGACTTTTCAGAGCTTCTTGACCTCGATTATGAGGTGGCGGAGGTGCTGTACACCGCCTACGCGGTAAATGATGAGAATTACGCCAAGCTAATCAACGGAATGTCCTCATACAGCGTACCGCTGGTCGACATGCTCATGTTCCTCTATGATGAGGTGGAAGAGGGCTATGTTGACCTTGAGGATGACCTGTATGACACCCTTACGGAGGCACATGACAAGATTCAGATAGCGAGGGATCAGCTTGAGGGCGATAATTACGACAGGATGCTGGTGTACCTCAACCTTCCGGAGGAGGGTGACGAAACCTTTGCATTTATTGATACACTGCGCTCCAAGGCGCAGGAATATTATGACGGTGAGGTAATCGTCACGGGCGATTCAACCAGCCAGTATGACCTTTACAAGACCTTCCAGGTGGATAACACCGTTGTAAATGTAGTTTCAATCCTGGCTGTGCTGGCTGTGCTTTTGTTCACCTTCCAGTCTGCCGGCATGCCTGTGCTTTTGATACTGGTAATCCAGGGTGCAATATGGATTAATTTTGCCTTCCCTGTGTTGCAGAACAAGAACCTGTTCTTCATGAGCTACCTGATTGTGAGCTCCATCCAGATGGGTGCCAATATTGACTATGCGATTGTAATATCAGGGCGATTCCTTGAGTTAAAGGATAAAATGCCGAAGAAGGACGCCGTGATAGAGACCATGAATTTCGCCTTCCCGACCATAATAACGTCAGGCTCGATGCTGGCGCTGGCGGGCATTTTCATCGGCATATTATCCTCGGACGGTGCCATATGTGGCATCGGCCAGTGCCTTGGGCGCGGTACAATCGTGTCCATAATCATTGTAATGTTCGTGCTCCCGCAGATTCTCCTGCTCGGTGAGAAGATTATTGACAAGACGTCCTTCAAGGTGTCCGTGCCAATCAAGATTGAGAAGGCATCCGGAATGGTTCGTGTTGACGGCTACATCCAAGGGCAGATTAACGGAACCGTGATTGGTGAGGTGCATGGCCTTGTGAGGGGTGATGTGAGCGCATTGGTAAAGATAGGCAAGATTGAGGAGCTCAATCCTTCCGATATGAATTTCAAGGAGAAGGAGGTGCTGATTGATGAAAAGCATACTGAGAAAGCATAAAAAAATATTAGCGCTTGTCCTTTCACTTGTGATGTGTGCAGGACTGGTGGGAAGCGTTCCGCTTGCGGCATATGCCGACAGTGATTCGTCAGGGGACGTGTGGCTTGACGCCGAGGGCAATGCAAGGGAGCTTGAACGGATTGAGGTGGGAAGCGCGGCAGACCTTGTGGACGTGTCGAAAAAATGCCATGTTGATTCATGGTCCTCCGACAAGCTGATTGTCCTGACAAGGGACATTGACATCTCAGGCTCAGGCTTTGAGACATTTCCGATATTCAACGGGGTATTCGACGGCAACGGGCACATTATCTCAGGCTATGGTTATAATGGCGAGGGGTATGTTGTAGGACTGTTCCGCTATGTGGGTGAGACGGGCGTGGTTGCAAACCTCACAATCAAGGGAAGCGTGTCAACCTCCGATGAACAGCAGTGCATTGGCGGGCTTTGCGGCGTCAACAGCGGCCTCATCACCAACTGCACCTTCCAGGGCATTGTGACGGGCAAGACGGAGACGGGTGCCATTGCCGGAATCAATGAAAGCACCGGAACGATATATAAATGTACGTCCGTTGGTAAGGTGACAGGATATTATTACACAGGAGGTATAGCAGGAAAGAATTACGGCACGATAGACGGCTGTGAGAACACGGCACGGATTAATGACAGCACTGAGTGGGTAGAGGAGGATGACAAGCTCACAGCAGGGCTTCTGCAGAACATCACGGAGAATGAAAGTGACGTAAAGGTCCAGAGTGGCGTTGACACAGGCGGAATTGCGGGCTATTCCAAGGGTCTGATAATATCCTGCACCAATTCCTCAACCGTGGGCTACAAAAGAACGGGTTACAATGTGGGCGGAATTGTCGGCAGGCAGTCAGGGCTTGTGACCCTTTGCACCAATGCGGGTACGGTGTACGGAAGGAAGGATGTCGGCGGAATCGTCGGTCAGCTTGAGCCGTACATTGAGCTCAATGAGGCTGAGTCCATCAAGGACGCAATGGACAAGCTCCATGACCTGATTGAGAAGACGCTTGATGACATGTCGGCAGGCAGCAATGCACTTAAAGGTGACATGGACAGCCTTAAGGCATATGCGGACAGTGCACTTGATGTCAGCGATGCGCTTGGTGACAATTTAAAGCAGTACGTGAATGACAACACGGACCAATTGAATTACGCAGCGGAAAGGCTTGAGCATGTCATTGACCTCCTGCCGGCTGTCATGGACAACACGGACGCCGCAGCAGATTCGTTGTCAGAGCTTAATGACGCATTGAAGAAGCTTAATGATGACCTTAACATCAGCGACAGGGTACAAAATTCCGAGTATAACGAGGCTGACCACAGGCGTCTTTCGCTGAATGCGGGAGTTGGCGGCTACATTACCTCAAGCAGCGCCAGCCCATCAGAAAATGATGATGTTACCATTACAGTATATGCCAATAATGGTTATCAGATAAATCCAAATAATATTAGCATTGTGGACGCCAACGGCAGCAAAATCACAGCAACCAGTGCCAGTGGCAGCCCATACAAATACACCCTGACCTTTAGGATGCCTTCGCCAAATGTTGTCGTAAGTGCCGTGTTTGACTGCATCGGTGCATTTACACCAACATCGGATGCAGGCGGGAAGGTGACTGTTTCAAAAAGCGGTGATGATGGCGATTACACAATCACCGTCAGGACGCATGACGGGTACACGCTTCCGTCATCAGTCAATGTGGGTGGCACTGCCGTGCCATTGACTGCGGATGACAGTGACAGCTCGGCAACAGCCACTGTAAGCCGTGGCAATTACCCGATGGGGGCGCCCGTCATTGTAAATGCTGCCTTTAGCGGAGCACCTGATGTGGAAGCCACCAATTCCGGTGATGAGCATGTAATAACAACCCTTGCGGGTACAGGCGGCACCGTTACGGCTGTCACTTCATCAGGTGACACTGGTAAGGCAAACAGCAATGATACAATCTATGTGACATGCACGGCGGACGGAAGCTACAGGCTGAAGAAGCTTGTGGTTGACGGACGTGAGGTTTCATATGACCAAAGTGCAAAGAGGTATGAATTTACCATGCCGGACAGTGACGTTGTAATAACGGCAGAGTATGAACCCGTACTTCTCATGGTATCGTCAAATGCAGGTGGTAGTGCGACATATTCAGGGGATGGCGACAAAGTAACCCTTTCAGTTACACCAAGCTCCGGCTATGAGCTTGGCACAACGCCTGTTGTGACTGACGCCAATGGCAACGCAATTGCAGTGGGAAAGGCATCCGCCGGAAGCAACAGCTATGAATTCAAGCTGAATTCATCGCAGGAGCCTGCACGGGCAGTTATTACGTTCAAAAGGCAGAACCAGCAGGATGCAGTTGACTCCGCCCTTGATGAAATACAGTCCAATGCCGACCAGCTTAATGACCAGTCAGCCAAAATGGAGGACGAGGTGACGGCAATAAGGAACATCATGGACGGCAGGGAATGGAACAACCTGTCAACCAAGGACAAGAACAGCATAATAGACCATGTGGTTAACCTGCTTGAGTACAGCAGCAATTCACTGGCATCGGCATCCTCGATAGCAGGAAACCTCGCAACAATCACAAGCGTGTATGCACCTTACATAAAGGATGCCTCATCGGATGCGAATGATGACCTCAACACGGCATCAGACAAGGTGAAGGATACCATAGATTCGCTTGATGCGGCATCCACAGGGCTTAGGAACATCGTGGATTACCTCAATGCACAGAGCGACCTGCGTTTTTCCAAGATTAATGATGAGCTTGAGAAAAATGTTGACGATTTCCGTGATAACCTCCGTGGCATGTCCAATGCCGTTGGGAATTTGTCAGACCATGCCTCCGATTACTCGGAGCTTGTAAACAATGACCTCCGTGCCGTGAATGACCAGTTGAATGTGGTGTTTGACCTGATTGTTGACCGCTATGTTGACATCCAGACCTCCGACGGGGAGGAGGAGATATTTGATGATGTCTCCGAGGAGGAGCTTGAGCAGGCAACCACGGGACGTGTGGACAACTGCATTAACAAGGGCTCCGTCAATGGTGACATAGACATAGGCGGAATCGCGGGCTCAATGTCAATTGATGAGGAGGACCCGGAGCAAAATGCAGCAGGGGATGTTGACATCCAGCTTGGTGGCAAATACACCACAAAGTGCATCATAGCGGACTGCTCCAACCAGGGCTTCGTCACCTCGAAGAAGAATGGTGCCGGCGGAATTGTCGGGTTCATGAACTACGGAATCTGCATTGACTGCAAGAGCCTTGGAATGGTTACAAGCACCGACAATGATTATGTTGGGGGAATCGCAGGGCAGTCCCTTACCATAATACGTGACTGTTATTCTCTTGCAACGCTTTCAGGGCACAAGAATGTGGGCGGCATTGCGGGCTATGGAACAACGATAACAGGCTGCTACTCAATGCCTACGCTGATTTCCGCTGATGGACGCATGGGTGCGATTGCGGGGCTTGTGGCAACGCAGGAGGATAACCCTGGCACATACAGCGGAACGGTAAGCGGCAATTACTACGTGTCGGATGACATGTATGGTATAGATGACATAAGCTATGTGGGTGTTGCAGAGCCACTGACCTATCAGGAGCTCCTTGAAATCGAGGATTTGCCGAATGACTTCAGGCATCTTCGCGTGATGTTCAAGATAGACGATACCTACCTTGGGAGCCAGGAGCTTGAATTTGGGGACAGCCTCTCGAAGGTCAAGTTCCCTACAATCCCTACTGAAAGCGGACAATATGGGCACTGGCCTGATGTGTCCGGCATGACCATGACCTCCAACCTTGTGATTGAAGGGGAGTACATGGATGATGTAACGGTGGTTGAAAGTGATGAC
The DNA here is from genome assembly GCA_964482605.1 of uncultured Bacteroides sp. Lineage (GTDB taxonomy): Bacteria > Bacillota > Clostridia > Lachnospirales > Lachnospiraceae > Bacteroides_F. The sequence goes on from CAYZYS010000016.1 coordinate 8,798, forward strand.
ACAACCACGGTGACGGTTGGCAAAAACCAGGAGCAGACCAAGGCTTCCGTCCTTGTGGAAGGGCGTTTCACGTCCGATGCAAGGCTGATTGTGGAAAAGGATACCTACACCGTTGAGAGCAGCCTTGTGGAGAACAGGGAGTACGTCACCTATGCCATACAGCTTGAAAATGCCGAGACTGACGGCGGCACCGTGGAGCTAAGGCTTTTTAATCCTTATGACAAGGCACAGGTGCTTGTGCTGGCTGACGGCGGCTGGGAAAAGGTTGATTCCAAGTCCAGAGGACAGTACCTCCAGGTTGAACTTTCCGGCACAAGCAGCGTGTACTGCGTTGTGAATACTGAATTTAACTGGGTTGTGATTGCATTTGCGGCAGCCATTGTGGTAATATTACTTGCGGCGGTAATCCTCGCGGTGAGGATTGGCGTAAAACGAAGGTCCAATACCGCAAAGGACGGGACCGACGGCAACTAAGCTAAAGGAAATCACAGATGGGTAAGAATGTCGTAATAATAGGCGGGGGAGCTGCCGGCATGATGGCGGCAATCGCCGCCTCAGGCAATGGCAACACCGTGACCATTGTGGAGAAGAACGAAAAGCTGGGGAAAAAGCTTTTCATCACGGGAAAGGGGCGCTGCAACCTCACTAATGCAGGGGACAATGAGGAGCTGATGAACAGCATTGTCACCAATCCGAAATTCATGTACAGCGCATTGAGCCGTTTTGGCAATTATGACTGCATGGGGTTCTTTGGTGAGCTTGGGCTACCGATAAAGGTTGAACGTGGCAACAGGGTATTCCCTGAATCAGACAAGGCAGGGGATGTGATAGATTGCCTGCGTGAGGAGCTTCGCCGGCGTGGCGTGAGGGTTCTTCTTGACACCACGGCAAACGGGCTGGTGTGCAAGGACAATGATGGCACAGGCTTTATATGTACGGGAATACGCTGCACCTCAAAAAGAACGGGAAAGGAATGGATTCAGCCCCTTGACGAGCTCATAATCGCAACGGGCGGCTGTTCGTACCCGTCAACAGGCTCAACGGGGGACGGATATGAATTTGCAAGGTCACTTGACATGAAGGTGACTGACAGGCTTCCTGCGCTGGTTCCGCTGATTGCACGTGAGGAATGGGTCAAGGATTTGCAGGGGCTAAGCCTCAAAAACACAGGCATATCGGTATATGCGGGCGAAAAGCAGGTGTATTCTGATTTTGGTGAAATGATGTTCACGCATTTTGGCGTAACCGGACCTGTCATACTTAGTGCCAGCAGCTTCATAATAAAACGGCTCAAAAAGGAAAACTTAAGACTTTCCATTGATTTGAAGCCCGCATTGGACCATGGGCAGCTCGACGCGCGGATTTTGAGGGATTTTGGCGAGCTTCGCAACAAACAGTACAAAAATGCGTTGGACAAGCTGCTGCCAAAGAAACTGATACCTGTTATAATACAGCTAAGCGGCATTGACCCTGATAAAAAGGTCCATGACATCACCTCGGCTGAGAGGGAACGCCTTGTGGGGCTTTTGAAGGGGCTTGTAATAACGATTACAGGCGCAAGGGGTTTTGCGGAGGCGATCATAACCCAGGGCGGCGTGGATGTCAGGGAACTCAACCCAGCCACCATGCAGAGCCGGAAATGCCCGAATGTCAGGTTTGCGGGGGAAGTGCTGGATGTGGATGCCGTGACGGGCGGCTTTAACCTCCAGGTGGCATGGTCAACCGGGTACGCAGCGGGAAGCACGATATGTTAGGTGATATCCCGTATATAATAAAACATATTATTTAAGTATAAATATATTCAGAAGGCTTGGCGTGATTTTTTACACGGCTAATTGTGACGCAGGCGACACAATATAGCCTTGATGCCACACGGGAAACTGCATTAGCAGCTTTCCCGTGAGCTCCTCGACGACGAGCGTCTGCGGAATGGAGATTAAAATGTCATATGCAATTGCGATAGACGGACCGGCAGGGGCCGGAAAAAGCACAATAGCAAAACTGGTTGCAAAAGAGCTTGGCTATGTGTATGTGGACACGGGGGCAATGTTCCGTGCCATGGGGATATATTTCATGGACAATGGCGTGGATGCTGATGATGAGGATGGCATCAATTCCGCAGTTGACAAGGTTGACGTGTCCATAACCTATGTGGCTGGCGAGCAGCAGGTGCTCCTCAATGGTGACAATGTAACCGGGAGACTCCGTGAGGAGGCTGTCGGCAAGGCTGCGTCAAGAATATCAAGATATGCTTCCGTGAGGAAAAAGCTCCTTGAACTGCAGCGCGAGCTTGCGCTCTCCACGAATGTCGTGATGGATGGCAGGGACATTGGCACCACGGTCCTGCCGAATGCACAGACAAAGCTTTACCTTACCGCAAGCGTGGAGGCGAGGGCAAAAAGGCGTTATGACGAGCTTGTGGCAAAGGGTGAGACGGCGGATTTGGCTTCAATCAAGGCGGACATTGAAAACAGGGATTACCAGGACATGCACAGGGAAATATCCCCACTTAGGCAGGCGGAGGATGCCGTTTTGCTTGACACGTCGGACATGGACATCCCGCAGGTTGTGGATGCCGTAAGGAAGCTGGTAAAGTGACATGGGAGAGGTTATTCTTGCCAAGACGGCGGGGTTCTGCTTTGGCGTAAAGCGTGCCGTTGACAAGGTTTATGAACAGGCAGGCAGGGACAATGTGTACACATATGGTCCAATAATACATAATGAAGAGGTTGTGAAAGACCTTGAAAAAAGGGGCGTGAAAGTGATTAACTCCCTTGCGGAGCTTGACGGGCTTGAGGGCGGGACAATCATAATCCGTTCACATGGCGTTGCAAGGCATGTGTATGATGCAATACGCGAAAGGGGCTTTGAAATCATAGACGCAACCTGCCCATTTGTACTAAAGATACACAACATAGTTGAACAGGCAAGCCGTGAGGGCAGTGCAATTGTGGTCATAGGCAACGAAAACCACCCGGAGGTTGAGGGAATTGTGGGCTGGTCCTCCGGTGAGACATTCATAATTGATTCGGTGGAAAAAGCCAGCAGTTTCAAGGTAAATAATGGCAAAAAAGTGTGTGTTGTGTCACAAACTACATTTAATTTCAATAAATTTGAAGAACTTGTTGCAATTATTTTGAAAAAAGGTTACAATGTAGATATTCGTAATACGATTTGCAATGCTACAGAAGAGCGTCAGCGTGAGGCAAAGGAGATAGCGTCAAGGGCTGACGGCATGATTGTAATCGGTGGCAGGAGTAGTTCCAATACTCGCAAGCTCTATGAAATATGCAAAACAGAGTGTACGGACACATATTACATACAGACACTACAAGACCTGGATTTGTATAAGTTTAACTCCAACGGCTGCATTGGTATTACAGCGGGGGCTTCAACCCCCAGCAACATAATTGAGGAGGTTTATTCTAATGTCAGAACAGAGTTTTGATGAGATGCTGGAAGAATCATTTAAGACCATACATGCAGGTGAGGTTGTTGATGGTACTGTCATCAGTGTCAAAGAAGATGAAATCGTACTGAACATCGGCTACAAGTCTGATGGAATCATTACGAGAAGTGAGTACTCCAACAAGCCTAACCTGGACCTTACAAAAGAGGTTTCAGAGGGCGACACCATGAGGGTGAAGGTTCTCAAGGTCAATGATGGTGAGGGACAGGTGCTTCTTACATACAGGAGGCTCGTTGCCGAGGAAGGCAACAAGAGGCTTGAGGAAGCATTCAACAATCAGGAGGTTATCACGGCAAAGGTTGACAAGGCCATCCAGGGCGGCTTGAGTGTTGTTGTCGACGAAGCCAGGGTATTCATTCCTGCCAGCCTCGTGTCTGATACGTATGTCAAGGATTTGTCACAGCTTGAGGGCAAGGAGGTTTCCTTCGTCATCACTGAGTACAATCCAAAGAAGAGGAGAATCATTGGCGACTGCAAGCAGCTTCTTCTTGCAAAGAAGGCTGAGGCTGCCGAGAAGCTTTTCGCTTCGATAAAGGAAGGCCAGACCATTGAGGGTACCGTGAAGAATGTTACTGACTTCGGTGCGTTCATTGACCTTGGCGGTGTCGACGGGCTTCTGCATATTTCCGAGATGTCATGGGGCAGGACCGAGAATCCGAAGAAGGTATTCAAGGTTGGCGATTCAGTCAAGGCATTCATTAAGGAGATTAACGGGACAAAGATTGCCCTCAGCCTTAAGTACCCTGACCAGAATCCATGGACCTCAGCACCTGAGAAGTATTCCATTGGAACCATTGTCAAGGGCAAGGTTGCAAGGATGACTGACTTCGGTGCATTCATAGAACTTGAGACAGGCGTTGATGCACTTCTGCATGTGTCACAGATTGCGCTTGAGCACGTTGACAAGCCTTCGGATGTGCTTTCAGTTGGGCAGGAGATTGAGGCAAGGGTTGTTGACCTCAACATTGAGGAGAAGAAGATTAGCCTTAGCATAAAGGATTTGCTGAGGGATTCACAGCCTTCCGACCAGGCAACCGACTCAGGTAACGAGGAATATTGATTAGTTGAACATTTATCAGCCTTATAATGATTAACCGTCATTATGAGGCTTTTTCTTAAAAAAGTAATTGGGGGATAGACATGGCCAACACATATGAGGATTTTAAAAAAGACGTATACAAGCTAACCGGAATCGACCTGAATTCTTACAAGGAACGCCAGATGAAGAGGCGCATTGACACCCTTATTGACAGGAACAAGTTTCCAGACTATGACAGTTACGTCAAGGCACTTAAGAATGACAAGGAAAGATATGATGAATTTGTCAATTACCTGACAATCAACGTGTCTGAGTTTTACCGCAATCCCAACCTTTGGCAGACGCTGGAGGACACGGTCCTTCCGGGGCTTATCTCGAAGTACGGGCAAAACCTGAAGATTTGGAGCGCAGCATGTTCAACCGGAGATGAGCCGTACACGATAGCCATGGTGCTCGCAAAGCAGGTTCCGTTGAACAGGGTCAAGATAATTGCAACGGACATTGATTCACAGATTCTTGAGAAGGCGCAGCTTGGCGTGTATGGTGCCAACAGCCTCAAGGGACTGCCTGAGGAATACAAAAACAAGTATTTTGAAAAGGCGGGCGACAAGGTATTCAAGATTAGTGATGAGATTAAGAAATGCGTTGAGTTCAAGAAGCACAATCTGTTAAGTGACCCTTATCCAACGGGCTGTCATCTCATTGTATGCCGCAATGTTATGATTTACTTTACAGATGATGCAAAGGATGAAATATACAAAAAGTTTAATGCTTCCCTTGTGAAGGGCGGATGCCTTTTTGTCGGCAACACGGAGCAGATAATCAACTATAAGGAGCTCGGCTTCGAGTTCAATAAGCTGTTCTTTTACCACAAGGTGTGAGGGATTAAAGCATGTGCTGGAGCACATGACCGACATATTGCTTCTGTGCGGACGCATTTCCAAGAAATGCATCATCCAGTTGGAAGTAAGAGCTTTTTGATGAATATTCCAGTTTAAAGTCAGGGGACACGATTGCTGCATACTGCGGCAGGAATGTCCCTTCAATTTTTTTGTAGCAGTTGTGGGCATTTGCCTTTTGGCGGTGCTCCCTGTCGACATACGCCGCAACACTTTTGTGAATGGCAACATCCTCATCAGGAAGATAATAATAGTTGTCATAATCAGCATAAAAATGTCTCAGTGTCCCGCAATAAACCTTGGAAAACAGCTTTAGTGACCTGTCCTGGCAGGTCAGGTAGTGGCTTTGGTCCATAAGGGATGCCTGAATTGGGACGGGAGAGCCAAGGACACAGGTAATCATGATGCCTGAGCACACTCCGTCATCATACTGTGGTTCGACTCCCGACACTTCATAGCTGCCATCGACAAGCTGCCTGTAATTAAGCATTATTGCAACCTTTGCAAGGCACAGCACATCATCATGATTGTGGAGAAGCATGAGCTGCCTTGCATCCTCGGTTGGGCTGACGGCAAAATGCCTGTACACCTCAACCAGCCTTCCGCCGTCCGTCATGTCATCACGCCTTATTCCAAGGCGCTCCTCAACAAAGGTCTGCCTGTAGCTCGTCAGCTTCAACAGTTTGTTTATGGAACGTATGCATTTGTATATGTCAATGCTTTCAAGGGCAGAGAAATCGAAGTTGATTCCATGGGCCGCACATCTTGCGGAAAGATAGGGGATGTCGAAGCCATCACCATTGTAAGTCATAAGGACGTCAAAGCCTGACAGAAAACCAATGAATTGCTGCAGGACCCCTGCCTCATCCGAGGGCTCGTCACAGAACCATTGTGTCAGCGTCAGGCTTTCATCCTTAACATAAAACGCCCCGATAAGGTAAACGGAGGTTGTTTTGGGGGAAAAGCCCGTTGTTTCGATGTCGAAGATGACAATGCTTTCATCCGGGTAAAGTGAAGTGATAATGCTGTCACGGGAAAAGAGGGAAGTACCATTAAGGGTTTTGTTGAATATGGTCATTACTCACTCCTTCATCGACAGCAAACACTAAGGGGGTTATGCCTTTGGCTTGGACTTGCCCTTTGTCTTTGGGTTCTTTGACACCAGTTTTTCGTATTCTTCCTGTGTAAGTGTAACAGTACGCTTTCTGTCGAGGTCAATCGACACATTGCAATTGAGCGCCTCACAAATCTTCCAAAGCTGATCTAATGTTATTGTGCGTGACGCCTTGTTAAGCTTGTTGCACACTGAAAGTCTTGTTATTCCGACGAGGCTGGCAAGCTCTCTCTGGGTAATCTTTTGGTCTTTCATCTGTGCTGTAATCTGTTCCACGATGCTGTTAAGCCATTCTTCCTCTCTCATCTTTTCATCTCCATTTCATAATGATTGTCTTGTTGTGTGAAAAAACAACAGTATCTAAATCTAAGCTATATTATAAGACTAAATTATTGTACATACAAGAGCTTTTTGAAAAAAATGATTGACTTTTTATTGGTTATTTGTCTTTATTTTTTTATTATAATGTTGTAAAATGTTATTTGGTGCGGTGTAGTGGCAGGGCAGTGCCTATTGTCATGACATCATGCTTAGAATTCATAAGGAGACAAGGTAATGGGGAAGTTAACGTTTAAAGGCGGTGTCCATCCCTTTGAAGGCAAAGAACTTACCAAGGACAAGCCCATCAAGGAATTATTACCTGAGGGTGACATGGTATTCCCGCTTTCACAGCATATTGGCGCACCGGCTGTGCCAGTGGTTGCCAAAGGGGACCGGGTGCTGGCAGGTCAATTGATTGCCGAGGCAGGTGGCTTCATATCTGCCAACATTCACTCGTCAGTGTCCGGCACGGTCAAGGCAATTGAGCCTAGAACACTTGCCACTGGCGGAAAGTGCAATTCAATCATCATTGAAAATGATGGCAAGTACGAGGAGGTTCAGTACGAGAAATGCAAATTTGAGGACCTCACAAAGGATTCAATCAGGCAGAAGGTAAAGGATGCCGGGGTTGTGGGCATGGGTGGTGCAGGATTCCCTGCCAACGTGAAAATCACGCCAAAGAATCCGGAAGCAATTGATTATGTAATAGTGAACGGGGCAGAGTGTGAGCCTTACCTTACATCAGATTACAGAAGGCTTCTTGAGGAGTCCGACAAGGTTGTCATGGGACTCAAGATTGTCCTTAAGCTGTTTGACAAGGCGCAGGGCGTAATTGCAATTGAAGACAACAAGCCAGAGGCAATTGCAGCCATGGAGAAGGCCTGTGCAGGTGAGGATAGGATTACCGTCAAGACAATGGTTACAAAGTATCCACAGGGCGGTGAGCGTTTCCTCATTTCCGCAGTGACCGGAAGGGAGATTAATTCTGCAATGCTTCCGGCTGACGCAGGCTGCATTGTACACAATGTTGACACCATAACCTCAATATACTATGCATGTATAGAAGGTTTTCCTCTCACAAAGAGAATCATCACCGTCACGGGCGATGGCGTGAAGGACCCACAGAACTTCTATGTATACCTGGGTATGAGCTACAGGCAGCTTCTTGAAGCTGCGGGTGGCGCCGTTGGCGAGCCTGAGAAGTACATCTCCGGCGGTCCGATGATGGGCTTTGCCATGTATTCACTGGATGTGCCTGTCGTGAAGGGAAGCTCCTCGCTTCTTGTGCTTGGCCACGACGAGGTCAAGGATTTGAAGGGAACCGCCTGCATAAGGTGCGGCAAATGCGGACAGGCCTGTCCAGAGCATTTACTTCCTGCCAAACTTGCGACGCTGGCGGCAAAGGGCAACATGGAAGCCTTTGAGAAGCTCGACGGGGTTGAGTGCGTGGAATGCGGAAGCTGTTCATTCATATGCCCTGCAAAGAGGCCACTTGCACAGTACATTAAGTCAATGCGCAAGCAGGCTCTTGCGAATCGCAGGAAGAAGTAGGAAAGGTGGAGAAAAAAGTGAGCGAAATTTTTAGTGTATCAACATCACCTCATGTGCGAAGCAAGCTTACCACATCATCCATCATGCTTGATGTGCTGATAGCATTGATTCCTGCCGGAGCCTTTGGTGTATACAACTTCGGGCTGGGGGCGCTTGTCAGGATTATCGTCAGCATAGTGGCTTGCGTTGCCATTGAGGCTTTATATGAATATCTCATGCATATGGAGGTTACGGTAAGGGATTTGAGTGCAGCCGTAACAGGTATGCTTCTGGCACTTAACGTGCCTGTGTCGCTTCCAATCGGCATGCTCATCCTTGGTGACGCATTTGCAATCATCATTGTGAAGATGCTTTTCGGGGGACTTGGACAGAACTTCATGAACCCTGCGCTTGGTGCAAGGTGCTTTTTGTTCATCTCATTTGCAAAATGGATGACAGACTTTACGGCAACGGCAGGCTTTGCCGCTGTTGACGGCTACACCGGGGCAACACCGCTTGCAATCCTCAAGGGCGGTGAGGAGGTTGCGGGGCTTGCACAGCCTGCCCTGTCAGCAATGTTCCTTGGAACCACCGCAGGTACAATCGGTGAGACATCAGCGCTTGCAATCCTGGTTGGCGGTCTTTACCTGATTGCAAGAAAGGTGATATCCCCAAGGATTCCTGTGTCCTACATAGCAACATTTGCAATTTTCATACTTATATTTGCACCTGGACACCAGTTTGATGTGCAGTACATGCTTAAGGAAATATGCGGCGGCGGCCTCATGCTTGGCGCTTTCTTCATGGCGACTGACTATGTGACATCACCAATCACCGCCAACGGAAAAATCGTGTTTGGCATATGCCTTGGACTTCTCACGGGCATATTCAGGATGTTTGGTGCCAACGCCGAAGGTGTTTCATTTGCAATCATATTCTGCAACCTTCTGGTTCCGCACATTGAGAAGCTTACCATACCGAGATCCTTTGGCAAGGTAAAGCCGGAAAAGGAGGCAAAGAAATCATGAACATGAAGAATATCATTAAAGATGCATTGATTCTGTTTGCCATCACCCTTATCGCCGGCATTTGCCTTGGTGCGGTACACATGATTACCGAGGAGCCGATTGCGAGGGTTGAGGAGCAGGCAAAGCAGGATGCATACAGGGATGTATTTGAAAATGCAACGGAGTTCAAGGAGCTTGACGCATCCGTTGCCACGGCTGACAATTACGCAGCCATACTGAGTGATGCCGGAATTGAGAAGGATGAGATTTCCGAGGTCGTTGCGGCATTCAACGGAAGCGAGTACGCAGGCCTTGTTGTCACTGTTATTGCAAAGGACGGCTATGGCGGTGACATTAAGTTTTCGGTGGGAATCCAGAAGGACGGAACGCTGAACGGAATTTCAATCTTAAGCATAAGCGAAACGGCAGGTCTTGGAATGAAGGCTAAGGAAGATAAGTTCCAGTCCAACTTCAGGGACAAGAATGCAGATACCTACACCGTGACCAAGAATGGTGCTTCCAAGGATGGGGACGTTGAGGCAATAAGCGGTGCCACAATCACCTCCAAGGCAGTAACCAAGGGTGTCAACAGTGCGGTTGCCGTTTACAATTACTTCGCAAAGAACGGTGTTAAGCTGGAAGGGGGTGCTACTGTTGAATAAATGCATTGAAAGACTTTATAACGGCATAATCAAGGAGAACCCGACACTGGTGCTCATACTTGGAATGTGCCCGACGCTGGCTGTTACCACCTCTGCCATCAACGGCATGGGCATGGGACTTACAACAACGGCAGTTCTTGTCATGTCCAACATGATGATTTCCCTTTTGAGGAAGATTATCCCTGACAAGGTCAGGATGCCGGCATACATAGTGATTGTTGCTTCATTTGTTACCATAATACAGATGCTTTTGCAGGGATACCTGCCTTCGCTGAATGAGTCACTCGGCGTGTACATTCCGCTTATCGTGGTAAACTGCATCATCCTTGGACGTGCAGAGAGCTATGCCTCCAAGAACCCTGTGCTTCCGTCCATATTTGACGGAATAGGAATGGGACTTGGCTTTACGCTTTCCCTCACGATTCTTGGTGCATTGAGGGAGCTTCTCGGTGCCGGCACATGCTTTGGCATAACGATATACACGGAGGAGCTCATGCCGCCAATCAGCATATTCGTGCTGGCACCTGGCGCGTTCTTCGTGCTTGCAATGGTGATTGCCGTCCGCAACAGGATAATCAGGGGCAACAGGACTGCGGCAGAAGCAGGCTGTGACAAGATTGACTGCGGACACTGCGGCAATACCGCATGTGCAGGACACAGCAAGGCGGAAGCATAAGTTTTTAGGACAAATAGACGTTAGTTGACCTTGCTTTTTAGCAATGGTGACTGGAAATGGGGATTAGATATGAATCTTATTATCATAGCCATAAGCGCAGCGCTTGTGAATAATGTGGTTTTAAGCCAGTTCTTGGGCTTGTGTCCATTCCTTGGTGTGTCAAAGCAGGTTAAGACTGCGGCAAGCATGGGGTTGGCGGTTATTTTCGTAATTGCCATATCCTCAGCCTGCTCCAATCTCATATATGCTTACATTCTTGTGCCAACCGGAATGGAGTACCTTGAGACAATCGTGTTCATCCTTGTGATTGCAGCACTGGTTCAGTTTGTGGAAATGTTCCTGAAGAAGTCAAGCCCTGCGCTGTATTCCGCATTGGGCGTGTACCTTCCCCTCATAACCACCAACTGTGCAGTGCTTGGTGTTGCATTGAACAGCGTGTCATATGAGTACAATTTCATTGAAACTGTTGTATACGGAATATCAATTGCAGTGGGCTTCACCATTGCCATTGTGCTGATGGCCGGTGTCCGTGAGAGAATTGAGGACAATGACATCCCTGAGAGCTTCAAGGGTATGCCAATCGTACTTCTCACGGCGGGTCTCATGTCCATAGCATTTGTTGGATTTTCCGGATTAGTATAAGGAGGGTGACATGTCAGGTATAATAATTGCTGCATTGGTTGTTGGCATTACCGGTATAGTCATTGGTATCTTCCTTGGCGTTGCCGGAGATAAGTTTAAGGTTGAGGTTGACCAGAAGGAGCTTGACGTAAGGGCAGAGCTTCCTGGCAACAACTGCGGCGGCTGCGGGTTTGCTGGCTGTGATGCACTTGCTGCCGCAATTGCAAAGGGTGAGGCTCCTGTCAATGCCTGTCCTGTGGGCGGAGCACCTGTCGGTGAGAAGATTGCCGCAATCATGGGGACAGAGGTTGGGGACTCCAAGCGCATGACTGCATTTGTAAAATGTGCGGGTGACTGCGAGAAGGCGAAGGACAACTATTATTATTCAGGCGTAAAGGAATGTACGCAGATGCCGTTTACACCAAATGGCGGTGCAAAGGCATGTACCTTCGGCTGCATGGGCTACGGCTCATGTGTAAAGGCCTGTGATTTTGACGCAATACACATTGTGAACGGAATTGCGGTTGTTGACAAGGAAAAATGCAAGGCGTGCGGAAAATGCGTTGCAACATGCCCAAGGAACCTTGTGGAGCTTGTGCCATACGAAAGCCAGTACACAGTGCAGTGTGCTTCAAGGGACAAGGGCAAGGATGTCATGACCGTGTGTGCGACAGGCTGCATCGGATGCATGCTTTGCACAAAGCAGTGTGAGAACGGTGCAATCACAGTTGAAAACAACGTGGCACACATTGATTATGAGAAGTGCACAGGCTGCGGCAAGTGCGCAGAGAAGTGCCCGAAGAAAATCATCAGCAGGCATTGATGTGCATAAAATATAATGCAGGTAAGGGCAGGCTGTGCCTGCCTTTTGCCTTGCTCATCGATGTGATTTCATGTTTTTGGAAATGTAAAACGGGCTCAGGCTTAAATATAAAAGTAAATTCATACCCGTGGAAAGAGGTTTTGCAGTATGTTACGTTTTAATTTAATTAACAGGAAGTTAAGAGCTGCGGTTATCGGTACTGTATCCGCAGGAATTGTGGCTGGGGCAGCATTTTTTGCAATTGGCGGCGGCAATGCCGGTGCTTCCGGAGCCCTTGGGACAGGAACCACAGATGTGGCGCAGGCAGCCATGACACAGGATGTTTCTTTGGATACGGATGTAACCACATCATCCACAGGTGATGCGGAAGGTATATACAAGGCGGAGGATTTCGGGATTGATGCCGCCAACTACACGGATGACGCAGAGCTTGCAAAAACGGTTAATTATCTTGCCAACGCAGATGCGGATGAGATTGCCTTGTCCCAGGCCCAGCTTCTGTCACTGGAGGAGTTGAACATTGGCGAGGATACATCAGGTGAAAATGAAATACTTGGCGGCGGAAGGGACTACCGCAACCAGTCAGCGGATACCAAGACCGCAGTACAGATGGTGGAAACACCAATGTATGTATATGGGATTGACGTTTCAAAGTGGCAGGGGAACATTGACTGGAACCTTGTGAAGGCATCCGGCGTGTCATTTGCGATGATTAAGTGTGCAGGAAGAAGCACAGGGGTTGATGGTGAGCTTTACATCGATTCATATTTCACACAGAACATCCAGGCCGCACAAGCTGCCGGCATCCAGGTGGGAGTGTACTTCTTCTCACAGGCAACCAACATTGTCGAGGCATACCAGGAAGCATGCATGACAGTACAGCTTTGCCAGCAGTACAACATAACATATCCGGTAGCATTTGACTGGGAATCTGCTGACGATTACAGGGTTGCACTTGTCCCGCAGAACCAGCTCACAATGAACATGATTGCGGCAACCTTCTGCAACACCGTTGCAAGCTACGGCTACACGCCTATGGTTTACGCATGCAAAAATGACCTGAATTACACGTATGAGCCTGCATCACTGTCTGCGGCGTACAAGATTTGGATGGCAAATTATTATGATGATTATTATTACACCAGCAGGATTTATATGTTCGAGAGGCCGCTGCCTACAACATCCTTCCAGTACCAGATGTGGCAGTTTGGCGTAAGCAACGTGGTTGCCGGAATTAACGGATATGTGGACATGGACCTTGGCTTCTTCTATTACATGCCAACGCTTACCTCATCACTGCAGATAACGGCAACAAAGCAGATAACAACCACATATGGCGTGCCTGTGGACCTGCTTTCATATGTTAGTGCAACAAGCGCAGCCGGCATTGATGCAAGGGCGTATGTTACCTACAGCCTTGTTGACACCGCAGGACAGCTTGTGACATCGGATTACGCATTTGCCAATGTGGGGATATATGCCGTCAATTACTCCCTGACGGATGTCAACGGGCAGACCGTGACGGACACGGCATTGTTGTATGTTTATCCTCCGGATGGTGTTTAATTCAGGCTTTGTGGGAAATGTTGATTTGTTAAAGGATGGAGGATGGTATGCAGAATTTTGAATTTCAGGCGGGCACAAAGATATGCTTTGGCAGGGGACAGGTTGAGAAGCTTCCGGAAATACTTAAGGTGTATGGTAAAAATGTACTTCTTGTGTATGGCGGCGGAAGCATTGTCAAAAACGGCATATATGACCAGGTAAGCTCCCTTTTAAGCGGGCGCTTTAATGTGATAACCCTTGGGGGCGTACAGCCAAACCCGAAGATTGAAAGCGTCCGTGAGGGTGTAAGGCTCTGCCGCGAAAACAATGTTGACGTGGTGCTGGCAGTTGGCGGCGGAAGCACGATAGACTGTGCCAAGGCAATTGCAGGTGCCGTACATTATGACGGTGACGCATGGGACATTGTGACCAACCCTGAAAGGATAGGCAATGTACTTCCCGTTGTCACCGTGCTGACCATTGCGGCAACAGGCTCAGAGATGAACAAGAATGCCGTGATTTCCAATCCTGAAATTAACGAAAAGCTCGGAACGTCTAGCATGGATTTCATTCCAAGGGCGTCAATATGCGACCCTGTGTATACTTTTGGCGTGTCACCACGCCAGACTGCCGCGGGTACTGCCGACATCATGTCACATGTGTTTGAAAATTACTTCAAGAGCGAGAAGGGCACATACATTCAGGACAGGCTGGGTGAGGGCATAATACAGGCGTGCATCAAGTATTGCCCGATTGCCATGGAAAACCCATGCAATTATGATGCGAGGGCAAACCTCATGTGGGCGAGCACCATGGCACTCAATGGGCTTGTGGGCGCTGGCAAGGGCTCAACCAGCTTTTCATGCCACCCGATTGAACATGAGCTTAGTGCATACTATGACATCACGCACGGTGTGGGACTTGCAATCATCACGCCACAGTGGATGCGCCACATCCTCAATGAAAGCACTGCAAGGAAATTCAAGAAATACACCCGCAATGTGTTCCATGTGGCGGATTCCGGCAATGACCTTGAGATGGCTGTCATTGGGATAGAAAAAACAGAGGCATTCTTTAAGTCAATCGGGCTTCCGTCATCGCTGTCAGAGGTTGGAATTGGTGATGAACACCTTGAGGAAATGGCCCACAATGCTGTAATCCACGGCAAGCTGGACAGGGCATATGTGCCGCTTACTGACGAGGACGTGCTGGTAATACTGAAAAATTGTCTGTGATTTTCACCCACGGACACCACAATGTGCAAATTCACCAAAAGATGAGGCATATAATAATGAAAATAGGGGAATATTACGTACATTTTTACTAGAATAAGAACATCCTTCAAATCTGTTGACATTGCACCCCCAAGCGGGTATGATTGTCACTGTAAGGAAGTCAAGGATGTACATAAGTGTCCTTCCCCAAGGCTCTTGACTATATATTGTTCCCCTCGCAAAAAGATGAAGTTTTTCGGAACCTCATCTTTTTCTTTTTGCGCAATAAGCGAGTGAACGAAGTTCGCGAGGTGGCTCGTCGCTTATCGCACACTGTCTGGTTATATAAAACAAGCATAAACTGGTATTTTACATATGACCAATTCGAGGCTAACATATGTCCTTGTGATAATTCACAATAAACAAATTATGGGATGGCCCATGGATTGGAGAAATGATGGAAAAATTCAAGAAGTACGTGGCCTTTGACGCAGGTGTGGTTGTGACACTGGCAGGGGTCATAATGGCAGTTCTTACATATGAGGGTGGTAATTACAAGAATACAAAATATGGATATGCGCTGATGCTGGCATTTGCCGGAATAGTCATACTTGCCGCAGGTGCGCACACTGCATTTTCAAAGGAGGAGCAAAAGGGCAGGGTTCAGGTGTCGACACTGGCGCAGGCTGCCCTGTGTGCCGCATTAAGCTACATTGGCTGCACATATCTCAAGATACAGGTACCTGTTCCGGGAACGGAGGGGACGATGTTCCACCTTGGCAATGTCTTCTGCGTGCTTGCAGCGTTGCTTCTCGGCGGCTTTTGGGGCGGGCTTTCAGGCGCGGTTGGAATGTCAATAGGCGACCTACTTTCAGGCGTTTATGTGACCACGGCACCAAAGACATTTGTATTGAAGCTTTGCATAGGGCTTATCGTGGGACTGGTTGCCCACAAGGGCTTTAAGCTCAGCAAGCCGCACAAGGCAGGCTATGTAACCGTTGCAACCATTGTGTCCGCTGTCGCAGGAATGGCATTCAACGTGGTGGCTGACCCTGTTGTGGGTTACTTCTATAAAATGTACCTTTACGGCATACCACAGGACCTTGCCGCAACGCTTGCCAAGGTGAGCAGCATTACCACCTCGGTAAATGCAGTGATTGCAGTGATTGTTGCCTCAATTGTCTACCTTGCGTTAAGGCCTGTAATGAAAAAAGCAGGGCTGTTGAAGGAAATAGGCTGATTTTTTTCTTGACATTTATTTTGCCGTGATATATGATAATCAAGTGTGCCGCACAGTTAGGTCATAAGTCTGCCCTTATGGCAGCACCAAAACTGGCGAGTATTTATAATAG
>CAYZYS010000017.1:0-24548 GCA_964482605.1 uncultured Bacteroides sp.
CGTGGGATTTATGACGGGAATACTTTATAAAAATGACCTTGATTATCCTGTGGCGGAAATGCTTGCGGAGAGGGTGGTTTCACAGAAACCATTTGTGCCAATGGAGCCAATGCGGGATGAGATATATGGGGTGCTGGGGCGGATGGACATGGTGCTTGACTGCGGATGTGAGCATGGCGAGTATGACAGGCTGAACCAGGACGTGTTGAAAATGGCGGCGGAGCAGGGAAAGCTCCAGACTTGGGAGAGGATTGCAGGAAGGTTGCATGCAGGAACATAATTTTAAGGACATTCCGCGCATAATGATTGCGGGGACAGGAAGCGGCTGTGGAAAGACCACGGTGTGCTGCGCACTTTTGCGCCTGCTGGCTGACAGGGGTGTGTCACCGTCTGCCTACAAATGCGGGCCGGATTACATTGACCCGTTGTTTCTGGGAAAGGTGGCGGGGAAGCCCTGTCATAACCTTGATTCATTTTTCCTTGACGGTGGGGAGTTGTGTGGGCTGCTTGCTGAAACACATGACGGCGGCGGGGCTTACGGAGCCGCAGGGGAATCCGGGATTGCCGTGCTAGAGGGCGTAATGGGCTATTATGACGGCACGGGGGAGGATGGGCTGCTTGCCAGCTCATATGATGTGGCAGTGAAAACCGACACCCCCGTGGTTTTGGTGGTGAATGCAAGGGGGAGTTCAACCTCAATCCTCGCAATGATTGAGGGCTTTGTCAGGTTTCGTGCTGATTCCCGCATTGTGGGGGTCATATTGAACATGGCCACAAGCGGAAGCTACGAGCATGTCAAAGCCCTTGCCAAAAGAACCTGGACATCAGGAAGGCTTGGGAATGTGCGCTTTCTTGGCTATGTTCCAAGGCTTCCTCAGGAGCTTGTGGTTGACAGCAGGCACTTAGGGCTGGTAATGCCGTCTGAGATAGGGGATTTCCAGGAAAAAATGAGCAGGCTTGCCAAAATCCTTGAAACCACCATTGACGTGGACGAGATTGTCGCTGCCGCATCAGGGCAATCTGCACTGCGGTATGTTGGAAATGCCGTTGGCGTGAAGGGGGCTGCTGTTAAGATAGCGGTGGCGAGGGACAGCGCATTTTGCTTCATGTATGCTGAAAGCCTTGGGCTTTTGGAAGCCCTTGGGGCGCAGCTTGTCTTTTACAGCCCGCTTGCCGATGAGGCAATCCCGGATGGCGCCTGCGGCTTGATTTTGTCAGGCGGGTATCCGGAAAATCACCTTGGGGCGCTGTCCAATGCCAAAATCTCCCTTCAGTCAGTGCGCAGTGCCATACAGTCAGGCATGCCATGCATTGCTGAGTGCGGCGGGTACATGTACCTTTCAGGCTCCATAGATGGAATGGCAATGGCGGGGGTTCTGCCGGGGCATTACAGGAACAAGGGCAGGCTGGTGAGATTTGGCTATGTCACCGTAAGCTCGGACAGGGACTCGCTTTTGCTTGAAAAAGGCGGGAGCATACGGGCGCACGAATTTCATTATTACGATTGTGTGGCTGAGGCTTCAGGGGAAGAAAACGGGACATGCCATGGTGACATGACTGCAACGAAGCCGAATGGACGGTTATGGCGGTTCGGGTATTCAACTGACACGTTGTATGCGGGCTTTCCGCATGTTTACCTGCCGTCCAACGTGGGTGCGGCAGAAAGGTTTTTGCAAAAATGCAGGGAATACGGCAAAAAACATTTATGGTAGAATGCTTTGTTAATGGAGGAATACATGATTACGAAACCATATGACATAGAAAAGACAAGCCTTGGGATAATAGCTGACGAGCTGGCGCAGAGGCACGTGGAGGTTTCGCAGGAGAACCTTTCGGTGCTCATGCGGGTGATTCATACCACGGCGGATTTTGATTACGCTGAAAACCTTGTTTTTTCACATGGCGTGGCGGGTACGCTTAAATGTGCCCTGAAGCAGGGGTGCCACATTGTCACGGATACCACGATGGGAATGTCGGGGATTAACAAAAGGGCGCTTGCAAGGCTTTCATGTGAGGTTCACTGTTACATGGGGGATGAGGATGTGGCGGCAGCGGCGGTTGAACGGGGAACAACCAGGGCTGTTGCGTCCATGGAAAAGGCATCCCGCTTGTGCCGTGAGAATGGGTGGCGCTGCATATATGCCATTGGCAATGCGCCAACCGCCCTGATGGAGCTTTGCCGCCAGATTAGGGCGGGGGAGCTTGACCCTGTTGCCGTGATTGGTGTTCCCGTGGGGTTTGTGAACGTGGTTGAGTCCAAGGAAATGCTTCTGGGGCTTGACGTGCCGTACATTGTTGCCAGGGGACGCAAGGGCGGAAGCAATGTTGCGGCAGCCATATGCAATGCACTTTTGTATGAGGTGGCAGGAAGATGAATGGTATAAAATTTTATAATGATTTGGATATGGCAATTTCATGTGCCATGCCGGCGGATTCGGAAGCCATGCGCCTTGCGAGGGTTCGCATGGACTCGATAGCCAAGCCGCTCAATTCCCTTGGAGAGCTTGAGGGGCTTGTTGTGCGGCTCGCAGGCATGGGAAGGCTTAAGGAAATGTACCGCAAGGCGGTTGTGGTGGCGTGTGCCGACAATGGCGTGGTGCAGGAGGGAGTGACGCAGACAGGGCAGGAGATTACCGCCAAGGTTGCGCAGAACATGGCGCAGGGTGTGTCCACGGTATGCATTATGTCAAAGGTGGCGGGTGCCGATGTGTATCCCTTTGATTTTGGCATGGCAGTGGATGTTGAGGGTGTCCCATCGCCATATGAGGGGCTCGGCGTGGCTAAAATGCCGGGAACCCGCAATATCGCCAGGGAACCTGCAATGTCACGTGACATGGCCGCTTGTGCCGTACTTGCGGGAATCAACCTTGTGGGGAGGCTTAAGGGTGAGGGCTATGACATGCTTGCAACGGGTGAGATGGGGATTGGCAATACCACGACATCAGCGGCAATGTCAGCAGTCCTGCTTGGACAGCCAGCCGAGATGGTGACGGGAAAGGGTGCAGGACTGTCGGATGAGGGTCTTGTAAGGAAGATTGGGGCCGTGAAGGCTGCCATTGAGGTGAATGTCCCCAATCCAAATGACCCGCTGGATGTGCTAAGGTGCGTCGGGGGGCTTGACATCGCAGGCATGGCAGGGGTGTTCCTGGGCGGCGCCATACATGGGCTCCCGATTGTCATGGATGGGCTGATATCAGGGATTGCCGCGCTTGTGGCATACAGGCTTGCACCGTGTGCAAGGGATTACATGCTTGCATCGCATTTGTCCAAGGAGCCCGCTGCACGCCTCATACTGGAGGAGCTTGGGCTAAGCCCGTTGCTCTCAATAGGGATGGCGCTTGGTGAGGGCACGGGGGCTGTGTCGGTCATGCCGTTGATTGACATGGCGCTTAAGGTATACCATGAAATGCCGTTGTTTGATGAATATGGAATGGAGGCATACAAGCCACTGTGAATGAACTGACACTGGTTATTGGCGGAAGCGCCAGTGGAAAAAGTGAATATGCTGAAGAACTTGCCCTTGGGCTTGCCGGTTCCATGGGTGAGGCGGCACATGCATACTACATTGCAACCATGCGCTCCACGGATTCGGAGTGTGACGTGAAAATCGCAAGACACCGAAGCAGGAGGGAGGGGACTGCATTTGCCACGCTGGAGCTTCCGGTGGGCATTGGAAGCTGTGCTGACATGCTTGAGTCCCCCTGTGTTGTGCTTGTGGAATGTGTGTCCAACCTGCTTGCCAATGAAATGTACGGTGAGGGCGGTTGCGGCATGGAAAATGCAGACAGGGCTGTTGTTGGGGCTGTTGAAAGGCTATTGTCCAGGGCAAATGTGGTTGTTGTGTCCAATGAGGTAAGCCTTGGCGGGACAGGTTATGATGAGTGTACGCTGGATTACATGAGAAGGCTTGGCAGGATTAACTGCGCCCTTGCGGCGATTGCCGACAGGGTTGTTGAGGTTGTGTCGGGGATTCCCGTGGTTTGGAAGCCCTGATGGGAAATTGCTTTTTGGCGGATAGGGGGCATTGTGATGCTTAAGGGAATGATTGCGGCATTTGCCATGTTTTCAAGGCTTCCCATGCCGAAGGTTTCGCTGACGGAGGATGACATGCGCTTTTGCATGCCGGCGCTTCCGCTGGTGGGTGCCGTGCTTGGGCTTGCTGAATGGTGTGCCGGCTGGGTGCTTGGACGTCTTTCGGTAACGGGGACTGCAAGGGGAATGCTGCTTGCGGCCGTACCTGTGGTGATTACGGGAGGAATACACCTGGACGGCTTTTGTGACGTGGCGGATGCCAACAGTGCGTGGGGAAACAGGGAGCAAAGGCTTAAGATAATGAAGGACCCGCACATAGGCGCATTTGCAATGATAAGGTGCATTGTGGCAGCAGGTGTGTATGCGGCGTTCATTTCACAGCTTGATGCGTATTTCACAGCATTTTGCGTTACATTTGCGTTGTCGAGGGCGTTGGCGGCAATTGCCGCCCTTGTGGTGAAACCTGCCAAGGCTGATGGCATGATGGCATCAGAGCACGGCCTTGCGGACAGGCGCACGGGTGTTGTCATTCTCGTGGCTGCCGTCGCCGCATCGGCTGCCGTCATATGGCTTGTTGGCGGTGCGGCAGGGGGATTGTGTGCCCTTGTTGGTGTCATGTGCTGTATTGCCGGCGGCATTAAGGGACGCAGGGATTTTGGTGGCTTCACGGGGGACGTTGCAGGCTGGCTTTTGGTCAACATGGAGCTGTGCATGGCAGGTGTCCTCATGGTACTTGAAAAGCTGTGAAAAATGCCTGTGAAAAACATCTGTGGAATGGAGGATGTCATGGTTTTGGTTTTGGGCGGATACGCAAATGGAAAGCTTGAATTTGCAAGGGAGAACCTTGGTGTCACGGAATGGTCGGACGGAAGCCTTGACAGCCCGTGCTGTGTGTATAATCTGCAGGACATGGCGTGGGAAGAGGGCTTTTTGGAGAGGCTTGAGGAGTATGTTGGGAGTAATCCCGACGCAGTCGTGATATGCTGTGAGGTTGGCGGCGGCGTTGTACCTGTCGATGCAAGGGAAAGGCAGTACAGGGAGGATGTTGGGCATGCCTGCAGGATGCTTGCCAAAAGGGCGGACAGGGTGTACCGCGTATTGTGCGGGATTGGAAAAAGAATTGCGTGATGGGTAATGGCATGGTGGTTTATTTGATTAGACATGGGAAAACCATGGGAAATTCGCAGGGAAGGTACATTGGAAGGACGGATGAGCATGTGCTTCAACAGGAGCTTGAGGTGCTTGCGGGCAGGCGTGGGCGTTTGCGGGAATTAATTGACCCAGACGTGGTGTTTGTGTCGCCCATGCTCCGCTGCCGTGAAACGGCGGACGTTTTGTTTCCTGGGATTGGGGCATTGGTTGTGCAGGATTTCAGGGAATGTGATTTTGGGATTTTTGAGAATAAGACATATGATGAGCTCAAGGGGCTTGATGAGTACAGGGAATGGCTAAAAACCAATGGGACAGGTGCGTTTCCGCAAGGGGAGGACACGGCTTCCTTCAAGGAAAGGTGTGTGAAAGCATTTTTCGGGGCTGTGGGGGACTGCGCCAATATATGTTCAACAGCCGTTATGGTGGTTCACGGCGGTGTCATCATGGCGGTGCTTGAGGCGATTGAGGACACACACGACTTTTACCGCTGGCATTGCGGCAACGGTGAGGGATTTGGGGTTGAGCTTATTGATGGAAGGTGTGCTAAGGTGTGGAAGCTATGTTACTGAGATACTGGATGGTGTCAGGGCTCGCGGTTTTTGGGGGGGCTTTCCTTGACTGGCTGATTGGCGACCCGTTGGGAGGGTATCATCCCATATGCCTGATTGGAAGGCTTGTGTCATGCCTTGAGGGAATGCTGCTTAAGACATCTGACTCAGCCCTTGTGAAAAGGAGAAGGGGCGTCCTGCTTGTGTTGCTTGTGCTGTTTTTGGCAACTGCGGCTGCAGGGCTTTTGGGCATACTGGCATACAGGGTAAATGTGTTGCTTGGATTTGCATATGAAGCGGTTCTTGCAGCCTTCATGCTTTCGGCAAGGTCGCTTTACAGGGCCGGCATGCGGGTTTATTCCGCATATGCCCGTGGTGATGTGGAGGCGGCAAGAGAGGCGGTGTCCATGGTTGTGGGAAGGGATGTTGACAGGCTTTCAGGCGATGGGATAATCAGGGCTGCGGTGGAGACCGTTGCGGAGAATACGTCTGATGGGCTTACGGCACCGCTTTTTTACATGCTTTTGCTTGGACCCGTCGGTGGTGTGCTGTACAAGTCAGTCAACACCATGGATTCCATGGCAGGATACAAAAATGAAAAATACATTGATTTTGGAAGATGTGCCGCAAAGACTGATGATGTATTTAATTATATACCATCAAGGCTTACGGGGCTTTTGATGGTGGCTGCGGCTTATATATGCGGCTTGGACGGTGCCAATGCATGGCGGATATTCAGGAGGGACAGGCTGGCGCACAGCAGCCCCAATTCGGCGCATACCGAGAGCGCATGTGCTGGTGCGCTGGGGGTAAGGCTTGCGGGTGACGCCTGGTATGGTGGCGTGCTGCATGAAAAGCCGTATATTGGCGATTCGTCAAGGAATGTGGAATGTGATGACATAAGGCGTGCGTGCCGCCTCATGCTGGTGACGTATTTGCTTGCGTTGCTGCTGGGCGTGGTTTTCCGCACTGTCATTGTGTGCATGGTTGTGGGGTGGGTTCAATGCTGATTCGTGGTAAATATGTGCATGGCGGCGGGAAAGACAGCGCCGTGAAACTTGATTACAGTGTCAATGTGAATCCGCTTGGCACTCCCGGCAATGTGGTGCGTGCCATACAGGATGCGGCACTTTGCTGTGGGGATTACCCGGATGCTTACTGCGCAGGGCTTCGCAGCGGGCTTTCGCGGCTGTATGGCGTTGATGCGGACAGCATTATCTGTGGCAATGGTGCAACGGAGCTGATAGATTCCTTCGTGGCTGCAATTGGGATGGTGCATGGTGGGGGGAAGGTGCTTGTGGCGCTGCCTGCATTTGCTGAATATGAGGTGTCGGTAAAAAGGCATGGCCTCGAATATGCCGCTTACGCCACACATGAGCAGGATGGCTTTGCAATCGGTGAAGGGCTTCTTGGTGAGGTTGACGGCAGGACTGCGGGGGTGCTTGTGTGCTCACCGTCAAATCCTGTTGGCAATGAGCTTGACAGGGGAATCCTTGAAAGGCTGCTTGGGCTGTGTGACGGGCTTGGAATACATTGCCTGCTGGATGTGAGCTTTCTTGATTTGACGCAGGCTCCTGACTGGGGGTACATGCGGGGGCTTGTGGGCAGGCATAAAAGCCTTTTTTTGCTGTCATCATTTACCAAGAGCCATGCACTTGCAGGTGTAAGGCTTGGGTTTGCCTTTTGCGGTGACGCCGGATTCATGGAGGCGGTCAGCAGGCAGTCCTGCTGCTGGAACGTGTCGGCGCTGGCACAGGCGGCGGGGCTTGAGGTGGTGCAAATGGAGCTTGCATCCGGCACTTACCTGACGGAGGCGAGGAAAATCATTGCGGACGAAAGACGATACCTCACTGGCGTATTGGAGGGGCTTGGATTTAAGGTGTATCCTGGTGCTGCCAATTACATGCTCTTCAGTGGGGCAAGGCACCTTGGGGAGGCGTTATTGGGAATGGGCGTGCGAATACGCGACTGCTGCTGCTATGATGGGCTTTCGCAAGGCTTTTACAGAATTTGCATAAAAAAACATATCGACAATGAGGTGCTGGCGGAATGCCTGGGTGCTGCCGTGAAGGAAATTGCGCATGACGACTTCCAATCGCCGATTCCCGGGGTTAAAGGCTGTCCGCAGAATGGAGCTTGCCATGGCTAAGGCAATAATGATACAGGGAACAATGTCAAATGCGGGAAAAAGCATTATATGTGCCGCACTTTGCAGAATATTTTCACAGGATGGTTACAGGGTCGCCCCATTTAAGTCGCAGAACATGGCACTTAATTCCTATGTGACCTGTGACGGGCTTGAGATGGGCAGGGCACAGGCTGTGCAGGCACAGGCGGCAGGGCGTGTCCCGTCGGCTGACATGAACCCGATTCTTTTAAAGCCCACCTCGGATGCGGGCTCGCAGGTGATATTGAACGGAAGGCCCATTGGTGACATGACCGCAAGGGAGTATTACAGGAAAAAGAGGCAGCTTGTGCCTGACATAATGGCGGCATATGAAAGGCTGTCCGGGGACAATGACATAATTGTTGTCGAGGGTGCGGGAAGTCCCGCTGAGATTAACCTGAAGTCGGATGACATAGTGAACATGGGGCTTGCGGCAATGCTTGACGCTCCCGTGCTGCTTGTGGGTGACATTGACAGGGGTGGCGTGTTTGCGCAACTTTACGGTACTGTCGCACTTCTTGAGGACAACGAGAAAAAGCGCATCAAGGGTACGATAATCAATAAATTCCGCGGTGATGCGGCAATACTTGGCAACGGGCTTGATGTCCTTGAGAATCTTACCAATGTGCCGTGCCTTGGGGTTGTACCCTACCTGGATGTTGACATAGAGGATGAGGACAGCCTTGGAAATGGGCTTGTGGGCAGGTCGGCATGCGGTGCTGCCGTAAAGGATGTTGACATTGCGGTAATCAGGCTTCCAAGAATATCAAATCATACTGATTTTGACTGCTTTGGCAGATTTCCCGGGGTATCCTTGAGGTTCGTGTCAGGGGTCGGTGAGCTTGGAAGCCCTGACTGCATTGTGCTTCCGGGGACAAAAAGCACCGGGAGTGACCTCCTTTGGATGAGGGCCAACGGCATTGAGGCAGCAGTGAAAAAACATGGCAACGCAGGAAAGCCGTTAATTGGCATATGCGGTGGAATGCAGATGCTTGGTGTGCGGCTTGTTGACCAGGTTGGCGGCAGGACGCGGCAGCTTGAGGGAATGGGGCTTCTTGACCTTGACACAAGGATGGCGGCTGATAAGACCTTGAGACAGGTAAGCGGCAGCGTGTCGGGCCTTGTGGGTGATTATGCCGCATTTAACAATCATGCATTTGATGGCTATGAGATTCACATGGGGGAGAGCCGGCATGCAGGTAAAGACGTTGCCCCGGGTGCGATTGTGCAGGAGGGAAATGTCCTTGGGACATATGTGCATGGAATATTTGACAGGGGACTTGATGAGGCGCTTGTGCGTCTTTTATATGGGAAGAAGGGGCTTCATTACGTGAGTGACGGTGAATTTGACAGGGAGGCACATAAGCAGAGGCAGTTTGATTTGCTTGCCGACGGCGTCAGGGGTGCACTGGACATGGAGCGGATATACTCGATAATTGGATTGTAGGAGGTTGATGCCATGCTGGGACAGGCGGGATGTGTGCATGTATATTGTGGTGACGGAAAGGGGAAGACAACGGCTGCATTTGGGCTTGCGCTGAGGATGCTTGGGGCGGGCGGGCGGGTGCTTGTCGGGCAGTTTTTCAAAAGCGGGGAATCATCCGAGGTAAAAGCCATATCCTCATTTGAGGGGGCAACGGTCATAAGCCAGGACAGGAGCTTTGGCAGGTGCGCCAAAATGAGTGACGTTGAAAAAAAAGAGGCAGCGGAATATTATCCCGCATACCTTGAGAAAATACTTGCACAGGCGGAAGGGTATGACCTGCTTGTGCTGGATGAGCTTGTGTCCGCAATCAACCACGGCTTTGTTGACATGGACAGGGTGCTTGGCTTTCTTGCAGGCAGACCATCCTGCCTTGAGGTTGTCATCACCGGAAGAAAGCCTGACGCACGGCTTGTTGAGGCAGCGGATTACGTCACCTGCATGGAAAAGCTTAAGCACCCCTATGACAGCGGTGTCAGGGCACGGCTTGGGATTGAGCTTTGACCCGTGTTATTGGAGGAAGTCGTCCCTCATCGGGCTGAACACGTCAACCAGCATCCCATCCTCAAGTGCAACGCACCCGTGTACGGAATTGGCAGGCATGTACACGCTGTCTCCCTGGTTTACGATTTTCGTCTCGCCGTCAATGGTAAATTCAAAGCTTCCCTTGGCAACGTAGGTTATCTGAAGGTGGCTGTGTGAGTGCACATTGCCCCTTGACCCCTTTTGGAAGGTTATCTCGCACATCATCAGGTCCTTGTCATAGGTGAGTATTTTCCTGGTCACGCCCGGTTCACAGTTGGTTGCCGTCACATCCTTGTTGTATACAAACATATTGTCCTCCATCCTGCAGGAATTGTGTTCCTGCGTTTTTTTTCTAATGTAACATTGTACTATAAGACAAAAACATTTGCAAAAAAAATCCCCTGTGATATTATTGAGGTAGATTTTTTGTGGATAAATGTTTTTGTGTTGCATATGAAGAAGGTATGAAGGTGAGGTACTGACATGGTTGGAATGGTTAACGGTATTGGTGTACAGCAGCTTTCAAGACAGGATGCGGTGCAGGCAGTAAGGGCGGGGCGTGCTGACGAGGTGGATGACGCAACCCTGAAAAGCCTTAAGAGAAGCGGTGCGGTGCAGTGCTCCACATGTGCAAGCCGCAAGTACCAGGATGGCTCTGACGAGGCCAATGTTTCCTATAAGGCACCGGGCAACATAAGTCCCTCGGAGTCTGCCGCCAAGGTGTCATCACATGAGTCTGAGCATGTAAGCAATGCCTATGACAAGGCGGAGAAGGCGGGCGGCAAGGTTGTCAATGCCAGCGTGTCAATTAAGACCGCCATATGCCCTGAATGCGGCAGAAGCTATGTTTCGGGCGGCGTGACACACACGGCGATAAAGTACCCCAAGGGAAAATATGGAGATAACCAGAAGTCCCTTGATTATCAGTCGGTGGTAGGAGCCAATGTTGATGAGTCGGTTTGACATGCATGCATATTACGTGTGGCTTTTGGTGTCCATGCTCTGCCTTGCGTATTTTGCCGTATGCTGTGCGGCGTCAGGGGCAGGGAACCTGTTCAATTACGTGTGGCTGTTCGGTGCCGTTGCCTGCGGTGCCGTGTTCGTTGCGGTACACGGTGACAGGTGCGCGTGGTTTGTGTTGCCTCACTGGCTCAAGGCTGGCTTTGTGGTGCTTTTTTCCATTGGCTGCCTGTATTTTGCGGCAATGGAGGCACTGGTGGTGTCAGGGCTTTGGGCTGATGCGGATGATGGTGCTGATTATGTCATTGTGCTTGGCGCACATGTGAAGGGTGACGTGGTTTCAGGCACCCTGAAAAAAAGGCTTGATGCGGCGTATGACTATGCCGTAAGGCCGGAAAATTCCAATGCGGTGATAATCGTGACCGGGGGACAGGGAAAGGGGGAGAACCTGCCGGAGGGTGATGCCATGAAGGCATACCTTGTTGACCGTGGGATTGCCGCAGACAGGATACTTGTTGAGAATACTTCGGTGAACACGGATGAAAACCTTGATAATTCAATTGAACTTTACATAGGTGACAGGGCTTCAAGGGTTGTGGTCGTGAGTAGTAATTTCCACATATACAGGGCGCTTCGCCTCGCCAGGGCAAAGGGCCTGTCTGCCTGCCAGGGGCTTGCAGCCCCCACGGAGCATGTGCTGCTTCCAAACTACATGGTCCGTGAAGCCGTTGGAATCACCAAGGAAATGGTGTTTGGAAATTTTTAGTTCATTTGGTAAAATTCCCTTACCTGCCCTGACAGGTCGGTTCCCTTGTTGTAGCCGTCCTGGTACAGGGCATTTATCTTGTCCAGGTTCCTTTCGGTCCGGCTAAAGCCCTCGGTTGAATCGGGGCATATGACCATGACCCTTCCGTCACGCCTGTATTCCTCAAGCCTTGCAAGTGACTTGTTGTACCGTCTTGCTCGCTTCATCAGCGCCTTCGCAAGTTCAGGGTACCTTAAGTATGCCCTTGCGGTTAGCCTTGTTGTCTTGGTTGTTTTCTTGATGTAGCCCTGCTCCCTTGTGAGCACCACGACAACCCTGTCGCAGCCGTCCTCCAATGCCTTCTCGAACGGGATTGGGTCGCTTAAGCCGCCGTCAAGGTATCTGTTCCCCTTGTATTCAATGATTGGGAACAGCACCGGAAGGGCGCAGGTTGCCTCAAGCAGTGTGAGGTCACGTTCCCCAAGGTCAACCGGAAAATATTCAGGCTGTCCTGTTTCAACATTGGTCACCACCGCAAGGAATTCCCCCGCATATGCCATGTAGGCATCATAGTCAAAGGGAACCAGCTCATTGGGTACAGTGCCGTATACAAAGTCAAGGTTGTAGTAGCTTCTGTTGCGCGGGTTCACAAGGTTGTTGGCACCCATGTACCTTTTGTCCCTTGCGTATGTGTTGACGATTTCAAGATTTCGCC
Source organism: uncultured Bacteroides sp. (assembly GCA_964482605.1). Classification (GTDB taxonomy): domain Bacteria; phylum Bacillota; class Clostridia; order Lachnospirales; family Lachnospiraceae; genus Bacteroides_F. The sequence continues at coordinate 12,328 of CAYZYS010000017.1, forward strand.
CCTTTTGGGCTGATGCATAGGATACCCCGAAGGCCGCCCCTGCGGATACCCCTATCATGTAGTCAGGCATTATGTCCTTTTCGAGAAATGCATCCATGACACCGCAGGAAAATATGGTCCTGAAGGCGCCTCCCTCAAATACAATTCCGGTTTTCATATGTGTTCACCCCTCTGTTGATATTGGTAATTATGATAACACATTTATGCAAAAATGTGAAACATGTGCTTGTAAGTGTGGCGGTGTAAAGTGTATAATGATAAATGATTGCTGTACATCAGGATAATGTGGAATGGCGCGGTGCGTTGGTTTTCAATGACGGTTTGCTCTAAGAACGAGGAAGCATATGAAAAAAAACCAGATAAAAGAATTTGAGAACATGACGGAAGAACAGATGCATGAGAAAAAGCTGTGGCTGTTCAGGGAGAATATGCGCCTTGAGGAGCTGGGGAAGACACTGGAGGATGAACGCAAGCTCATAGAGGTACAGAAGGGGCTTTTGGAAAAGCAGCAGAGTCGTTCAATGCTTTTGCGCAGGCAGCTTGAGAGCCAGAAAATCCTGTTTGACCAGCAGTGGCAGCTTTTGGAGGCAGAGACCAGGCGGCTTGCGGTTGATAAGGAACAGTTTGAGCGCAATAAGGCAAAGATGCGTGACAAGGCATTCCGCGATGCGAGGAAAAGCATGGACATAGCAGCCAATGTAAGTGTGTTCTTCAAGGGTGTCAATGACACTGAATCATTGAGGAAGCGCTACAAGGCGTTACAGAAGATATACCATCCGGACAACATGCACGGTGACAGTGCGTTGATAACGGCGATTAATGAGGAATATGAAAAGCTCAAGAGGTTCTACCTTGGAACATGACGTTGCCAATGTACATGCGGTGTGGTAGAATGTGGAAGTATTTTTTATTGTATATGGAGGAAGTTATGGGAGTGAATTACAGAAGTACAAGGGATGCCAGTGTCAATGTCACAGCTTCCCAGGCAATTTTGAAGGGTCTGGCGCCTGACGGCGGCCTGTTTGTGCCTGATGGCATACCTGCACTTGACGTAAGCCTTGAAAAGCTGTCAGGGATGGATTACAAGGGCGTGGCATATGAGGTCATGAAGCTGATGCTTTCGGATTTCACGGAGGACGAGCTCAAGGACTGCATCGACAAGGCATATGATTCCAAGTTTGACACGGATGAGATAGCACCGCTTGTGAAGGCTGACGGGGCATATTACCTTGAGCTCTTCCACGGGGCAACAATTGCCTTCAAGGACATGGCGCTTTCCATACTGCCGCATTTGCTCATAACATCCGCAAGGAAGAATAATGTGAAGAATGACATTGTCATCCTCACTGCAACCTCCGGGGACACGGGAAAGGCTGCGCTTGCCGGCTTTGCCAATGTGAAGGGCACCAAGATTATCGTGTTCTACCCGAAGGATGGGGTAAGCCCTGTCCAGGAGAAGCAGATGGTCACGCAGAAGGGTGACAATACACATGTAATCGGAATCAGGGGCAATTTTGATGATGCCCAGACAGGTGTTAAGAAGATATTTGGCGATAAGGAGCTTGAGAAGGTGATGGATGAGGCGGGCTACCAGTTCTCCTCAGCCAATTCAATCAACATAGGAAGGCTTGTCCCACAGATAGTATATTATGTGTATGCATACACAAGGCTTCTTGCCAACGGTGAGATTACCGATGGCGAGAAGATTAACGTGGTTGTGCCGACGGGCAACTTTGGCAACATCCTTGCGGCATTTTATGCAAAGAACATGGGGCTTCCGATTGCAAAGCTCATATGCGCATCCAACGACAACAAGGTGCTGTATGATTTCTTTGTGACGGGAACCTATGACAGGAACCGTGAATTTGTGCTTACGTCCTCACCTTCCATGGACATACTCATATCAAGCAACCTTGAGAGGCTCATATACCGCATTGCAGGCAATGATGCCGCAAGGAACCTTGAGCTGATGGATTCCCTTAAGTCTGAGGGAAGGTATGCAATTACCGATGAAATGAAGGCGCAGCTTTCAGACTTTTACGGCAATTATGCCACCGAGGCTGAAAATGCGGCGACAATCAAGAGGATATATGATGACACAGGGTATATCATTGACACACACACGGGTGTTGCGGCAACGGTGTACGGCAAATACAAGGCAGACACAAAGGATGACACCAAGACGGTGATTGCCTCCACGGCAAGTCCTTATAAGTTTACAAGGAGCGTACTTACCGCAATTGACGGTAAATATGCAGGGATGGGTGACTTTGAGCTGGTTGACGAGCTTAACAGGCTTTCGTCCGTTGACATACCTCAGGCAATCGAGGACATCAGGACTGCACCGGTGCTTCATGACACTGTGTGCGAGGTTGATGAGATGTGCGACTGCGTCAAGAGGTTTCTTGGCATATAAGCTGCCACTTAATGAATGATGGCCGGGCATGGGTGCGGCGGTGGAGATTGCTTCGCAAATTTCCGTCGCCGCATTCTTCGGCAAAGAAATGGAGAAAATGTGGAAAAATTAACCTCTCTTGACAGGAATGAGGCGCTTCGTTATCTGGGCGTCAAGGGCAGCAAGGTTGATGCGGGAACACAGTCGCTTCTGGATGAATGTGAGAGGGAGCTTCTCGAAATTGCAAGACCGCAGTATGTATACCGCGTGTTTGACATATCCCGTGAGCCCGGGGGAATTGCTGTGCAAGGTGCAAGGCTTGTGCTTACGGGTGAATCCATAAGCACCCACCTTGAGGGATGTGACCGTGCCGTGCTGATGTGTGCCACCGTGTCCGGTGATGTTGACAGGAGGCTGCGCAGGCTTGAGGTTGAGGACATGGCGCGGATGGTTGTGATGGACAGCCTTGCCAGTGTTGCCGTGGAGCAGGTGTGCGCTGCGGCGGAGAAGGAGATTGCTGATGAGGTTGGCGGCTACCAGACATGGAGGTTTGGGATTGGCTATGGCGATTTGAGCCTTGAGCTTCAGCCTGCATTTCTTCGGGCGCTGGATGCGGAAAAGCGTGTCGGTGTGTGTGCGACGCCAAGCTGCCTGCTGACACCGAGAAAGTCCGTGACATGCATAATTGGTGTGTCGGATACTCCGCTGGAGAAAGGAAAACGCGGCTGCCAGACCTGCCTGATGAGGGGAAGGTGCCAATATGCCAATGGCGGGACGGGCTGCGGACGGAATGGAGATTGATATGAACGCTGACGTGAAGACATTTAGGGAATTATTGAAGGGTGAATACGTTATTCTGGACGGTGCCATGGGCACAATGCTCCAGGCTGCGGGGATGAAGATGGGTGAGACGCCGGAGGTGCTTAATGTCACCAATGCCAAGCTGCTTGTTGACATTCATTCGCAGTACATAAGTGCAGGTGCCAACGTGGTGTATGCCAACACATTTGGAGCCAATGCCTACAAGCTTGAGGGCTGCGGACATTCCGTTGAGGAGCTTGTGGCGGCAGGCATAGCCAATGCGAGGCGTGCGTGTGAGGAAACGCTTCGCCCGGATGGGACGAAGGCGCTGGTTGCCCTGGACATAGGTCCAATAGGCCAGCTTATGGAGCCGACGGGAACGCTGGGCTTTGAGGAGGCGTATGACCTGTATGCCCAGCTTGTGAGGGCGGGAAGTGATGCCGACCTCATTGTGTTTGAGACCATGACGGACCTTCTTGAGGTTAAGGCGGCTGTCCTTGCGGCAAAGGAAAATTCCGACCTTCCAATCATGGTGACGATGACATTTGAAATGAACCAGAGGACATTTACAGGGGTATCGGTGCCGTCAATGGCGTTGACGCTCAAAGGGCTTGGGGTTGACGCAATCGGTGTGAATTGTTCACTTGGGCCAAAGGAGCTTGAGCCTGTTGTGAGGCAGCTTACCGAGTGGACTGACCTTCCTGTGGTGTTAAAGCCCAATGCGGGGCTTCCTGACCCGAAGACCAACCAGTACAATGTGACTGCTGAAATGTTTGCAGAGTACATGAAGGAGCTTCTGCCTTACGGAATCAAGGTGTTTGGCGGCTGCTGCGGAACCAATCCTGAGTTCATAGCGCAATTGTACGCCATGCTCAGGGAAAATGGCAATCCACAGGTCACAAGGACCCCCGTGGGGGCGGCTGTGTGCTCGCCAACGCAGGCTGTTGCCATAAGCGAGCCGAGGATAATCGGGGAGAGGATTAACCCGACGGGAAAGAAGCTGTTCAAGGAAGCCCTCCTTAACAATGACATTGACTACATATTGAACCAGGCATTGGAGCAGGTCAGGGCGGGGGCTGACATACTGGATGTCAACGTCGGGCTTCCGGGCATTGATGAAAAGGAAATGATGGTGCGTGTGGTGAAGGCGCTCCAGGGGATAATCGATGTTCCGCTACAGATAGATTCCACAATCCCGGGTGTTTTGGAAGCGGCACTTCGCATATACAACGGAAAGCCGATTGTCAATTCCGTCAATGGTGAGGAGGCATCACTTAATTCGGTACTGCCGCTTGTCAAAAAGTACGGTGCAGCAGTTGTGGGGCTCACCCTTGATGAGAGGGGAATTCCTAAGAAGGCTGAGGAGAGATTTGAGATAGCGGAGAAGATATTGAACCGTGCACTGTCCCTTGCAATCCCAAGGGAGGACGTGTACATTGACTGCCTTACGCTTACTGCCTCCGCAGAGCAGGAGGCTGTCATGGAGACGGTCAAGGCGGTTCGGATGGTTACGGAGAGGCTGGGGCTGAAGACAGTGCTCGGCGTGTCCAACATTTCCTTCGGGCTTCCAAACCGTGAGCTTGTGAACCACATTTTCCTCGCCATGGCGCTTGACAATGGACTTACACTGCCAATCATCAATCCCAATAATGAAGCCATGACGGGAACTGTGAGGGCATATAAGCTCTTAGCCAATTATGACAAAAATTCCGTGGATTACATCAAGGCGTATGCCAATATGCCGAAGGTGAAGAAAATCGTGGTGTCAGAGGGGACAGATGCAGCCGTTGCGGCTTCTGGCGGTGAGGCTTCTGGCGGCAGCACTGGCAGGGACGGGCTCATGCATGCGGTGCTCAACGGGCTTAAGGCAGAGGGTGAGCAGTGTACGGCGGAGCTTTTGAAGACCACTGATTCCATGGTCATAGTAAATGAAATGCTGATTCCTGCATTGGACAAGATAGGCGCCGACTTTGAGAAGGGCACGATATTCCTGCCGCAGCTGATTTTGTCAGCAGGCGTGGCGCAGGCAGCATTTGACGTGATAAAGAAAAGCATGGTCAAGACCGATGACGCTGCCGTGAGCAAGGGCAAGATTGTCATAGCAACGGTCAAGGGGGACATTCATGACATTGGAAAGAACATAGTGAAGGTTCTCCTTGAGAATTACGGCTATGACGTGATTGACCTCGGAAAGGACGTTGAGTACCAGGCTGTTGTTGATGCGGTGAGGGAAAGCGGTGCAGGGCTTGTTGGGCTGTCGGCTTTGATGACCACCACGCTTGTGTCCATGGAGAATACGATTAAGCTGATTCGCGAGAATGGCCTTGACTGTAAAATCATGGTCGGGGGTGCGGTGCTCACGCCTGAATATGCAAGCCAGATTGGTGCGGATTTTTATGCAAGGGATGCCAAGGAATCTGTTGACATTGCCAAGAAGGTGCTGGGGTGAATACATTTTGACTTTTTTTTAACAAAGGGATATAATGTATTGGTTACAGTAAGGTGCGGCATTCTTAGGAGTGTTCGGATGAATACGGGCTGGGACGGCAAGCTGTCCTGGGAATGGGTAAGGACATGGGTGAAAAGAAAATATCGGAGGCCGTCATAAGGAGGCTTCCAAGGTACTACCGTTATCTGGGGGAGATGAGGGAAAGGGGAGTACAGAGGATTTCATCGAGTGAGCTAAGCCGCAAGATGAAGGTGACTGCGTCACAGATACGCCAGGACCTTAACAATTTCGGGGGGTTTGGGCAGCAGGGCTACGGCTACAACGTGGTTTACCTTCATGATGAGATTGCAAAGATACTTGGGATTGACCATGCCCACAACATGATAGTGGTGGGGGCGGGGCACATGTGCCAGGCCATAGTCAATTCGGAGGATTACGCCAACAGGGGATTTGTAATCAAAGGTGTGTTTGACAACAACATTGAGCTTGAGGGGCTTGAGGTTGGACCGTACAGGGTCATGATGATGGAGGACATGCCTGCATTTGTCAGGGATAATTCGGTGGAGATAGCGACCATTACCGTTCCGAGGGCGGCGGCAAGGGATGTGGCGAAGGAGCTGACCGATGCCGGAATCAAGGCAATATGGAACTTTGCCCATGTTGACCTTAACGTTCCGGAGGATGTGGTGGTTGAGAATGTACATTTGTCAGAAAGCATAATGAGGCTTTCTTATAACATAACGACAAGGGCTATGGAATGAGTAATTGCAGGGGAGGGATTGCTTGAATGGCTGACATAACAAGGGATTTTGTAAAAGGGAAGGCTGCATTCAACAACATTCCGATTCTTACGCTCAATGAGAGGTATTACAAGCTTTTTCCGGAAGGTGAGGAAAAGCCTGAGGTCATAAGGGCGTTGGAGGATAAGGTTAATGCACTGATGAGGAAAGAGGGTCAGATTAACAACGACATCAAGGACGTGAAGAAGATTAAGGCACGCCTGATGAAGAATGTGGTTGACACCATGGACATGACGGATGAGGATGACCCGAAGCACAGCAGGAAGATGGACGAAAGCCACAGGCTCATACAGGAGGCAAAGTCAAAGATATCAAGCCTTGAGGATGAGGCTGAGGAGGTTCCGAAGAAGCTCAGGAAGGCAAACCAGGAGCTCATGATTGCCACGGTGCAGTATTGCTATGGAAAGATGAACGCCAATGGCAGGGAGATTAAGTCACTTGACAGGTGGATTGCCGATGCGAGGGTGAAGCTTAAGAAGAACCTGTTGATAAAACAGGAAAAAGAGGAGCAGAATAACCAGATGTACCAGTGCCTCCATGACATACTTGGACATGAGGCGATGGGGCTTCTGGATGTAAGGAATGAAGAGTGAGTATGGTCATAGGGATAGGCAACGACATACTTGAGATGAAGCGGGTGGAAAGGGCTTGTGGCAAGGAGTCCTTTCTTGTCCGCTGTTTTACGGATAGGGAGAGGGAGGCATCCGGCGGCAGGATGAGCTTCTATGGCGGTAATTACTGTGTGAAGGAGGCCGTGTCAAAGGCGCTTGGCACGGGCTTTAGGGGCTTTGGGCCACTGGATGTCGAGGTGCTTCGCGAGGAATCGGGAAGACCTTATGTGGTGCTTTATGGCAATGCCAGGAGGCTTGCGGATGAGCTTGGTGTTGTGAACATATATGTGAGCATATCAAATCTCAAGGATTTGGTGTCGGCAGTTGTAATCATGGAGGGCAGTGACACATGCAGCGCATAGTTGGCTCGGCTGAGGCAAGGGAGATTGACCGCATTACGATTGAACGGATTGGGATTCCGTCAATGGTGCTGATGGAGAGGGCTTCACTGGCTGTTGCAAGGGCAGTGAAGGCAAAGGCGGACACGCTTGGGACACCGAGGATTCTTGTTGTGTGTGGACGCGGCAATAACGGTGCTGACGGCGTGGCGGCGGCAAGGCATTTGTTCCAATGGGGATATGATGTTGACGTGCGTTTTGGCGGTGAGGGCACAGGTGAGATGTCAGCCCAGCTTTCCATTGCAAGGGAGCTTGGCGTAAGGCTGGGTAACAACATGACGCCGAAGGAATATAATATTATCGTGGATGGACTTTTTGGCGTTGGATTGAGCAGGCAGGTGGAGGGTGATTACGCCCTGCTTGTGGATGAGATTAACGCCAGCGGTGCATATGTCATTGCAATTGATGTGCCGTCAGGAATCAATGCCACTGACGGCAGGGTGATGAATGTCGCCGTGATGGCTGACGAAACCATAACCTTTGGATATGAGAAGCTGGGGCTTTTGCTTTATCCCGGTGCAGGTTATGCCGGGCACGTGACGGTTGAGGATGTGGGCTTTTACGGCGGTGCGCTGAATGAGGCAATTCAGTGCGGCACGGGGAGGTACGTGTTCACGCATACACAGGAGGACCTGTCAATGATTCCCCACAGGAGGGATTATTCCAACAAGGGTACGTTTGGCAAGCTGCTTGTTGTTGCGGGCTCAAGGGACATGGGTGGTGCGGTGTGCCTGTCATCACTGGCTGCATACAGGACGGGTGCGGGGATGGTGAAGGCATTTACCCATGAGGACAACAGGGCGCCATTGCTGGGCATGGTTCCGGAGGCGCTGATTGACACATATGGGGATGCTGATGTGAAAGAGACGCTGACGGCAAGGCTTGACGGGGCGCTTGAATGGTCAGGGCATGTGCTTGTGGGGCCGGGGCTTTCACAGGGTGAGCAGGCCGTGGCGCTTGTGCGCGGGGTGCTTGCGTATGTGTCCAAGGGCAGGGGTCATGCCGTGTTTGACGCAGATGCGTTGAATATTGCGGCGGCTGCAGGGCTTGACCTTGGTACGGCTGCAGGGCGGCTTGTTGTGACACCGCACCTTGGAGAGATGTCAAGGCTGGTGGGAAAGCCCGTGGAGCATATCAGGGAAAACCTTGTTGATGTTGCCGCAGGTTATGCGAAGGATACTGGTGCAGTGTGCGTGCTTAAGGATGCAAGGACTGTGGTGGCTTCCCCTGATGGCAGTGTTTATGTGAACACATCAGGAAATTCAGGTATGGCGACTGCCGGTTCAGGAGACGTGCTTGGCGGTGTCATTGCGGGACTTATGTGCATTGGCATGGAGCCGATGGAGGCAGCCTGCATGGGCGTGTATTTGCATGGGCTTGGCGGGGATGATGCTGCCCGTGTGCATGGAAGGCACGGAATGAAGGCAGGGGACATAATTGAGGGGATGACAGGTATCATGGCAAGCCATGGCCTATGAGAGGATTGTATAATAATGTATACTCGCGTGTATGCTGATGTGGATTTGGATGCCATAAGAAGCAATGTTAAGAATTTGATGGGACTTACAAGGCAGGGGACAAAGGGACTTGCGGTTGTCAAGGCCGATGCCTATGGGCATGGTGACGTGGCTGTTGCAAGGGCGCTTGCCGACCTGGTTGACGGATATGCGGTTGCAACCGTTGAGGAGGGCGTGAATTTAAGGAACAATGGAATTGATAAGCTGATTCTTGTGCTGGGATATGTTGATGAAATGCATTATCAGGCAGTGGTTGACGCTGACATTGCGATACCCGTATTTGACAGGGCTTCCGCTGATGCGCTGTCGGAGTGCGGGCTGAGGCTTGGAAAGAAGGCTCGCTGCCACATAAAGGTTGACACGGGAATGGGGCGCATTGGCATACGCCCTGATGAAGGTGGACTGGAGCTCGCCAGGTATGTGGCAGGACTTCCGGGGCTTTCGGCAGAGGGGATTTTTACCCATTTTGCAAGGGCTGATGAGAGTGACAAGAGTGGGGCGTATGCCCAGTTTCACAGCTTTTGTGAATTTGTCGGCAAACTTGGGCAGGAAGGGATTTCCTTTAAGTACAGGCATTGCGCCAACAGTGCGGCAATCATGGAAATGCCTGACACAAACCTTGACATGGTGCGGCTTGGCGTTGCCATATACGGCATGTACCCGTCTGATGAGGTGTCAAGGGACGTGGTAACGCTTAGGCAGGCGCTTTCCCTGAAGAGCTTTGTGACGTATGTCAAGGATGTCATGCCGGGGGAAACCATAAGCTATGGCGGAACCTACACTGCGCACAGACAGATGAGGGTGGCAACGGTGGAGACAGGGTATGGCGATGGTTACCCAAGGGGGCTTTCCAATAAGGGACGGGTGATAATACATGGAAAATCGGCACCGATTGTTGGCAGGGTGTGCATGGACCAGTTCATGGTTGATGTGACGGAAATACCTGAATGCAGGAGGGGTGACGTGGTCACGCTTATCGGGCGTGACGGGGAAGCATGTATTTTGGCGGATGAGCTTGCCGCCGCAACCGATACAATCAATTACGAAATAACCTGTGACCTGGGCAAGAGGATACCAAGGCGGTTCATCAGGGATGGCAGGGTAATTGGCTGCCGTGATTATTTTAATGAAAAATGGGATTTTTAAATTGCATACACACCGATAAGCTTGGAAATACTATCACTAACCGTGGAAGCGGTAAGCTTATGGATGGAGTGTGATTTGATGTGAATGTAAAAAGAGGGGACATATTTTATGCTGATTTAAGGCCTGTGGTGGGCTCGGAGCAGGGCGGCGTGCGTCCGGTGCTGATTATCCAGAATGACACTGGAAACCTGCACAGCCCAACTGTGATATGCGCCGCCATAACCAGCAGGCAGACAAAGGCAAAGCTCCCGACCCATGTTGAGATAGATTCCCTCAAGTACGACATGGTGAAGGATTCGGTAATCCTGCTTGAGCAGCTGAGAACCATAGACAAGACAAGGCTCAAGGACAAGGTGTGCCACCTGGACAACGAGATAATAACGAGGGTGAACAAGGCGCTGAAGGTAAGCCTTGAGATGCAGTACTAGTGATGTTGGACGAATTTTGAAATTATTTGACGGCATTTGATAAAAATGATATGATAATAGTGATTATACTGTGCCTATGGCAGGAGGTTTATTTTGAGCTCCAAGGATTCAATCTCCACGTTCTTTGGCAAGCACTTCGGCAAGAAGGATGACAAGGTAACGGACGAGATTATTAACATTGTCAATGAGGGTCATCAGCAGGGTGAACTGCTGGATAGTGAAGCTGAGATGATTACCAACATAATTGGGTTTGGTGACAAGGAAGCGCATGACATAATGACACACAGGAAGAACATGGTGGCAATCAATGCGGACACCACGATTAAGGATGCGTTTGATTTCGTGCTGGACGAGAACTATTCCAGGTTTCCCGTATATGAGGATGACATTGACCATATAATAGGAATATTGCATCTTCGGGATTTGCTGAAGATATATTCTGATTCGTACAGAAGGAATGACAGGATAAGGGATTTGAAGGACGAGATGTTGTTTGAGCCCTATATGATTCCTGAGACGAAGAACATTAATTCCCTTTTCAAGTCGATGCAGCAGAACAAGGTACATATGGCGGTGGTTCTGGATGAATACGGGCAGACCTCCGGAATTGTTACCATGGAGGACATACTTGAGGAGATTGTCGGCAACATAATGGATGAGTATGACGAGGAGGAGCCGCTTGTACACCACAATGAGGATGGTTCTTACGTGATGGATGGGCTTACCCCGTTGGATGAGATAGAAAGCCTGCTCGGACTTGATTTCCAGGATGAGGAGGTTGACACGCTCAACGGATTTTTGATTGCAAGGATGGAGCATTTGCCTGAGGACGACGAGAGATTTTCCGTGGATTACGGTGGGTATGTCTTTCAGGTTTTGGAGGTAGAGGACAAAAGAATCAAGAGGGTTAAAGTGGCTAAGGAACACGAGGGGAGCATCAAGTGATCCAGGTTGTGGATGATTGAGGAGAGCTGAAGAATGGACAATAAGGTGGATTATGGTTTCCAACTGCATGATACAACTAGCATGCGGGTCACGCTTGGGAAGGATTATTCTGTTGAGAAATGTGACCAGACCTCATATCAGTTCGTGTATGAGGAATACCCGCATTTTAATAAAATAGTACATGGTGATGACTGGGAGGCTGTCAGGGGTTACCTTGAGGAGAGCAGCGAGGGTGAGTTTGTTGTCGCAAGGCTCTTGAGAAGTGACGGTGTGTACCGTATGTGCATGTTAACCGTCATTGACAGGAATGTCAAGGTTCGTGACAGGGTATGCATGGACGTGGAGATTCGTGACCTTGTTTCCATGACGCACAGGTATGACCTGAACCTGATAAATGTCATGAAGTACCGTGCATTCATTGCGATGATTCCGGAGCGTCTTTTTGAGTATGACGTTGAATCGGGGGATTTCTTCATATACAAGTACAAGGGCCAGCGCTGTGAGATGATTGTGAAGGGCCCAATTGATGAGGTGTGCCAGAAGGGGATTGAGAAGGCAAGGACGAATGGCGAGGACTATGAGACGCTTCAGGAGTTTTACCACAACATAAAAAGCTGCAGGGAGAATTTCACGACGGAGATTGAGACCTCGGTGCTTCCCGGAACCATCAAGAAGGAGACGCTTTCGCTTCACGGACAGCTATTGAAGAACAATAACAAGCCTGTCAAGGT
>CAYZYS010000018.1:0-22825 GCA_964482605.1 uncultured Bacteroides sp.
GTGGGGCTTCCGCTTAATGAGGTTGAGAGGAAAATATACTGGGTTGATGACGTGGAATGTGAGCTGTCACCACTTGCAAATGCATACGCAAGGGCAAGGGGGGCTGACAGGATGTCATCCTTTGGCGACTTCATATCACTTTCGGATGTGTGTGACGTGAGCACGGCAACCCTCATCAAGCGGGAGGTTTCCGATGGCGTGATTGCACCGGGCTATGAGCCGGAGGCATTGGAGATTCTCAAGGCAAAGAAGGGCGGCAAATACAATGTCATCCAGATAGACCCTGAATATAAGCCAAACCCTGTCGAGAGAAAGCAGGTATTTGGCATTACCTTTGAGCAGGGGCGCAATGAGGTGGTGATTGACAAGGATTTCCTTGGGGAGATAGTCACCGAGAACAAGGAGCTGCCTGAATCCGCAAGGATTGACCTCATGATTGCACTGATAACGCTTAAGTATACACAGTCAAACTCGGTGTGCTATGCAAAGGGCGGACAGGCAATCGGAATAGGTGCGGGGCAGCAGTCCAGAATCCACTGCACAAGGCTTGCGGGAAGCAAGGCTGACAATTGGTTCCTCCGCCAGGCACCGCAGGTTCTTGGGCTTAAGTTCAAGGCAGGAATCAAGAGGCCTGACAGGGATAACACAATCGACCTGTACATAAGTGATGATTACATGGACGTGCTGGCTGACGGTGTGTGGGAGAACCTGTTTGAGGAGAAGCCGCCGGTGTTCACCCGTGAGGAAAGAAGGGCATGGCTTGACAGGAATACTGATGTTGCGCTTGGCTCTGATGCATTCTTCCCGTTTGGGGACAACATTGAAAGGGCGTACAAGAGCGGCGTGAAGTATGTTGCACAGCCAGGCGGCTCCGTGCGTGATGACAATGTGATTGAGGCCTGCAACAGGCATAATATGGTGATGAGCTTCTCAGGAATGAGATTGTTCCATCACTAAAATGTGGACGGAAGACATGATATGTGGGCTTTGTCCCCGCAGCTGCGGCGTTGACCGTGGCAAGGGCGTTGGCTACTGCGGGATGGGAGAAAATTTAACAGTTGCAAGGGCTGCGCTGCATATGTGGGAGGAGCCTTGCATATCGGGGGAAAACGGCTCGGGGGCCGTTTTCTTTTCGGGCTGCGTTTTGAGGTGTGTGTTCTGCCAGAACAGGGACATAGCGGCTGGAAGCTGGGGAAGGGAGATTACGCAGGGGCGGCTTGCGGACATTTTCCTTGAGCTTCAGGAGCAGCATGCCAATAACATCAACCTTGTGACACCAACGCATTTTGTGCCATGGATTGCACGTGCGCTGGAGGATGCCAAAAACCGCGGGCTTGGGATTCCCGTCGTGTACAATACGGGGAGCTTCGAGACACCTGAAACCATAGGTATGATGGATGGACTCGTGGACATATATCTTCCGGATATAAAATATTATGATGATAAACTTGCGGCAGACCTGTCCAATGCACCGCATTACCATAGGATTGCGATGGACGCACTGGAGGCAATGTATTCACAGGTTGGCAACCCGCAGTTTTTGCGGGGAGCTTCGGCACTTCGTGTCGGCGTTGAGGATGGAATGATGGCAAAGGGTGTCATTGTACGGCATCTGCTGCTTCCCGGGCACCTGGAGGATTCCAAGGCTGTCGTGCGAAGTGTTTATGAGGAATACGGGGATGCCGTGTACATAAGCCTGATGAACCAGTATACCCCCATGGCAGGGGTTGGTGAACTTCACCCTGAGCTTGGGCGGTGCGTTACCAGTGGGGAATATGGCGAGCTTGTGGATTATGCCGTTTCCCTTGGCGTGGTAAATGGCTTTGTGCAGGAGGAGGGAACCGTAGGGGAGAGCTTCATACCTGCATTTGATTACACGGGGGTGTAGACGGATGGGGGATTTTGCCATCTGCCATGCGTCATGTGCCGTTCGCCATATGCAGGCATGATGGGCGCTTGCTGAATAGTAGCTTGTGAAAAATCGCACTTTATGATAAAATAATCATAATTGGGTGATTTTTTTGTTATACCCATATGCCAGGCGGCTTCGACGTCCACGGGGGACGGGAAATGCTGGCGGGAGGAGACACAGGTTGGATATAAAAAAGGGAAATCCGGTCAGGCTTGGCGTTACCAGGCTGGAGAATGGGTATAATTTTGCGGTGCGTTCGGGGCTTGAGTGCATTGAACTGGAATTGTACAGAATTGATGACGCAAGGCAGGATAAAAGAAAGGCTCCGGACATCCTGGTGGAGCTGAATCGTGAATACAAGACAGGGGATGTGTTCTCCGTTGAATTGGATGATGTTGATTTGAAGGAATATCTTTACCGTTATGCGGACGGAAGGGCGCAGGTGGAGGATGATTACGCCGCAACCCTGTACGGCTGCGGAAGGTTCGGCGTTGAGGATGACAGCTCACTGCGCCTGAGCCGTGTTGAGATGGAGCGCTTTGACTGGGGAAATGATTCCGCACCGGGGCTTGAATATTCAGACATGATTGTGTACAAGCTTCATGCGAGGGGCTTCACAAAGCACCGTTCCAGCCAGGTTGCGACAGAGCACAGGGGCACGTTTGCGGGGATAACTGAGAAGCTCCCATATCTAAAGGAGCTTGGCGTGACCACGCTTGAGCTGATGCCGGCATATGAGTTTGATGAGATACAAAGGCTTGGGGAGTCGGCAGGAGGCAGTACGGGCACACACCCGCTTGCACCGGTTGTTGCGCCGAGGAAGATGCTCAATTACTGGGGATATACGTCAGGGCACCATTTTGCACCCAAGGCGGCATATACTGCGTCCGAGGGCAGGGATTACTGTGATTACACAACCGAGCTCAAGGAATTGGTTAAGAAGCTCCATGAAAATGGAATGGAGCTTGTGATGGAGATGTATTTCACCCACGAGGAATCATATCTTATTGATGACTGTCTCAGGTTTTGGGTTTTGGAGTACCATGTTGACGGATTTCACCTGTATTGTGACGAGGACAGGCTTAACCAGGTGTTCGCCGACCCGGTGCTTGGCAGGACGAAGATATTCACCATGCATTGGGACAGGGAAGCCTCATATAATGGGACAAAGCGCATGGCAAGCTACAACAGCGGCTTTGATGAGGTGGCAAAGAAGCTGCTGAAGGGTGATGAGAATCAGTTATCACATTTTGTTTATCTTTTAAAGAATAATTCATATAACACGGGCGTTATAAATTATGTTACCAACCATAATGGCTTCACCTTGATGGACCTTGTGAGCTATGACAGGAAGCACAATGAGGCAAACGGTGAGGACAACAGGGACGGTGATAACTTCAATTATAGCTGGAATTGCGGCTGTGAGGGCCCGTCACATAAGAAGAAGATTAATGAGCTGAGGCTGGCACAGGTGAAGAATGCATTTCTCATGCTGATGACCGCACAGGGGACGCCGCTGATTCTTGCGGGGGATGAGTTTGGCAATTCACAGGGCGGCAACAATAACCCGTACTGCCAGGATAATGAAACCACCTGGCTTGAGTGGAAAAAGACCAAGATGTCGGTTGAGATTCACGATTTCCTCAAGGCTGCAATCAGGTTCAGGAGGGAGCATGGCATACTGCATCTGTCAACTCCGCTCTGTTCATCGGATTCGCTTAGCTGTGGGTATCCTGACGTGTCCTGCCACGGTGACATGGCGTGGTTTTCCAGAATGGAAAGCTTTGAAAGGCATGTTGGGCTCATGTATTGTGGAAGGTATGACAGGCTGGAACCAAGGGATGAGGTTGTGTACATAGCGTACAATCTCCACTGGGAGCCGCACACACTTGCACTGCCTGACCTTGACGGCGGGAATGGATGGGAGCTTGCAATGACCACCGCACAGGCTGAAAGGTGTGAGATTAATGACAGGAGCGTTGCGGTGCCACCAAGGTCCGTTTCAATACTTGTCGGCGGCATTGCGCCAAGGAAGGATGCGGCAAGGACGGCGGCAAGGTCCGGTGCGGCGCGCAGAAGCGGAAAATCAGGCAAGGGTAAAAAATTAGTTAGCGTGGGCATATAATTGAAGGATACATTGAATCGTCTCGCCAGGGGGGAGTTCCAGACAGCCCTGCCGACACTTGGGCTGAGTGTTGAGGGCATTGCTGAGAACATCTGCGCCGGAGACTTGCGTGAATGGGAACTGAATATCACAAGCGACAGGGCAAGCCTCAAGGGGCTTGTGTATTCCGACAATCCAAGGGTTGTGCCGGAGGAGGATGGCTTTGGCGGAAGCCAGGTGGTGCTCCACTATAAGGTGGATGCCGCAGGGCTTTTGCCGGGAGACGTACTTGAGGGGCATTTCAGCCTTGTGACGAACGGAGGCAGCAGGCAGGTTCCCTATTGCTTCAAGGTGGTCAACAGGGTTGTGGATTCGTCAATTGGTGCAATTCATAACCTGTTTCACTTTGCCAATCTTGTGCAGGTCTCCGAGGATGAGGCCTGCAGGGTTTTTTTGCGGGATGATTTTGAAAGCATTTTCATTAAAAATGACCTTGAAACAGGTGCGGTATACAGAAACCTCAAGGGCGGAAGTGACGTAAGGCAGGCGATGGAGGAGTTCCTGATTGCGGTCAGGAAGAAGCAGCCCGTTGCCATAAGCGTGAAGGGCAAGGAGTCGATACGCCATTATGACGCCATGGGTGAGGATTACCATGACGTGATTGTCCTTGAGAAGAACACCTGGGGCTATGCGAGGCTTAAGGCAAGCTGTGATGCTGATTTCATCAGGCTTGATAAAAATGAATTTACCACGGATGACTTCCTGGGAAATTCATTTGAGCTTGGCTTCCTGATTGTGCATGAAAGGCTTCATGCGGGAAACAATTATGCGGGAATCACCATATCCACGGGTTCAGGGGAGGTGCTGTGGCAGCTTGAGGTCACGCACTGCGGCAGGGAGCCGGAGGCTGAATTAAGGGACAGCCTGCTGAAAAAGAAAAGCGCCGTTGACATAACGATGGCATACATCGCTTACAGGACGGGAAGGATGTCCTTTG
This sequence comes from uncultured Bacteroides sp., assembly GCA_964482605.1. Lineage (GTDB taxonomy): Bacteria > Bacillota > Clostridia > Lachnospirales > Lachnospiraceae > Bacteroides_F. Next base: position 5,014 of record CAYZYS010000018.1, read on the forward strand.
GCGAATGGGCGGAGACGATGGGAAGGGCGATTGATGATGCGTTGGCACATTCCGGTGATGTTCGCCCGTACAGGCTTATGCAGGCACAGCTGTACTGTATGCTGGACAGGCGTGCGCAGGCGGGTGAAATCATTGACCAGGTGCGTGATTTGGTGCTTGATGATGAGCACAGCCTTCTCTATCCGTATTACCTTTATGTGAGCACGCTGTATGAGAAAAACCAGGAGTACACGGCAAAGGCAGCGGCAATCATGCACAGGATGTATGAGCGCGGTGAAAGAAGCTGGCAGCTTCTCTGGATGCTGTTTTACGTGGACGGCTCCTACGACAGGAATAAAAGCCTCAAGCTTGCAAGAATCAAGGAGCTTTTTCACGGCGGCTGCCACAGCCCTGTCATGTACCTTGAGGCATGCGAGATAATCAATGAGCAGCCGGTGCTTTTGAGGGTCTTTGATGAATTTGAGCGGCAGGTAATCAATTTTGGCTGCAGACATGACATAATACATGAACGCCTTGCTGCACAGATATGTGAAATGGGGGCACGTGAGAAAAATGTGTCCAGGACGTACCTCAGGGGACTTAAGGCGCTTTATGACCGCTTTGGGACAGACCAGATTCTGACGGTGCTGTGTGAGCACATGATACGGGGACAGATGACCGGACCTGAGTTCTTTCCGGTGTATGAGCTTGGCGTGCTCAGGGGACTCCGCATAACAAGGCTTTTCGAGTGCTACATGGACTCTCTTGTGCCGTATTACGAGGGGCCGCTGCCAAAGCTGCTTCTCATGTATTTCAGCCATGAAAACCAGCTTACCGATTCCCAGAAGGCTTACCTTTACGTGAACGTGATACAGAATTTCCGTGAGGATGACCCGATAAGGAGGAGCTATCTGCCGCAGATGGAGCAGTTTGCAATAGCGCAGCTCCAGATGGGCAACATAAGTGACAACCTTGTGTGCATTTACAAGGAAATGTGGAATGAGTCCCTGATTAGGAAGGAGACGGCACTGCCTGTTGCGCGGCTTTTGTTTGCGTATAAGCTTACCTGCCAGTGCGACGGGATTGACAATGTAATCGTGACACACAAGGAGCTTGCAAGCGAGACGGTGGCGCCCGTGATTGACAGGGTTGCGTACATAAGCATGTACACAGAGGGCTGCAGCATTGCATTTGAGGATTCGCAGGGGCACAGGATGGCAAATGTCCACTATGAGCTTGAGCGCCTGATGGAAATGCCGGAATGCGTGGAGACGGTGTATGAGCTGCTTCCTGATGACATATACCTGTCAGTGTATTATTATGAGCGAAGCCGCAAGTATAAGATGTGTACCGTGGACGAGCCGTATTTTTGGGAGCGCCTGCTGAACAGGATGGAAATCTCGGAGATGTTTGCCAGGGAGCTTGTCGAGGTACTGGTTGAGCATTATCATGCACGCTCCATTGACGGTAGCTTCAGTGATGAGCTGGGGATGCTCCTGAGGCGCAATGTGACGGCAAGGCAGTCGGCAAGGCTTCTTGAGGCGTGCATTGTGCATGGGCTTGAAAGGGAGGCGCAGGACATTGCGCTTGGACATGGCACGATGTTCGTTGGGGGCAGGAAGCTCTACAAGCTGTGCCGTTACCTGCTTGATGCTTCGGGGGATGAGATAAGCGGCTTCCTTGTGAAGCTGTGCCATGACGTGTTCACGCTTGGGCAGTATGACGAGGCAATCCTTGGGTGTCTTCAGATGAATTTCAATGGAACCACGGGGGAAATGCTTGACATATGGGAGAAATGCCAAGGCTTTGAGGTTAATTGCTATGAGCTCAGTGAACGCCTTGTGGGGCAGATTATGTTCACGGGCGAGCGAAACAAGGCATTGCCAAGGCTGTTTGCGTATTATTATGAGGAGGGTGCCAAGGAGAGGGTTGTTGAGGCATACCTTTCCAATGAGGCATACATGGGCTTCATAAGGCATGCGGACAATGACACCAATATTTACCACATCATTGAAAGCAGGCTGGAATACGGTGAGGACGTGACGGATTTGTGTAAGCTGGCACTGCTTGAGGATTACTCACTGAGGACGGGGATGGATGAGAGGACATTGAACCGTGCCCGACTTTTGCTTACATATTTTGCCAATAAAGATATGCTATTTGCGTTCTTTGGGAGATTTGCCGCAATGGGCATACTTCCGCTGAAGGCAATGGACAAGACCGTGATTGAGTACAGGGGTAATCCGGGTGACAGGGTTGTACTGCACTACCTTGTCGGGGACAGCCACGAGGAGTTTGTGGAGGAGCCCATGAAGGATGTTTTCATGGGGATATTCACAAGGACATTTACGCTGTTCCACGGTGAGAGCATACAGTATTACATCACGGTTGAAGCCAACGGAAACGTTGCCAAGGGCGAGATGGAGACGGTTGGCTGCAGTGAGGATGCCGACAAGGTCGGCGGGAGGTACGGATGCCTGAATGACATGCTCATGAGCAGGGATGCCCATGACATTGGCAACCTCAACAGGCTGATGAAGTCATATTGCGTTGAGGATTACATGACGAGGCAGTTATTCAAGGTCAGGTAAAAATTTGTTTATGGTATGGGGGTGGGCACATGGATGGTCTGGTGCTTGGGATTGACATAGGTGATGAGGCTTCGCATGTGAGCTTTTATGATTCTTCGCGCAGTCTTGCCGAGACGGTGCCATTTGAGGGCAATTCACAGGCGCAGAGGAACCATATATCACTCAGCAGCATATATGCCATTGACGGGCAGCAGGGACAGGTGAGGGAGATGATGAAGCTGCTTGCACCGCTGATTGCTGCCGCGAGGAAGCACTGCGGCTGCAACCGCGTTGACAGGCTTTGCATAACCACTGATGTTTTCAGCAGGCAAAGGCTTGACGTGATTCGCAGGGCATGTGTCGGGCTTGACGGTGACATGGACAGGATTGCGTTCATAAGCCATGAGGAGTGCCTTGGCTTTTATGCATTTAACCTGCATCAGGACATGTGGCGAAATGGTGTCGTGCTCATGGATTATTCCTCGCAGGGACTTCATGCCTGCAGGCTGGAACAGCTCAAGGTCAGGCATCAGGAGGTGATAGCCCAGACCGCCACTGATGCGGATGCATGTGAAAAGGTCATCGACGGGCTTAAGATTGCTGACAGGATTCAGGGGCTTAAGGCGGTTGAGGACAGGCTGCTGCTGTCCGCCAAAAATGTGATACAGGACAAGCCGACATCCTCTGTTTACCTTACCGGACCCGGCTTTGACACCACCACGCTGCCGGGGGAGTTTTTGCAGTACGTGTGCAACAGGCACAGGGTATTTGCGGGACAGAACATTTACGTGAATGGGGCGTGTGAGGCGGCCTGGAGAAGCGGGCAGGAGACGAAGGTGAGCCTTGCGTGCCACAACAGGCTTGCGGTGACCGTTGACATGGATATTGTGGAACGCGGGAAGAACATGCTTTTCCGTGTTGCACAGGCGGGCACCAACTGGTATCATGCCTGCCGCCAGGTTGATTTCATAGCTGACATGTGCGACCACATGACGCTGCACATGCACCCGATGGGTGATGCGGGTGATTATGATGAGGTGATTGATTTTGGCGAATTTCCTTACAGGGAGGGTAAAACCACAAGGCTTGGCGTTTCATTCATGTTCAGGGGTGATGACTGCCTTGAGGTGGAGATTGTTGACAAGGGCTTTGGGGATTTTGTCAAGCCGTCGGGAAAGACCGTCACAAGGACGCTCAAGCTCTGAGTGTCCGGCGATGGTGCGCACTGACGATTGATTTTGGGGATGGTTGAGCATATGGCGGGATTGATATTGTGCAGGACAAGGGTTGCGAAGAAGCCCTTTTACATACATGACATGGATGTGAAGGTGTATTCCCTTGAGGAGCTGTGCTATTACATATATAATAATATTTACCTTGTGGACATGGACATGATGGGGCCTGAGCTCATTGGGTTCATCCGTGATGAGATAGGGGAGACGAAGCTTGCGGACCTGCTGAATGGCCTGATTGGGAAAAATGCCGTGCTCGGCGAGCTGGTGCTGACAATCCTGCGCTACGTGGATTACTACACCAATGAGGAAATTGACAGGATTCGTGATATTTTGTCGACTCTTGGCACGAAAAATGTGTATGAGCGGCTGAAGGCGAGGGCTGACAGCTTCATGACCAATGAATGTTATTACAGCGCCATCAGGCACTATGCCAGCATCATTAACGGCAAGAAGGACACCAGCCTGTCCATTAATTTCTATGCAAATGTGTGCTATGACATGGGTGTTGCCTATGCAAGGCTTTTCCTGTTCCGCCAGGCGGCAAAGTGTTTTCAGGAGGCGTATTCGCTTGACAGGACGAAGGAGAGCAAAAAGGCGGCAATGGCGGCGTCAAGGCTTGCATTTAACAGCCAGAACGGATACAAGGTGGAATTCCTTGATGAGCAGTCTGATGAGGAATATGTGCTGAAGCGGGAGCTTGAGGTGCTCATGGACAATGCGATGTACAGTGACGAGTACAGGTATCTTGAGGGGCTGCAAAAGGAAAAGGACAATGGCAATGTCAATGCCTATTATGAGAAGCTGGAAGCCGTGCTTGACCAGTGGAAGAAGAAATATGGACAGTATACGACATAAAGGACTGTAAAAACGCCTGCGGAATATGGAGGAGTATATGGGGCTGCTTAATTTTCTCAAGAATTTTGAAATCATAGATGATGACGAGGAAGAGTGGGACAGTGAGACTGTGGAGGCAGGGGAGGATTATCAGGATGATGATGCCCCGCAGGGTTCATCCCATGGCTTTGAGGCGTATGCGGTGGATGATGAGCTTGATGATGAATCCAATCCATTTGGCTTCTCGGATTTGGATGATGCAAGGATTGAGAAGGTTGACATAACGCGCCTTGACCCCAATGACGTGGAGGGCTACACCAAGGGGCAGTGCGAGATTATGGAGGAGGCATCCTACGAAATCAAGCGTGCCAATGATGAGTATGATGCCGTGAAGGCGTATTTCTCGGACATACAGATGATTGACATGGCGCCGGAGGACATTAAGACGGAGCTTTTGCGTGTTGCTGAGGATTTGGTGGAGCTGAAGGTTGACAGGAGAATTTTCAAGTCCGGCGAGAACAGGATGACCCAGCATGAGTATTATGCGATGGAGAGGCTGGAGCCCGACATGCCGGATGCCCTGCTGGAGTTCCAGGAAAATGAGGATTATTACCAGACGGTCAAGAAGGACATGCAGCTGCTTGAGGGGGAGCGCGCCTCCCTGCGTCAGGAGGCAAGGGAGCTTAAGCGCAGGCAGAAGAACATCCTTGACATGGCGAAGGTTTCCGTTGTGGGGCTCTGTATTGTCCTTGGCATACTGCTTGTTGCCACCATTGCCATAGGCGACACGGGGACGGTTTTGTTCACAATGGTGATTTTCCTGGCTGCTGTGCTTGCAATCGGATTGTATTACATGCTTGCCAAGGCAAGGCGTGAGGTCGGCGTGGTGCAGAGGAAGCTTGACAAGGCAACCAACATGCTCAATAAGATAAAGATTAAGTACGTGAACATAGCCGGGACAGTGGAATACCAGCGCACAAAGTATGATGTGCGGAATGCACATGAGCTTAATTCCCAGTATAACCTCTACCTGGAGGTGAAGGAGGAGAGGCGGAAGGTTGCCGCGCTCACCTCACAATTGAGCGACGTGGAGATTCAGCTTGAGAACCTGCTAAAGCAGCTTGACCTGTACGACCCGCACATATGGCTTGCGCAGGCAAAGGCACTGATTGACCCCAAGGAGATGGTGGAGGTAAGGCATGAGCTTACCACAAGGCGCCAGAAGCTTCGTGCCAAGATTAAGTATAATGAGGACAGGATTGAAGAGGCAAAGAAAAATGTCATGTGGATTGCGGTCAATAATCCGGCCAGGAAGCAGGATGTCATGAGAATACTGGATGAATATGAAACGGGTGTCATGTGAAGGCCAAGTATGTCAACGTGGAATGTTTGCTGTAGGTTGACTGGATATGGTACAATGAAAATGTTATGTTGAATAATGTTTTTTCGGTTCCATGAGGTGAACCGGGAAAGGGGGATTTGATAAAATGACCAATTTACAGGAGATATGTTCAAACCGCTACGGCAGGGGCATCAGGGATTGTTCTGACCAGGAGGTGTATTATGCGCTTCTTGAGATGTCCAAGAGGCTTTCGGCTGAGAGAAGAAGGGAAGAGGAGAAAAGCAAGAAAAAGGTTTACTACATTTCCGCGGAATTTCTCATTGGCAAGCTTCTGTCCAACAACCTCATTAACCTTGGGGTGTTTGATGATGTGAAGAAGGAGCTTGAGGAGGCTGGAAAGAGCATTTACGACATCGAGGAGGTTGAAAATGAGCCATCCCTTGGCAATGGCGGACTTGGGCGTCTTGCTGCATGCTTCCTGGATTCAATGGCAACGCTTGGGCTTAACGGTGACGGCGTGGGGCTTAATTACCATCTGGGGCTTTTCAGGCAGGAGTTTGACAACAACTTCCAGAAGGAGCTGCCTAACCCGTGGATTACCGGTGAAAGCTGGCTTGAGAGGACAGATACCTCATACGAGGTAACATTTGGAAATAATCTTACCGTGCGTTCAAGGCTCTATGACATTGACGTTACCGGTTATGACAATCATACCAACAAGCTTCACCTCTTTGACATTGAGAGCGTCAATGAGGGCATTGTGTGGAATGACGGAATATATTTTGACAAGAACAACATCAGGGAGAACCTGACGCTGTTTTTGTACCCTGATGACAGCGACGAGGCGGGAAGGCAGCTTAGGATTTACCAGCAGTATTTCATGGTGAGCAATGCGGCGCAGTACATCATTGATGAGTGCAGGCGCAAGGGCTCCAACCTTCACGATTTGTTTGATTATGCGGCAATACAGATTAACGACACCCACCCGTCCATGGTGATTCCGGAGCTGGTAAGGCTTCTGCAGCAGAACGGCATCAACTTTGACGAGGCGATATACATTGTGTCAAAGACCTGTGCATATACCAACCACACCATATTGGCGGAGGCGCTTGAGACATGGCCAATGTCCTACATGGAGAAGGTTGTGCCGCAGCTTGTCCCAATCATCAGGGGGCTTGACGGCAAGATACGCGAGCGCTTCCAGGACCAGAGCGTGTACATCATTGACCAGCAGGACAGGGTCCACATGGCCAACATGGACATTCACTACGGTTACAGCGTAAATGGTGTTGCGTATCTGCACACTGAGATACTGAAGAATAAGGAGCTTAATAATTTTTACAGGATTTATCCTGAAAAATTCAACAATAAGACCAACGGCATAACCTTCAGAAGGTGGCTTCTGCACTGTGATGAGGAGCTTACCAAATGGATTACGGGTAAGATTGGCGATGGCTTCAAAAAGGATGCCAATGAGCTTGAGAAGCTTATGGGTTTTGTGAATGATGATGCTGCGCTTGATGAGCTTCTTGCCGTGAAGTCGGGCAATAAGGCAAGGCTTGCAAAGTACCTCAAGGATACGCAGAACGTTGAAATCAATGAAAATTCAATATTTGACATACAGGTAAAGAGGCTGCATGAGTACAAGAGGCAGCAGATGAATGCCCTGTATGTGATATACAAGTACCTTGACATTAAGAAGGGCAATAAGCCGCAGACGCCGATAACCGTGATATTCGGGGCAAAGGCAGCTCCGGCGTATGTCATTGCAAAGGACATAATCCACCTGATTCTCTGCCTGCAGCAGCTAATTAACAATGACCCGGAGGTAAGCCCTTACCTTAAGGTTGTCATGGTGGAGAACTATAATGTTTCCAAGGCCGCGTACATCATACCTGCCTGTGACGTGTCAGAGCAGATATCGCTCGCATCCAAGGAGGCATCGGGAACGGGCAACATGAAGTTCATGCTCAACGGCGCCGTGACGCTGGGAACCATGGACGGTGCCAATGTGGAGATTGCGCAGCTTGTGGGTGATGAAAACATTTACACCTTTGGCAAGAGCAGTGATGAGGTCATCGGACACTATGACAGGTCTGATTACAGTGCATGCGGAATTTACTGTGATGATGAGGAGGTTCGCAGGCTTGTTGATTTCATAATCAGCCCGCAGATGCTTCGCACTGGCAATGCATACAGCCTGTTGAGGCTTCATGCGGAGCTTATCCAGAAGGACTGGTTCATGACGCTGCTTGACGTGAAGGAGTACATTGAGGTTAAGGAGCGCGTGTTCAGGGATTACAATGACCGCAGGGCGTGGGCAAAGAAAATGCTTGTGAACATTGCAAAGGCAGGCTTCTTCTCATCCGACAGAACGATTGCTGAGTACAACAGGGATATTTGGAAGCTGAATTAAAACCGTTAATAAATGATGATTGGAGTTGAAGTATGGCTGGTTCTACCTATGGCAACATATTCAGGATAACGACATGGGGCGAGTCCCACGGCAGGGGACTTGGGGTTGTGGTTGACGGATGTCCTGCGGGGGTGTCCTTGTGTGAGGAGGATATTCAAAGGCTCCTCGACAGAAGGAAGCCGGGACAGTCCCAGTTTACAACCCAGAGAAGTGAGGATGATGCCGTGGAGATTTTGTCGGGTGTGTTTGAGGGTAAAACCACGGGAACGCCAATCTCCCTGGCTGTGTACAATAAAAGCCAGCGCTCCTCGGATTATTCTGAGATTGCCAGCTATTACAGGCCAGGTCATGCCGACTACACATTTGACATGAAGTACGGCTTCCGTGATTACCGCGGTGGCGGGCGCTCATCAGGGCGCGAGACGATAGGTAGGGTGGCGGCAGGTGCGATAGCCCTGAAGCTGCTAGACCAATTGGGTATAAAAATTAATGCATACGCCAAATCAATCGGTGACATCACAATTGACATGGACAGGTTTGACTTAAACCAGGCGGCGCAAAATCCATTTTGCATGCCTGATGCGCAGGCGGCAGAGCTTGTGAGGGAATATGCCACGAAAAAAATGCAGGAGCAGGATTCCGTCGGCGGTGTGATTGAGTGTGTCATAAGCGGCGTGATGCCTGGGATTGGTGAGCCTGTGTTTGACAAGCTGGATGCAAACCTTGCCAAGGCAATGCTGTCAATTGGTGCAGTCAAGGGCTTTGAGATGGGTGATGGCTTCGAGGCGGCAAGGGTGACGGGCAGCATGAACAATGACTCCTTCAGGATGAGGGACGGCAAGGTGGTCAAGGCGACCAACCACGCTGGAGGTACACTTGGCGGCATAAGTGACGGCTCGGACATAATATTCCGTGCAGCCGTGAAGCCGACCCCGTCAATTGCCTCATTGCAGGACACGGTGAACAAGGCGGGTGAGGAGATACAGGTGTCAATCAAGGGCAGGCATGACCCAATGATTGTTCCAAGGGCGGTTGTTGTGGTTGAGGCGATGGCTGCACTGACAATTCTTGACCTTGTGTTTACCGCCATGACCTCCAGGATGGATTTCATTGAGGAATTTTGGAAGCGTGGGAATAAGTGAACGCAATGATGACAAGGAAGGGATAATTCATGCTGACACGTGACAGGATTGAATTTGACAGGCCTGCGGACAACTGGAATGAGGCATTTCCGGTTGGCAATGGCAGACTGGGTGGCATGGTTTATGGCACGCCATATACAGAGTACATACAGCTTAATGAGGACAGCGTGTGGTCGGGCGGGCCAAGGGACAGAAATAATCCTTCGGCATTGGAGCAGCGGTCACGCATAGTCAGCCTTATAATGGAAGGCAGATACACAGAGGCGGAGGAGCTTTGCACCTTCGCCTTAACTGGTGTGCCTGAAAACCAAAGGCATTATGAACCACTGGGGAATCTTTACCTTAATTTCAAGGGTGGTGAGGATGCCATAACTGATTACCACAGGTACCTTGACATATCAAGGGCGGTGGCGCATACGGAGTTTACCAGAAATGGCGTGAGGTATGTGCGTGAGGTGGTTGCAAGCCATCCTGACGGTGTGATTGCAATACACCTTACTGCGGACAAGCCCGGTGCAATATCATTTTATCCAAGGCTTGCCAGGGGTGAGGCAACAATGCGCCTTGCACCCTACCAGACGGTAAAGTACCGCCATCCTGACAATGATGCATATGTGGATGATTTTAGAATCGTTGGGGATGATTGTGCAATTATGCAGGCATCGTGCGGTGGAGGGTGCGTCGGCGCTTCCGTCACCGGTGGAATCACGGCGGCGTGCGGAATAAAGGTGGTGCCGGTTGGGGGAAGCCTACAGTGCATTGGCAATGCCCTCATGGTGGATGGTGCTGATGAGGTGTTGGTGCTGCTTGCCGCTGATACAACATTTCGTGAGAAGGACCCGAAAACAACTGCCATGAAAAGACTTGAGGCTGCCGCTGGGCTTGGCTGGGATGGGCTTTTGCGCCGTCATGAGGATGATTATGGGAAGCTTTATGAAACGGTGGAGTTAAGGCTTGGTGCGGGCAAGGATAATACCGACATTGAATTCATGTTTCAATACGGGCGTTACCTCCTCATATCGAGCAGCAGGCCGGGCTCGCTTCCTGCCAATTTGCAGGGCATATGGAACCAGGACATGTCACCAAAATGGGGGAGCAAATTTACCATCAACATCAATACGCAGATGAATTACTGGCCTGCTGAAAGCTGCAATCTGTCGGAATGCCATGAGCCGCTGTTTGATTTAATCAGGAGGCTTTGTGTCAATGGCAGGGTGACGGCGGAGCGGATGTACGGCTGCCGCGGCTTTGTGGCGCACCATAATACTGACATTTGGGCGGATGCTGCACCGCAGGATGTCTGCCTTAGTTCAACCTTCTGGGTCATGGGCGGTGCATGGCTTTGCCTTCACCTGTGGGAGCACTACCTCTTTACCTGCGATGAACAATTTCTGAGGGATAATTTTGACATTATGCTGGATGCGGCGGCATTTATCCTGGATTACCTTGTTGATGACGGGGAGTGGCTTGTGGTGTGTCCGTCCATATCGCCGGAAAATGAGTACCGCAGGGCGGACGGAACAACTGGCGTGCTGTGCAAGGGGGCTTCGATGGATAACCAGATAATCAGGGAGCTTTTCAATGCCTGCATAAATGCTGCAAAAATCCTTGGCATGGACGGGGAAGCCGCAAGGTCAGGGGTGGCCGGACATGATGTGGGGGACATGGTGTGTTCCATGAAAAATGCCCTTGAAAGGCTTGCTCCCACACGCATTGGGAAATATGGGCAGATAATGGAATGGAACGAGGATTATGAGGAGGTTGACTTAGGGCACAGGCATATTTCACAGCTTTTTGCGCTTCATCCGGGAACACAGATAACACCTGATGGCACGCCGGAGCTTGCGCAGGCTGCCGTTGCCACCATCAAAAGAAGGCTGTCCAATGGCGGCGGTCATACGGGCTGGAGCCGTGCCTGGATTATCAACATGTGGGCAAGGCTTGGATGCGGGGATGAGGCGCTTGGCAATATAAGGCAGTTAATCAGCGGTTCAACGCTGCCCAACATGCTGGACAATCATCCGCCATTCCAGATTGACGGCAATTTTGGCTGTACTGCTGGGATTGCCGAGATGCTGGTGCAAAGCCACACCGGAAGGCTTGTCCTGCTTCTGGCACTCCCGAAGGAATGGAAGGATGGCAGTGTGAGCGGGCTTTGTGCCAGGGGAGGAATCACGATAAGCCGCATGGAATGGCAGGATGGTGCGGTCACGGCACTTTCCCTCAATGCGGGAAAGCCGGCGGAGGTTGAGCTTGTATTTAATGGGAAATGCGTCAGGACAAGACTTGGTGAGGGTGAGAATGTGATAATGAATTGATTTGCCTAATTTGGAAAAATTAAAACAAAGGTGCCGTCTGCCGGAGCAGATGACACCTTTTTAAATGGTTGTTTTAGTTGTTGGCTTATATTACGTGTGCCCTTACAAGTGTCTTGTGGAGCTGTGGCCCGATGATGAGTGCAATGACCGTCTTAACAAGGTCTGCAGGTATGAATGGGATTACGCCCGCCATTAATGCTGCCCTGAAGGACATGTGTCCGACATATGCAAGCCAGGCAGTTCCGAAGGTATAGCACACGGCGATTCCAAGAATCATCCCAATGAGGCAGAGCAATGGCTTGTTCATCCAGCGGTCAACGAAAAATCCCGTGATGAGTGTAAGGAATATGAAGCCTATGAGATATCCGCCTGTTGCGCCAAGGAGCTTTGCCGGCCCTGATGAAAAGCCTGAAAACACAGGAAGTCCCACAAGCCCAAGAAGCAGGTACAAAAGGCAGCATATGGTGCTTTTCCACATTCCGAGGGCAAATATTGATATGAATATCGCCAGTATCGTAAGGGAAATTGGCACAGGGCTTATCGGTATCGACAATGACATTGGCGCCAGTACGCATATGAGCGCCGTCATTACCCCCATGAGTGCCATCTGCTGGATTGACAGCCTTGCTTTCTTTTTTGTCGTGGGTTCCTTGTCTTGTTCAATGTTGCTTTCAATGATGTTGTCCATTTTGGTCTCCATTCTGCCGACATATGAAATAACTAACACAATATGATGATTTTTTCATACGCCTTAATTTATTAGATTTGTCAACTTGGGTAAAAGGATTGGTTGACTATTGGATTATAAATTGTTGCGGGGTAATTGTCAACAGTTTAATGCAAATAAGTTGACAATCGTATGGCGCATGTCATTAGGCATTCATGGAAGCATGGTATGTCATTTTGGGGCATAAGATAAGGGAAGCCGGTAATCCGGCTCCCCTTGCTTTACGTATGTGGGCGCATGCATTTACAGGTGCAGTACCCTTGCCTTTATTTCCTTTGTCTTGCCCACGTTCCAGAAGTTCTCGCCAAGGTAACCGCATGTGCGCCTTGTGACATTCATCTTGGAGTGGTCCTTGTTGTGGCATTGAGGACATTCCCATTCAAGGTCGTCATTGATGGTGATTTCCCCGTCATAGCCGCATACATGGCAGTAGTCGGACTTTGTGTTGAACTCCGCATACTGGATGTTGTTGTATATGAACTTTACAACCTCCCTCAGTGCAGGCAGGTTGTTGCGCATGTTAGGTATCTCAACGTAGGAGATTGCGCCGCCGCTGGATATGTTCTGGAACTGGCTTTCAAATGTAAACTTGCTGAAGGCGTCGATTTTCTCACGTACATCCACATGGTAGGAGTTGGTGTAGTAGCCCTTGTCGGTTATGTCCTTGATGCTGCCGAAGCGCTTCTTGTCAATCTCCGCAAAGCGGTAGCAAAGGCTTTCGGCAGGTGTGCCGTAAAGCCCGAAGCCAAGTCCCGTGGTTCTTTTCCAGGTGTCGGTTGCTTCCCTCAGGCGATTCATTACCTTAAGTGCAAATTCCGTTCCCTTGGCTGTTGTGTGGCTTTCGCCAGTCATGAGCTTTGTCACCTCATAAAGACCGATGTAACCAAGTGAAAGCGTGGAATAGCCGTCATGCAGCAGCTTGTCAATGGTTTCGCCCTTTTTAAGCCTTGCAATCGCACCATACTGCCAGTGAATCGGGCTAACATCCGACAGCGTTCCCTCAAGGGCACGATGCCTGCACATAAGCGCCTCAAAGCATAGTGACAGACGCTCCTCCATAAGCTGCCAGAATTTTTCCTCATCACCGTCGGCGATGATTCCTATCTGCGGCAGGTTGAGCGACACAACGCCCTGGTTGAAGCGCCCCTCCCACTTGTAGTTGCCGTCTGCGTCCTTCCAAGGGGACAGGAAGCTTCTGCAGCCCATTGGGCTGAATACATTGTTTTCATAGTTTTCACGCATTTTCTTGGCGGAAATGTAGTCAGGGTACATCCTCTTTGCGGAGCAGCGCACGGCAAGCTCCGTCAGGTAGTCGTACTTTCCGCCGTTCAGGCAGTTGTGCTCGTCAAGCACATACACAAGCTTAGGAAATGCAGGCGTTACATACACGCCTTTCTCATTTTTGATTCCCTCAAGGCGCTGGCGGAGAATTTCCTCTATAATCATGGCATTCTCCTCAATGTACGGGTCATCCTTGTCAAGGTTCAGAAACAACGTGACAAATGGTGACTGTCCATTGGTGGTCATGAGGGTGTTAATCTGGTACTGTATCGTCTGCACGCCGGACTTGAGCTCGTCATAAAGACGGTCAGCCACGAATTGCTGCATGAAGTCTTCCGAAACCTTGTCGGCATACTTCTCACGGTAGTGCTTCTCGTACTTGAGACGGCTCTTGCGCAGGTACTTGCCAAGGTGGCGTATGTCAACGGACTGCCCGCCGTACTGGCTTGAAGCAACGGCAGCGATAATCTGGGTCACAACCGTACAGGCAACCTGGAAGCTCTTCGGGCTCTCGATGAGCTTTCCGTTCATGACGGTTCCCTTGTCAAGCATGTCCCCTATGTTTACAAGGCAGCAGTTGAATATTGACTGCACAAAATAATCTGAATCGTGAAAATGCAGCACGCCCTCGTCATGTGCCTTGGAAATCTTCTCAGGCAGCAGGATACGGCGTGTGAGGTCCCTTGAAACCTCCCCTGCGATAAGGTCACGCTGTGTTGATGCAATTGTGGCGTTTTTGTTGGAATTTTCCTCCATGATGTCCTTATTGCTGTTCTGTATGAGGCTCATGATGGATTCATCCGTGGTGTTTGCCTTACGCACCAGGGCACGGGTGTACCTGTATATGATGTATGTCTTGGCAAGGGTGTATTTCTTGCCAGCCATAAGCTTTTGCTCTATGATGTCCTGAATGTCCTCAACCTTGATTGCGTCAATGTTGCGGTTCTCAATTGAGGCAACAATGTTCTCAATCTGCTCCTCAGTGACCTTTTCCTTTTCCTCCACCTCGTCGTTTGCCTTGCGTATTGCCACGACGATTTTGTTGCGGTCGTAATCAACCTCACGACCATTACGCTTGATGACCTTCATTGCTCTCCCTCTTTCTCTGGTGCATGTCATAGCACCGCTTCTGTCTGTTTGCCATTGCGGGTTAAATCCGTGTTGGTGCCCGCCCTGTCACTACCCACTGCCAATATTTCGTGCATATGAATCAACTGGCGTGCAAGGCATATTATAGCACCATATCATATGGTTGTCTACAAAATGTTGCGGAAAATTTATTGCAAATATCTAGATATTGTGTTTTGCGGCGTTTGGCGTTATATGCCATAATATCAGTAATTCGTATTGTTTAACAAAATAAAATTCCTGTTGTTAATGTTTGTATACATCGTTATAATAAGGAGTAAAGTGCGAAAATGAGGATTGGATAATATGAAATGGAGATGACGATGGTTAAAATATTTTTCGATAAGCTGTATCGTTATCCGAGGAAGGGTGAGCATTGCAGTGTTGCAATACCGATGAGGAAGGGCGAGTTAAGGGACATAAGCCGCGTGGCGATATTGCAGGATGGAAAATGCGTGCCGCTTCAGGGCAAGGTCACGTCAAGATATGATGATGGCTCCGTCAGGTATATGTTCCTGCGGTTCATGGCAAATCTTCCCGGAAATGCAGGATGTGAGCTGGAGTGTGAGACGGAGTATGAGCCGGGGGGTATGACGGATGACAATCCCGTGGACTGTGCGGGGCCTGCCGTAAGGGGGGCATTGACGAAGGATGGCGGTGAAGGGCTCACGGAAGACAGCGCACGCATCAGCGTGTCAAGGACACTGACCGGTTTTAGGGTTTCGGGCTCAAGGCTTTCATTTGAGGTGCTTGACGGCGGGGATGGTGTGTTTGGACAGGTGGTAAGTGACGGTGTCACATACCAGGGGCAGCAGTTTGTGGGTCCCGTGCTTGACGATGGGACAGGAAAAAATTACAAAATCAGGCTTGGAAGCTGGCAGGTGGTGGAGGAAGGCCCCCTTGTTGCAGTGCTTAAGGTCAGGGGATGCCATTGCACAGGGGAAACTCATGAAGGTGGGATTGACTTTGAACTCAAGCTTACCGCATATGCGGACAAGCCGTGGATGGAGGTATCCTACAGGATAATTAACACCACTGATGGGGAGCTTCATCTTAAATCCCTTGTGTTCTACGTGAATGCCCATGGCAGGGCGGGCGATGGCAGCCTTAGCCGCATGACATTTGACACTGACACGGATTCAACGGGCTGTGGCGATGTGGTGGCTGACAGCGGGGAGGCAGAAGGCCATATTTTCCATACAAGGGGCATAGGTGACCTTCATGCGCTGGAGCTTAAGGCGCCTGTCGGGGCGGTGCGCACCTGCGTTGGAAGCTCCAATTACAAGACGGATTTTTACATAGGAAGGGATGGCGCTGAGGTCAACAAGGTGGTGGATGCCCATTACCTCATGAAGGAGGCAAACGAGCATTTTGAGGAGGTTTTGTACGGCACTTTCTTTGCGGACAGGACTGATTCCGACGGCGGTGTGTGCGCAACCATATTTCAGGCGCAGCAAAATTATCCAAAGGCTGTGAAGGCGGATGGCAGTGGAATCGCCCTGATGCTTGTCCCGGAAAATGTTGACAGGGTTGTCATGCAGTCGGGAATGTCAAGGGAGCAGCGCTTTTTACTGCATTTCCATAAAAGTGACGAAAGCCTTGTGGAGCTTGACAACCGAAGCCTCATTTACCAGATGCCTGACAGACCGCGCCTTGACCCGAAGGTGTTTAGGGATGCGGGGGTGTTTATTGATGTTTTCAATGACGTGGTCAATGAAAATGTTGAGATATCCATGACGGCAAAGGCAGATGGACACGCAAGGTGCTATGGCATGCTTAACTGGGGCGACGCACCTGACCTGGGCTACACACAGCAGGGGCGCGGCAACGGCGAGCAGGTCTGGGTGAACAATGAATATGACTACCCGCACGCCTGCGCCATGATGTACGCAAGGACAGGGATAAGGCGGTATCTCGATTATAATTTCGTGTCAGCCAGCCATTGGATGGATGTTGACGTGTGCCATTACCACAGGAATCCCGTTTACGTGGGAGGCCAGTGGGAGCACACGGCGGGGCATTGCAAGAATGGCGTCATGGTATGCTCACATGAATGGGTCGAGGGACTTCTTGATTATTATCATTTCTCAGGGGATGAGAGGGGGCTTGACACTGCAATCGGCATTGGCAACAATGTGCTGGGGCTTCTTGAAACACCGATGTACCAGGTTCCGGGCGAGGCCAATGCGAGGGAGACGGGCTGGGCGCTTCGCACCCTTGTGGCATTGTATGTGGAGACCAATGATGAAAAATGGCTGGGGAAATGCAAATGGATTCTCGACAGCTTTTACCAATGGGAGGAGCAGTACGGCGGCTGGCTTGCGCCATACACTGACAACACGGTAATTCGCGTGGGGTTCATGATAAGTGTGGCGGTTGGAAGCGTCATGCGCTATTACAGGATTGCCCCTGATGAAAGAATCAGGAAAATGCTTCTGGGAGCCATAGATGACGTGGTTGACAACTGCAGGCTTCCCAATGGGCTTTTCTATTACAAGGAGCTTCCGAGCCTTGCAAGAAATGGCAACAACACCCTGCTGCTTGAGCTTCTTTCCATAGGCTTTGAGCTTACGGGGGACATTAGGTATCTGTCATATGGCCTGAGGACCTTTAAGGTGGCAATAGAAAGCGCATCCTCCGGAGCCAATGGAAAGAAGGAAATTGTGGGTGACGCCGTGATTAAGGCGGGCGGAAGCCCCAAGAACTTCGCACAGTGCTTCATACCGCTGATGACATTTTACAAGGCGGTGTCGGATAATTATGAGGAGCTGTGCAGGGCGGGGTATGTGAGGAACAGACCTGAATATGACAAGCTTTTTATGTAAAAAACATATATGGAA
>CAYZYS010000019.1:0-22770 GCA_964482605.1 uncultured Bacteroides sp.
AACCCCCAGAATGCTGGAATCAGAATCCAGTGCCTTACCATTTGGCGAAAGCCCACTGCGTAGCAACGAAGTTCATTATATCCCAACGCATTAAGAAATGCAAGCATAAATTTAAAAAATTATTTCGCGGGTGGCGTCACCTGTCCGAACGGGGCGGCTGCCCCTCCATATACAACTGGTTGCATGCCCCCGCCATGACCACGCAATAATATACAGCGCATATCACCATGACCGCCTGCACCACAATCTCCACCACGGACGGAACATCAAGGTTGAGAACCACATAGTAGGCAAACACCAGCACGCCAAACACAATCCAGGTCACACGGAAATTCTGGGATACCGCCGTCTTGCCCTGCATCTTTGCCTCAAGCGCCACGCCCTCCATAAAGTAATATGTCACATATATGTAGAGAATCGTACATATCCCCCTGGCAAAAAGCTCACCGCTGAACTGGTATTCACCCATGTCAAGGCAATACACAAGCTGCGTGAACAATGCGGCGAAAAGCCCCCCGACGGCAACGCCCCTGTTTTTCCTGAACACGTTGCTCCGCCCCGCCATTCCCATCAATCCGATTATAATTAACACATAGGCTGCAATGTCATTGAACAGGTCAACCTTAATGCTGCCAACATTTACCACCAGCTCCAGCGCAAGCAGCACAACGCCTGCCAGAACCAGCATCACATTTCCCTTTCTGAACCCCGGCTTACTCATCTTTCCCCGCCTTTCCATACATCATCATCCTCACCAGGCACCTCAAACTCGTCCGTATGCTCCTCTTCCTTGGGCATGTACGGCTTGAACGTCCTCACCATCACATAGGACTGGACATACGCATACAGCCCTATCAGCACAATTATGAACAGTGGAAATGACGCAATCGCATACACAATCATGCCTGTCACAATCAGCATTATTATAGTCTGCGGAAGGTTTTTCTCAGCCATCAGCAGGGAATTGAACATCGTTTTCCGTATTGTATTCTCAAACTGCGCAAGCAGCGGAAACAGATACATCAGCGAGCCCGCCGCCACAATTGCAAGCCCAATGTTGAGGTACATGAACACCGTCCCCGCCATGCTGCCCTCAAGCGACCAGCGAAAGCTTGCCATTATGTCAAGCCCCAGCACCAGTGCAATGACTATGACAATCAATTCAATTATGACACCCTGCCTGAAGTTGCGCCTGAATGCCTTCCAGAAATCCCTGACCACATATCCTTCCTCGCCCCTGACCTCCTTTAATGCCACGTAATACATTGCCGTCACCGCAGGTCCGATTGTAATAACCGGAATCGAGAAAACCAGCACCAGCACATTCAATATCATAAAATCTGCAACCTTTGACATCACCCTGAAAAAAGGGCTGTCCAAACCAAACCAACGATCCATTACATCCTCTTTCCGGCATGACAGTCTGCACACATTATTGCGAACACCATCTGATTATACATGGTTTGCATGGAAAAAGCAAAGAACATTTACATAAGATTCATGAACTTTTTGTAAAATGGGATGTCCCGCGGCAGCATTTATGGTAAAATGCTTACCATGCATGGAAATGGAGATTAATTATGATATACGGAAAAAGCTTAAAAGAAGTTGCAGGTGAACAGGCTGAAATCCTGCGCCACATGACACTCCCGCAAAAAATAGACCACATATGGACCAACTTCCGTGTTCCCATCGTGGCAGTGCTCCTTGTGGTTGCGGGAATCATCGGCACAATTTACAGCATAAAGCTCAACGACTATGAAAACGTGTTCTACGTTGCAGTCGTGGACGGGCACCTGACCTATGATGACAATGAGCAGGACCCGCTTTCAAGCGGCTTCACCCAATACCTGGGGATAGACGGCAAGACACAGCGTGTTGAATTTGACACGGGCTACACCCTGACCTACACCAATTCACTGGATCAGGACCCATACCTTAGTGCGCAGAAGCTTGAGACAAGGTTTTATGCCGGCAACACTGACGGATTTCTCGCTGATTACAGCCTCATCAACGGCTTCTCCACAGGAACCGATTCATCACTGATGGATTTGCGTGACCTGTTAAGTGAGGAGGAGCTTGAGAAAATATCCGACCACCTCATATACCTGACCATGGATGACGGAAGCCGCATCCCCAATGCAGTTGACATGCAGGACACAAAGCTTGTCAACGAGCTTGGGCTTCGCATGGACCATCCATGCTTTGGCATTGTCATAACAAGCAAATACAGCGACAACGGCGCCAGCTTCATCAGGTACATTTTTGATTTGTGATGCCTTGCATCAAGCCCACGGCATGCCATCCCTGTCAAGGTAGTACAGGTCAAGTCCGCCAACATCCTGTGCATGAAGGCGGAACCCAAGGCTCCTTGCAAGCCGCGCCGAAGGAATGTTGCCAGGGCTTGTACACAATGCAAGCCTGTCAAGCCCTAAGTGCCCACGGTCAAATGCCCAGCGGATTATGCCGCGGCAGCATTCCCCCGCATACCCCATCCGCTGGAACGGCGTGCCCACCATATACCCAAGCTCCACACTCTGCACGCCGTCAATCACCCTGTTTTCAAGGCCTGCTCGCCCAATCAGCCTGCCATCCTCCCTGCGTATCACAAGCCACAGCCCATATCCGTAAAATCCGTACATGTCACGTATGTAATTTTCCGTAAATTCAAGCTCCTTCCCGTACTCATACAACGGCTCCACAAAATCCGTCATGTGCTCATAGCCGTACAGCCTGTACAATTCAGGCAAATCATCAGTTGTCATCTCCCGCACAATGAGCCTGTCCGTGGTTAAAATGGTGAGTGGCTTTTTCGCATACCTTGCCCACACAAGGTCAAGGTAATCGTCAGTAATCCCCTCCGCCTCCAATACAACATATCCCGCATTTCCACGGTAATCCATGCCAAAGCCAAGCACGCAGGCATGGCAGTCCGCCAGCCCCTTCGATTCCGTGACGCTCACCACGGCGGCAGCTTCAGCGTCAGAACCCGCCAGTATGATAATGGGCATCCCTGCCACGGACACATCGCCCGAAAATGCAGCCGCGCCTTCGCCAATGCCGAACAGGACCCTCCATCTTTCCAGCCCTTCCGACAAGAATCTTGCCTCATCCTGCGACATATGGCAGCCAACAAGCAAAAATCCCGCTTCACCAGCCATGCCTACACCTCCTGATTAATTTGACATTTGTTGAATATTACAATAAAATCATTGATAGTGCTCTTAAAGCACGGAAAAGAGGAAAAATATGACACAAAACCCAATTGTAACAATAACCATGGAAAACGGGCAGGTAATGCGTGCCGAGCTTTATCCTGAAATTGCGCCCAACACCGTCAACAACTTCATCTCCCTCATACAGAAGGGCTTTTATGACGGGCTTATGTTCCACCGTGTAATCAACGGCTTCATGATTCAGGGCGGCGACCCTGACGGCAACGGCACCGGCGGTCCAGGCTACAGCATACCGGGGGAATTTTCCTCCAACGGCTTCAAGAATGACCTGAAGCACACTGTCGGCGTGCTGTCCATGGCAAGAACCAACATACCTGATTCCGCAGGCTCACAGTTCTTCATCATGCACAAGGATTCACCGCACCTTGACGGGGAATATGCCGCATTCGGGAAACTGACTGAGGGGCTTGACGTGCTCAACGCCATAGCCGAGACAGATGTCGACTGGTATGACTGCCCATACAACAAGCAGGTGATGAAAACCGTCACCGTTGATACCTTCGGCGTAGAATATGACCAGCCAAAAACAGTATAAAAAAGTATATATACACGCATAGAAAATCGCAGGCGGACACCCCCTTAACCCGAAAAAACGGCAATGGGACTTTCGCCTGCGATACTGTTATGCCACACCTGGGCAATCAGCCCTGCATTCCATTGGTCTGCCTAATCATGTCCTCAACCACGATGTCATATATCTCTCCCACGGTATTGCAGTATTCAAGGATTTTCCACGGTTCATTCGTATGGAAATGAATCTTCACCAAATCCTCGTCCCCCGCAGCAATCAGGCTGTTGCCCTCAAAATGCTCCGTGATGTAATCAGCTATCTCATCCTCGTCAAGGTCCTTATCCCTCCTGTCTATCAGAAGCTGCGTATCGTAGCGGTATGCAAACTGGTCTTCCTCGGCATCAATTGAATTAACCCCCATTTCATCCTCCATTCCCCAGACATTTCACGTCTGGCCCAATGCGTATAGTATACCTAATATAACCGCCAAATGCAACCTGATTATGCCTAATCCACACGTACCGCATTCATCCCCACATTTGCATGAGCCAGTATACCACCCCAAGCGCCCAGCTCGTTATTATGCCATAAAGTATGACGGGACCTGCAATGGTGAATATCTTGCACCCAACGCCATACACCCAGCCCTCCCGCTTGTACTCCATCGCCGCCGACACAACGGAATTGGCAAAGCCCGTTATGGGAACCAATGCCCCCGCACCGCCCCATTTCACAATGTAGGGGTATATGTCAAACCCCGTAAGCACCACACTGAGCGCCACAAGTGATATTGTGACAAGAAGTGCAGCATCATCCTTTCCCGCGCCCATACTGCCATACACCGTGAGCAGCACCTGTCCGACAAGGCATATCAGCCCGCCCGTGACAAATGCCTTAAGGGAACGGAGCCCACAGCTATACACGGGCGTGACCTCCTCCACATACCTGTTGTATTCATCATTCCTTAACTGGATTTCCTCCTGAGTCATATTTTCCTTCTGGTCAATCATGATTCCTCCATTTCCTGCGCGCCAAGGCGTCCGTCCGCACCTGTCAGTCAACATACAGGTACAGGTAATACACAAGATTTCCAATTCCCTTCCCAAGGGCAACGGCAAGCACAATAAAGCCAAGCCCCGAGCTTATCCGCGTCCTTCTTACCGCCACCGGCACCGCCTTGGTTATCTCCGCAAGGCATACGGCAAAGCAGCCCACATATATGCCGGATATCAGCCCAAACACCACCACCCCCGGCATGCCAAGGAAAAGCCGCCAGTCAAACAGGAAGCACAGGTTGCCAAAGGCTGCACCAAAAATTATCATTTCCTCATACAAGCGGACATACCCTGCGGTACGTGTCACCTTGGCGAACCGGTTGACAATGCCAAGCGCGGTAATCAGGGCAAATATCCCTGCCGCAGACACTATGCCGCCGCCCAGTGCGAGCGCCCCAAGAAGTACCTGTCCCATCACGCTTACGTCAACTCCTTTCCGCTTCGGCTGCCCCTTTCAATCAGGGCATAATCAATGTCCTGCTCGTAAGTGTTCATCTCCACCTCAATCGGCGTAGGGTCATTGGAGAAGCTCTTTCCGCCAAAATGATTGTAGAATACGGCAATGCCAAGGGTAAGGCCGATTGAGAACATTATTTCCATAATCCTTGTGCCGTCATTTTGACCTCCAAGTATCATTTCATATGCCTTGGCAAATATCTCCTTCGTCCCCACGTCATTGTCATATGCCATTATGGCATAGGCGCTTCCCATAAATGTTATGATGCATATCAGCAGCACCTTGATGGCATTGACCGCCTTGCTGCCAAGTCCAAAAAGCGTCCCCTTGTTCTTTTCATCAATGTAATCCACAATGAAATCCTCCTCACCAATGTTGTCAACATCAGCTCCCGGTATCTCACTGGTTATCGCCTCAATGATTCTCAAGGATGACATGCTCACCCTCGCCCTGCCATCAGCCTCAATCCTGCCAATCACAAGGGTTTTCGCCTTGCTTGCAGCCGCAACGTCCTGGCAATACACATCCGCCACGTCTGACACCCTGACAAGGGTATCACTCACCTCATTGTTCCTATTGATTTTAAGATATATTTTCTTGCTCATGCTTCCCCCAATCCACGGCTTGCGCAAGCCTGCGGCAGCGCAAATGCCTGTCTTGTGATAATATGCACAAAAAAAGACCCCGGTATTCACATACCGAAGTCTTTTTGCAACCAACATCCCTGCATACATCCTATACATACAGGCTTGAAAGTGAAATATCATATATTGTCCAGCTTCCATCCTTGTATATGTATGTGATGGTATCCGTAACTGTCTTGTTTGCACTCTTCTCATTTGCGTTTGATGAGCTTTTACCCACAAGGCTGAGCTCAAGCTTGACTGAAACCTTGACATACGGCATTCCATCGGTTGTTCCGGTGGATGAATCCGAAGCCGTCACATTGGAGGCAGTTGCAGATGTCACACCTGTTCCGTCGCTCTTGTGTGTATTGTCACGGAACTTCTCGAACTTTGACTGCACACTGCTGAGCTTGGTTTGATTTTCAGCAAAGAACATTCCCTTTATGTCACTGAAGTCCTTGCGGCTTACGCCAGCCTGAATCAAAGTCTGCACATCACTAATTGCGGCTGTCTTACGTGCTTCGACAACGCTCTCCTTGATTGTTGACGTGACGAGTGAGAATGAATCACCATCATAGCTTACCGTGTAATCCTTCTCACTATCCTCATACAAATCACTTGTTGCCTTAAATGTATGCTTTCCTGACATCAGATAGTCAATCTTGTAGGTCTTGTAGGTTGTGCTCTCTGAATCCGTGTCAAGGTACTTGTCATCCACCTGGGTTCCGTCAATGAGCAGGCTGCTGTCATTGCTCACGTTAATCCTGACATTCCTTGAAACCACGTCATCTGAGCTTACCTTGTAGTTGTTCCAGAACAAAAGCACCTTTCCTGACTTCACAACATCAACCGTTGTGGTTCTCTTGGAGCTTCCGGCAAGGTAATATGTAATGGTGTAGGTCTTTGAAATGTCAGAATCAGTATCCCTCTCTGAAATCTCAAAGTTTGTCACCTCTGACACGTCACTGTCCTGCTTTGCCGCCTTCATGGCATCCTTGCTGACGAAATCGCCCTTTGGCAGGTCAACGCATTCGTAAACCTTATCCCACTTGCCTTCCATCTGTGCCTTGAAATACTTCTTGACAACCCTCTCAGGATTTCCAAGTGAATTGCCAACGATTACGAACAAAATGACAACAACAACTGCTGCCACTGCAGCAATGATGATATTCCTTGTCTTTTTATCCATCGGTTTCCTTGGAGCCGGTGCTGCCTGCTGTACCGGTACCCCTGCCTGCTGCGCTGCTGCCTGCGGTTCTGCCTGCTGCTGTACTGCTGCCTGTGGCTCTACCTGCTGCTGTACTGTCTCCTGCTGGACCGGCGCTGCCGCTTCCTCTGTAAGCCTGGTTCCACAATTAGCGCAGAACGCCGCCGTGTCTTCATTCTGCGTACCACATTTTGGACAAAACATCCCTCTTCCCTCATTTCCTCATTTTTTTCTGCATCTTTCGACGATAACAGACAGAGGAAATTCTACCACATCCAAACCGCCAATTCAATATATTTATTGCCATATTCCAAATGATATATTATGATATGTTCTTGGACCATGAATGAAAAACAGCATTAACTCACATATATGGAAACGGAGGAATTACACCATGTGGATTGCAGACAATTGGAACGATTACGAGGTCATTGATGCATCAGGGGGCGAAAAGCTTGAAAGATGGGGAGATTACCTGCTTGTACGGCCTGACCCGCAGGTCATCTGGAACACGGAAAAAAAACATGAGGGCTGGAGCCACATGAACGCCCACTACCACAGAAGCGCCAAGGGCGGCGGAAGCTGGGAGTTTTTCAGCCTCCCTGAAAGCTGGCAGATATCCTACCAGTCCAATTCATTTCCCAATGCGCTGACCTTCAACCTGAAGCCCTTCAGCTTCAAGCACACGGGGCTATTCCCTGAACAGGCAGCCAACTGGGACTGGTTCGGCAGGCTGATTGCCGACAGGAAACAGCAGGAGCCCGAACGCGAAATCAAGGTGCTAAACCTTTTTGCATACACAGGCGGGGCAACACTTGCCGCCCTTGCCGCAGGTGCGCACGTCACACATGTGGATGCCTCCAAGGGAATGGTTGGCTGGGCAAAGGAAAACGCATCCTCCTCAGGTCTTGGGGAACGCCCCGTCAGGTGGCTCGTCGACGACTGCCTGAAATTTGTTGAGCGGGAAATACGCAGGGGCAGCCGCTATGATGCCATAATAATGGACCCGCCCTCATACGGCAGGGGACCAAAGGGTGAGATATGGAAGATAGAAGATTCAATCCACCCGCTGATACAGTCCTGTGTCAGGCTGTTAAGCCGCAACCCGCTGTTCTTCCTTGTAAATTCCTACACCACGGGACTTGCGCCTGCGGTGCTTACCTATATGCTCTCCACGGAGCTCAAGGGATTTGGCGGACATGTTGACTCGCAGGAGCTCGGACTTCCCGTGTCCGGCAGCGGACTTATTCTCCCATGCGGTGCATCCGGAAGGTGGAGCGCAGTTTAACCCCATGGTTTTGCGCTTCAGGCCTGCATTCTTGCCCTCAGGTACAGCAGGATTCTCTTTTCAGTCCTGCTGACCTGGACCTGGGACATTCCCATCTCCCTTGCCACCTGTGTCTGGGTCCATTCCCTGTAATAGCGAAGCCATATGAGCTTCCTGTCATCATGTGCAAGCCCTGACAATTCCTGGTTCAGCACCATGCTGTCAACAAGCTTCTCCTTCTCATAATCCTTCCATTCATTTTCGGGACAAATGCTGGCGGTTCCCGGCTCACACCTGTCTGCCAGCCTGTCCATCACAGTGACCTCACTTCCATCCTGCTGGCATATTGCCCTATTGATTGATTCAACCTCATATGATGCCTCAAAGCAGAGCACCACATCCTCAACGCCAAGGCCGGCCTCCCTGGCGATTCCCTCAAGGGTAGGCTCGGTTCCAAGCTCATTTCGCAGCTTTTCCCTTGCCCTCTGCGCCTTGACAGCATTGTCCTTTAAGGAACGGCTCACCTTAATCATGCCGTCATCCCTAAGGAACCTTTTAATCTCACCGCATATCATGGGGACGGCATATGTCGAGAAGCACACGTCATATGAGGTGTCAAACCTGTCCACCGCCTTAATCAGCCCTATGCTGCCTATCTGGAACAGGTCTTCCGCCTCGTGTCCCCTCCCGGCAAAGCGCCTGCACATGCTCCATATCAGTCCCATGTTTTCAGTAATCAACCGTTCCCTTGCGGCTTCATCACCCTTGTGTGCACGCTCAAGCAAATCCTTTGTAGACTCAGGCGTTTTGCACATACCATCCCTACCCTATCACTTTCCTCATCTCAACCCTTGTTCCCTCCCCCTCCACCGAGGTTACCTCAAGACTGTCCATGAATGCCTCCATGAAGGTAAAGCCCATCCCCGACCTTTCAAGTTCAGGCTTTGAGGTATACATCGGCTTCATCGCCTTCTCCACGTCAGCCATGCCGACGCCGCCATCCTCCACGACAACCGTGACCTCCCTGCCCTCTATGGCGCAGCTTATGCGGATTGTCCCCTCTCCCTGCTCATAACCGTGTACAATCGAATTGGTCACGGCCTCTGACACGGCGGTCTTGATGTCGGACAATTCCTCCATTGTGGGGTCAAGCCTTGACACAAATGCAGCCACCACAACCCTGGCAAAGCCCTCATTTTCCGATGAACTTGCAATTTCCAGATGCATTATTGACATTAAACCCCACTCCTTTTCCTGTTATTATCCATGACCCTGGCTTCATTTGCCGCAATTGCGGATTCCAAGTCCCCGAACACCTGCACCAGCTTGTGAAGCCCTGATATCTGCAATATGCGCTGAATGCCTTTCCCCGGATTCACGATTGCTATCACGCCCCTCTGCTTCATTCGCTTGTACCTGCCCATGATGAGCCCTATGCCTGAGCTGTCCATGAAATCCACATTGGTAAAATCCATCACTATGCTCCTTATGTTGTTATCCCTGATTACCGCGTCCACGCTGTCCCTCATCCCATCCGCCAGATGGTGGTCCAAATCACCGTCAAGCCCTATTATCAGGGAATCCCTCATCAGCATGTAGTAATATCCGGCATAATCGTCACTGCTGCCGCCCTTGTCCGCATTTTCAACCATGTTGCCCACCTCGCCCTCCTTCATGCCATTGGCAATATGCAAATTTTGGCAAAAACAAACCCTTATGCCGTCTGGCACAAGGGTCTTCGTTGGTACAATATTAATTAATCTAATGGGTCGTCACATAGGTTGTCGCCTCTGAGATATAACGGCTCGTCGGGAAATTATTCACTATGTACTGGTAGTATTTCTTGGCATTGTCAACCTGGTCAAGGGCAACATAGGACTTGGCACAGTAATATGCCGCATCAACCTTGGTGCTGTCAAGCTTGTACGACACCTCCAAATCCTCCACCGCTTCACTGTAATGTGCGCGGCTGTAGCTTGCATAACCCGAATTATAGAGCTCCGTGGCTGCCGTCTGTGTCGTTGCGGCAGCAATGGTGTTGTACAGCGCCTTGGAATTATCCGACGGAAGCGAGCTTACATCAACGTCCACAAGCACCTTCGCCGCCTTGGTTGGCTCATTGGCAATATATGCATTGGCTGCGTCAATCACCAGTGTCAGCAGCCTGTT
The DNA here is from genome assembly GCA_964482605.1 of uncultured Bacteroides sp. GTDB lineage: Bacteria > Bacillota > Clostridia > Lachnospirales > Lachnospiraceae > Bacteroides_F. The sequence continues at coordinate 10,529 of CAYZYS010000019.1, forward strand.
GTTGCCGTCAACACCTGATATGCTCTCCAGCTTCTCATTAAGTGCATCCCTCTCTGCCGTCACATCCTGAAGCTGCCGTGTCAGTGTGTTAAGCTCCGCATTGCCATTGGACAACTTTTCACTGTACTCAAGGACGCTTGCATTATACTCACTCGTCAGCCCCTTGTAACGTGCCGGGGTAATCAAAAACCATATTATCGCAGCCCCCAGGACAACGCCGGCAAGCAGTGTTATTATCGTTATGGCACCGTTGCTTGGCTCCTTGTAGGAGGAGTGCGGCATTATCACATCATTGCCATTAAGCGGCTGCTGCTCCGTCTCCTTTTGCTTTCTCCTTGGGAGAAATGTATCCTGCCCCTGTGTGCTGATGTCATTTTCCAGCATCTTAATCTCACGCTGGTAGCGTCTTGCGGTTGTGTTGTTCACGTCCACCTTGAGCACGGCATTCAGGCACTTCTTTGCCCGTGCAGGCTCCTTCTCCTTCATGTACAGCAGCGCAAGCAGAAGCTGCGCCTTGACAAAGCCCGGATTCTGCGTTGTAACCTTCTTGAGCTGAATGACGGCCATGTCAAGATTGCCCTCCTTCGCAGCGGCAAGCGCAACATTGTACTTCTTGATTGTCTGCGTCATTGCCTCAAACCTTGCCTGGTTGGACTGAATCTTTGTTATGTAGCTTCCCGCAACATTGTTCTCCGGACGGATGTTCTTGCTTATGACCCACTCACTCAGCGCCTCAACCACGTCACCCATCTCACAGTACACCAATGCAAGGAGATTCCTCGCATCTATGTTGTTCCTGTTAATGGAAAGGCTCATCCTGAGAGATTCCACCGCGCCCGTCAAATCACGCACAGATGCCTTCTCAAGTCCTTTGTTATAATAAATGGCCGAAGCCCTCACAACCGACACATACGATGACACGTCAGTGCCACAGGCAGCGCACACACCGCTGTCCGTAAGCTGTGCCCCACAATAAAAGCATTTCATGGCATTCCTCTTTTACTTACCCTTGGTTTCAGTCTTTCCGGTGTAATCATCCACCAGCCTATTCATGACATCCGTTATGTCAGGCAAATCCTTGTTGTAGATTGCGTCCTCCGCATCCTCCACCTCAAGGCTCGGCTTAAACTTGCGAATTTCCTCATCAAAATCTATCATGTCCCACAACCTCAATTCCAATATTATTGTCAGGATGGCAGGTTGTCCACGCCACCGTCATCCAACATAACCCATAATCTCGCCCACAAGGTAAAGTGAGCCTGCAAAAAACCACTGTCTTCCGCTTTTTTCCGAATCCTCCAGCACATATTCATATGCCCTGCGTGAATCACCAAAGCTCCGTGACACACTGACACCGTGAAGCCCAAGGTCAGCCGCAAGCTCCTGTGCCGCAAGCCTCCTGCTTCCGCCAACCTGCGTCACCACAATGCTGTCAAAAAGCCCTGCCTCACTTATAAGCCTGCACATTTCATCAAAGCTCTTGTCCCTCACAGCTGCAAACACAAGCCCGAAGCCGCAGGCACCGGACAAATGTCCCTTCATCACCCTGACGGATTCCAAAAAATGCGCAATCCCATCCGGATTATGTGCGCCATCAAGGTATATCCCCGGAAGCACCTGCTGCATACGCCCGTTCCAGCTTGTCCCAAGCAGCCCGTCCCCCAAGGTGCCAAGCCACCCATCATCCGCATGAAGCCAGTCCTTGAGGCACCACATGCCCATAAGCGCAAGACACGCATTTTCAACCTGGTACACCCCATTGGTTTCCAGCCGGAACACAGTATCTCTATAATACTTGTTATCCAGTGAAAAATCAATATGCTTTATGCCAATGTCCCGCACAACGCATTGGGATTTTGTGACACCATATGACACACAGCCAAGCTCTGCCGCCCTTTTCTCCAAAACCTGTGAATATTCCCTGCCACCCAGGTACACAAGCGGGACACCCCGCTTGATTATCCCTGCCTTCTCACCTGCAACCGCCTCCACCGTGTCCCCAAGGATCGCCGTATGGTCAAGGCTTATCGAGGTTATTATGGTAAGCAGTGGCTTTGGAAACACATTGGTTGAATCAAGCCTTCCTCCAAGCCCCGTCTCAAGCACCACAACATCCACCGCCTCGTCGGCAAAATAAAGCATGGCAATGCCCATGAAGAAATCAAAATATGTAATCTGCCCGAAGCCCTCCTGCAGCAGCCCAAGCTCCGCCTCATGCACCATTGCGTAATACCGCGCAAAAGCGTCATCAGGGATGTCAACGCCATTAATGCGAATCCTTTCATTTTCCCTGACAAGGTGTGGCGAGGTAAATGTGCCAACCCTGCCAAGAAAGCCCCTGAGCATCCCTGTCATGTATGCGCACACGGAGCCTTTTCCATTGGTTCCCGCCACGTGGATTACGTCAAGGGAACGCTCCGGGCTTCCAAGCCTGTCAAGCAACGCCCTTGTACACTCAACCCCCGGCCTCCCGCCGTTGCGGCTCACACTGTTAATATGCTCCAATGCATCAGAATACGCGCTCATTCAATCCATGCCTTTCGTATGTAGGTTCCCTTGTAAAGCACCTTTGCATACCTTTTTTCATCAAGCCTGCAGCGAATGCCGTTATACTTGGTGGTCACTCCGTCCTGCTCCTCTTCCTCCGTCCACATGCCATATGCATCAGGGTTACGGCTGTCATGCATTTCCTTGAGGTACTCGGAAAGCTTGAGCCTGTCATCCCTTGTAAAGTCCGTCACCAGCGTGCCAAATATGACGGGGTCCATCTGGAACCTGAAGAAGAACGCCCTCCACTGGGCAGAAAGTCTCTGCATCTTCAGTGCAATGGTGTGGTCAAGCTCCTTGCGCAAACCAAAAAACTGCTTCTCCATCACCGACAAAAGCCCTTTTTTCTCCTGCATCTGGTTTTCCAGCGCCTCCATCTGCTGCCTTATCTTTGAACAGTTCTCCTCAGCCCAGTCACGGTCACGGCTGGTTTTTGTGACATCAGCATAATACTGCTTAATCTCATCCCTCGTCTTAACCGAAAGCCTTTCATCATACTGGCGTCTCTCGGATTCCAGCTTCCTGAACGCCTTCCTCGCAGTGTCACGCTCCCTGGCTGCGGCAAGGTACTGCTCATTGAGCTTGTCAAGCTGTCCCTGCAGCTTTTTCAGCTCCGCCCTTGCGTCCTTAATCCGTTTCCCGAACTCGTCACGCCTTGTGATGGCAAGCCTGAATTCCTGCTCCTCTGCCAGCGCATCCTTCTGGCTTCCCGCAATGTAATCCGGCAGTATGTCCCTCCTGACGGTAAATGCCTTTGGATACTGCACAAGCGACATCCATACGTAATCCGCAAAAAATGTCCTCGACATTGGATTCAGCTTCATTGTCAGCTCGTATATGACACTACTCCTGAGCGAAAGAATGTCAAAGCATTCAAAGCCCATCGCCTTCACCAGCATTGTCAGCTTCTCCGTGCCATTTTCCGTGCGCAATGTCCTGCCAAAGCCCGTACCTGAAAATTCCTGCGGCTTAATCTGGCTGGCAAGTCCCCTCATCAGGTTGATTGACAGTCCATTAAGCCCCGCCTGCAGCCTCTGGTCCTGAACCCTTGCCTCTGTCGCCGTCTGCGACACAAGAAGCCTGTGAAGCCGTGCGATGAGCCTTTCCTGGTACTTCTCCCTGACCTGCTCCGCAAGATTGGCAACAGTCATTCCATCATTCAAAAGAAATGTCTTGGCGGCCTCCCTGATAATCCACACGGAAAGGCTGTCACCATCCATCACCTCCGGAACAACGCCCGGATTTAAGTCCCTGCATTTTACATATAATTCATTGCGAAGCCTTGACTCAAGCTCCGCCCTTGACAACGACTTCATCTGGTCAAGCTGCCCGTCAATCTTGTCCTTCACAGTCACGACCCGATAATCAAGGCGCTCATTATTCACCACGGATTTCGCCCAGCTTGCCAGCCTGCCCACAACCCTGTTGCCAGTCTCAGACACGGCATTGGTCAGTGACACGCACCGCATTATGGCAATCTCGCGCCTTAATTCGCCATCCTCAATCAATCCCATTAAATCAAACAGATTTGGCATATGCCCCACCTCTTAATCTTTGCATGGGCCAGTTCCCCATGCGGACTGCATCGTTTCTGTCTATTTCGGCATTAATCCCGCCTGACATTACCCTGCGGCAGATTAATTGAAAAAGACCTTTCGGCACAATGGCCACGAAAGGTCACGCAATGCGGAATGAGGGACTTGAACCCTCACGTCTTGCGACACAAGAACCTAAATCTTGCATGTCTGCCAATTCCATCAATTCCGCATACCCCGACATTATAGCATTGGGGCAGTTTAATTGTCAATAAAGCTCAAATATAATACTCCGTCACATTTGCCTCGTCCACAGGCGAGCAGCTGTTTCTCGCCATCAGGTTGCCCTCAATCTCAAGGCGCACAACATTCCCATGTCCGCCCTTAATCCTGTCAAGGAGCAGGTCAACGGTGAAGCGCCCCATGTCACCCTTGGGAAGGTTCACGGTGGTGAGCATTGGCCTTGAAAGCTCGCTGTCCCTGATGTTGTCGCTGGATATTACCGACGGGATGTAATAGCGGTTCCTGTAATGGTTCAGGCACTTCAGCATCCCGATTGCCGTGATGTCATTGGCACAGTAAAATGCCGTTGGCCTGTCATACCATCCAAGCACCTTCTCCATTACCCTGTAGCCTTCAGTCTCCGTCTGCCTTATGTTGAAAATATACTCAGGCACCAGCTCGCACCTGTTCTTGTTCATGGTGTCAACATAGCCTGAATACCTTGCCTCATTGTCAACCTCGCCGACATAGGCAATGCTTTTGTGTCCAAGCCCCATGAGATGCCCAACAGCCATTGATGCAATCTTGTAGCCGTCACACAGCACCTCGTCAACCTCATAATTGGTGGAATTGCGGTTCACAGACACTATGTTGTGGAACTTCTCCTTCATGCGCCTCAGCACGTCACGGTTGCACCTGCCGATTATAATTAACCCTTCTGCATCCTCGTCACCCTCGCTCATGTCGTTCACAAGCTGCATTGCCCTGTCCCTGTCAGCCTTGCGGTCACTTGAAAATGCGGAGTAATACCACACATTACACAGCATGCACATATTTTTATGCAGTTCCGACTCTATCACACCGAGGAGCTCCGTGTAAAACGGGTCGGCATTGGCACCATCGGACCTTGTCATGAGCACGTTAATCCTATATGTCCTTGTGTCCGGGGCAACTCCCCTTTTTAAGTTCCTGGCTGCTTCATTTGGCACATAGTTGATTTCCTGCGCCGCCTTCCAGATTCTCTTTCGCATCTGTTCGTCCCGACACTTGTAATCAGGGTCGCTAAGCACCCTGGACACAGTTGCCACGGATGTCCCCGCCATCTTGGCAATCAATTTTATGGACATGCCTAACTCCACACCTCGTCACGGAATACAATCTTCCTATAAGTTTCAAATTTCACCCACTTGTTGAAGAACTCGCTCGTTATGTTATCATTCAGCGCTGACAGCTCACCCTTGAACTCATCAAGCTCCTTCTGTGATGACACACGAACCTCAAAGCCCCTTCCGTTAATCACAGGCAGCCCGCCATATGTGTAGTCAGACAGCCTCATGATGGTTGCAACCCTGCGCTCCCTTATCTGCACTGCAACCTTGTCACGCAGCACCACAACGTCAAAGGAATCAGGATATGCATAGCTGTCACCCGACACTGGTATCTCATCACCAATTGTGTATGTCTGTCCCTGGTTTCTCACCTTGCTGACCGACATGCTGTCAAGGTTATAGTAATATTCCTCAAATATGTCACCATTTGCCTTAAGGCTTCCCTGCACAAATGCCGCCTTCACGTCCTTGCCCTGGTCAACGCTCGACTTGGACACAACGCCGCATGCGCTTGTCATGTTGGTTACACGGTCTATGAGGATAAGCTCGCCAAGTGTCTTGTGCCTTGTAAACTCGTCAAGCACAATCGCTTCCTGAAGCACCAGGTCGCACACGGCAATCTCATTTTTCTTAAGCGCACCCGCAGGTATGAACTCACCCGTATTGACATCAATCTTGTACTGTATTTCCTTAAGCACCGCAGGAATCTGCTTTGTGCCAAGCTTAACAAGGTAGTCATTGCCTGGTATCAGCTCGTTGTCATCCATCCAAAGTATTGTTGCGGAAAATGACTTGCTAAGCGGAAGCGTGGTTCCACTGGCGAGGACACAGCCGCGGGACACGTCAACCTCCCTGTCAAGCTGTATGGTCACAGGCTGCCCCATGAAGCACTCATCCGATTCCCTGTCCCCCACAAGAATGCTCTTTACATTGGCATGCTCATTGCTTGGCAGAGAAACAAGCTGGTCGCCAACCTTAAGGCTCCCTGACTCAACCTGTCCCTGAAAGCCCCTGAAGGTATGGTCAGGACGGCACACACGCTGTACAGGCATGTAAAAGCCCTCCTCCTGCTTCTTTTCCGTAACGTCTATCTTCTCAAGGTACGGAAGGATTGCCTCACCCTTGTACCAAGGCAGCTTGTCGGACTTCTTCGTGACATTGTCCCCTTCCGTTGCAGACACGGGGATAATGACAACGCTCTCAAGCTTAAGCTCCTCGGCAAGCTCATTTACCTGCTTCGTAATCTCTCCGAACCTCTCCTCTGAGTAGCCAACCAAATCCATTTTGTTCACGGCAAACACGAAATACTTGATTCCCATGAGGGAGCAAATCCTTGCGTGCCTTCTGGTCTGCACCAGAACACCCTGCTTTGCGTCAATGAGGATTATGGCAAGGTCCGCAAATGAGGCACCAACGGCCATGTTCCTTGTATATTCCTCATGTCCCGGTGTATCCGCAACGATGAAGCTCCTGTTGTCGGTTGTAAAGTAACGGTACGCCACGTCAATCGTGATTCCCTGCTCCCTCTCCGCCATGAGTCCGTCAAGGAGGAGAGAATAGTCAATCGCACCGCCCCTGCTTCCAACCTTGCTGTCAAGCTCCAGTGCCTTTTCCTGGTCCGCATAGAGAAGCTTCGCATCATATAAAATGTGTCCGATAAGTGTGGATTTACCGTCATCCACGCTGCCGCATGTGATAAATTTCAACAAACTACGCATTCTAAAAGTACCCCTCTCTCTTTCTTCTTTCCATGCTTCCTGCCGCCTCATTGTCAATAACGCGGGTCGTCCTCTCGGATGATACGGCACTTAAGGTCTCATCAATAATCTCGTCCAGTGTGGTTGCCGTGGACTCTATGCCGCCTGTAAGAGGGTAGCAGCCAAGGGTTCTGAACCTGACGCTCTTGTGAAGCACCTCCTCACCCGGATTAAGCCTCATCCTGTCATCATCCACCATTATGTACATGCCGTCCCTGTACACTACAGGCCTTACGGCTGCGTAATACAAAGGCACGATGTCGATGTTCTCCCTCTTGATGTACTGCCAGATGTCTGTTTCAGTCCAGTTGGAGATAGGGAATACCCTTATGCTCTCACCCTTGTTAATCTTGGAATTGTACAGCTTCCACATCTCAGGACGCTGGTTCTTCGGGTCCCATGCATGATTTTCATTACGGAAGGAGAATATCCTTTCCTTGGCACGGGATTTTTCCTCATCCCTTCTTCCGCCGCCAAATGCAGCCGTGAAGCCGTATTTGTTGAGTGCCTGCTTCAGCGCCTGCGTCTTCATGATGTCAGTATACGCTGAACCGTGGTCAAACGGGTTAATCCCCTTCTTCACGCCATCCTCGTTAATGTACTCAAGCATGGTGATTCCAAGCTTCTTTGCCGTTTCATCCCTGAACTTAATCATTTCCTTGAACTTCCATGTGGTATTCACATGGAGAAATGGAAATGGCGGCTTCTCCGGGTAAAATGCCTTCATTGCCAGGTGCAGCATGACCGAGCTGTCCTTTCCTATGGAATAAAGCATTACCGGCTTCTCGCACTCTGCGGCAACCTCACGGATGATGTATATGGCCTCAGCCTCCAGCGCATCCAAATGTGATAATTCTCCCATGTATCTCCTCCGTTCCGTCCGGTTGGACGTTAATGTCATATTTGTTAATACTTATTGGACTCTTTCTTGTCAGTGACGATTGTCTCCACGCTTCCGTCCGTCTTCGCTATGTTCCAGTTGATGTACCTGTCATCAGCCCTGACGCTCATGTGGCTTCCCATGCCTCCAATGTCCGCCCCCAGGTAAAGCGCTATTGCATCAAACTTACATTCCTTGATGCAGGAGCAGCAGCCCCAGCAGTCCCTTGGGTACTTCATGAATGCCTTTCCGTCAGTGTCCTTCTTTATCAGGCTTCCCGGACATACCTCCATGCAGCTTCCGCAGCCAACACATTTGTTCCTGTCAATTGCTATGCTCATACCTGTCTCCTCTCATGACAAGGTCACGGAAGATAATCTCCGTCCTGCCGTCCACTGTCCTTGAGTTAACGTATTTCAGCCACTCATCGCTCTTTTCAGGATAATCAAGGTTCTCGGCAAAGCTGTGCCACCTTGTCTCCTTCCTCGCCCTCAGGTGCTCAATCAGCACCAGGCATACCGTAAGCCTTTCCCTCAATTCGTAGGCAAACATGAGCTCGTGGGAATCCGCTGCGGCAATGTTGCCAGCAAGTACCTGTATCTGCTTAATCTTCTCCTCGGCAAGGTCAAGCTGCTTTTCGTTAAACTGGTAATGGCTTCCGATTCCGCCCGCATAGGTGTCCATAACCTTCTGCATTGCCTCCTCAAGCTCCTCAACAGTATAGGTTGCAGTCTCATTTCCAAGGATTGCATTGTATTCCGAAAACTTGGCGTCAAATGCAGCATCACCAGCTTCAATGACATTTTGAACCGTGCTGCCTGCCGTCACATTATCCGCCTTCAACGCCTCAACCATTGCAAGCGCCGCAATCTCTCCCTCAACCATTGCCCCGGTGACGTACTTCTGTGGGCATCCACCTGCCACGTCGCCTGCGGCATACAGCCCGCCAATGGTTGTCTGGCGGTTGATGTCAACCCAGTAGCCGCTTGCAGTGTGTCCGCCCACAACATACGGCTCCGTGCCCTCTATCTCAACATTCTGCTCACTTGGGTTCTTTCCTGACTCAATCCATTTAAGCGTCTGGCTCGGCGCCATGTTAAGGTATGCCTTTTTCAGGGAATCATTCTGCTCGTCGCTTATGCCCTCAGTCCTCAAGTAACACGGACCCCTTCCCTCAAGGTTTTCCTTCACGGTTCCATAAACCCTCTGTGATGTGGTGATGCCGTACCTGCCCTCATACACCTCGCCAAGTGAATTGACCTGCCTTGCCCCAACACCCTGGGCAAGTGTCCCTGTCGGGGCTATGGTGTCCTTGCAGCGCAGTGCTATAAACCTCATCTCCATGGTTGTCATCTCCGCACCTGCATTGATTCCCATTGCATAGCCCGCACCCGTGTTAAATGGCGGATACCACATCTTATGCCTTGAGAAGCCCGGATTGTTCGGCTTGTAAAGTCCTGCCGCGCCTCCTGTTGCACACAGCACCTTCCTTGCATTAATCTCATAGGCAAAATCATCATCTATGCCAAAGCCAAAAGCGCCCTTTATCACATTATCCTTCACAATGTAGTCCGTGATGTTGATTCTGTTGAGCACGGTCACATTGGAAAGCTTTTGCACTGCCCCGGCAAGAAGCGGCTTAATGTTCTCACCGTTAATCTTTATGTTGCGGTTGCCCCTTGCAACATATTTTCCATCCTTGTCCTTAAGGATTACAAGCCCCAGATCCTCCATGCGGTGCGTCACCCTGTTAAGCCCCTGTGACATGGAAAGCAGCAAATCCTCCCTCACTATGCCGTCGGCATCCTTGTTGGCGTAATCCACGTAATCCTCCGGCGTCCTGCCGTCAACTATGTATGCGTTGATTGCATTGACGCCCGCCGCAAGGCAGCCGCTTCTCCTGATGTTTGCCTTTTCCGCAATCACCACTGAATAATCCGAATTGTCAGCTATGGTAAGCGCCGCATAACAGCCTGCCGTGCCGCCGCCGATTATGAGGATGTCCGTGTCCAGCACCTTTTTCCCTTTTAATTTCATACCCTTCTCCATTCCTGTATTTGATGTTCTCATGTCAGCCGCATTCACATGCCGCATATGTCAAAAATCATATATAAAATACTTCGTCCTCGGACATTTCCTTATTCTCGCACAGGTATGTCCTCTTGTCATCAACCACGTAAAGCCTGTATATCAGCACGTGCACCTTCTCCCCAATCTCCAGGGAGCTTTTCTCAAGCGACCACTCGCCGATTATCCTGATTCCATGAATGTCCACCGTCACGTCAAGCCTGTTGCCCCTGAATACCACATCCTCAACATAGCCCACCTCAGCGGCGCTCTGGTAACGGTCCAGCTTGGCAAACTTGGATATTTTCACAAATTCCGGACGGATGATTGCCTTATCTGCGCCCTCAATCCTGTCAAAGCCATTCAGGGTGTGATATTCCCCGACCTCCGTTGACCTTCCGATGAACTTTGCAACAAATGGTGTGTCCGGCGAGCTGTATATCTGCGACGGCGTTCCCATCTGCTCGATGTGTCCACCATTGGTTATGATTATCTCATCCGCCACCTCAACGGCCTCGTCCTGGTCATGTGTCACAAATATGCTTGTTATTCCAAATTTTGTCACTATCTCACGAAGCCAAAGCCTAAGCTCCGTCCTTACCTTGGCATCAATTGCCGCAAACGGCTCATCCAACAGAAGCACCTGCGGATTGGGAGCCAACGCCCTTGCGAATGCCACCCTCTGGCGCTGTCCGCCCGACAATTGGTTCGGATAACGCTTCTCCATACCCGAAAGCCCCGTAATCTCCAGAAGCTCCATGACCCTTTCACGTATCTGGTTCTTTGGCATCTTCTGAAGCTCCAGCCCAAACGCCACATTGTCATACACGGTCATATATCGAAACAACGCATAATTCTGGAACACAAAGCCAATGCCCCTCTTGGATGCGGGGATGTCATTGACCCTGTTCCCGTCTATGAAAATGTCTCCTGAATTGGGGGTCTCAAGCCCCGCAATCATACGCAAAAGCGTTGTCTTTCCGCTTCCCGACGGTCCCAGCAGCGCTACCAGCTTGCCCTTTTCAATGGAGAAGCTCACATTGTCCGAGGCCTTGAAGCTGCCATATTGCTTGCATATGTTTTTCATCTCTACATACATGGATATTTCCTCATTTTCGTTCCAATCTCCGTTCCGCAGGCATTTTCACCAAAGGAACCAGCGATTGTAATCTTCATACTGCTAGTGGGATTTCGCCCGGTATTCAAATACATTTCTTATGACAAGCACCACAACGGCGATAATCACCAGTATTGATGACACAGCAAACGCAGCGGTTATGGAAGTGTCATTCCCCGACATGTACAGGGCGTCAATCTCAAGGGGCAGGGTAAAAGTTTCACCCCTTGTCTTTGACAGCGCATTGACCGCGCCAAATTCCCCCAGCGCCCTCGCAGTACATAGGATTATACCATATATGAGTGCCCATTTTATCTGTGGCAGTGTTATTTTTTTAAATATTTTCCAACCGCCCGCACCCATGAGTGCTGCGGCCTCCTCCTCGTCCTTGCCCTGCGCGTTAAGCACCGGAATTATCTCCCTCGACACATATGGAAACGTGACAAATATTGTGGCAAGCACCACTCCTGGTATTGCAAATGCAATCCTTACATTTGTTCCAAAGATTGCATTGAATTTCCTTATCACCGGATAGAACCAGCCAAGCCGCCCAAAGGTCATGAGAAAGGCAAGTCCCACGATTACAGGGGATATGGAAAATGGTATGTCTATCAGTGTTGCCAACACCTGCTTTCCCTTAAATGAAAATTTAGTGAGGAGCCATGCGGCGCATATCCCAAAAAATGTGTTCACAAGCACTGCAATCACCGTTGCGAGGATTGTGACGCCAAGGGCACTTTTCACGTATTCCGTGGAAATCGCCTGCAAGTAAAAGGCAAGCCCCTCCTTCAGGGCACTCACAATGATGGACACCAGCGGAACGACAAGCATCACCACTATGAATAGGATGCTTATGGTTATCAGGGTTATGCGGGTTATGCGCTTGTGCCTGTTGAGTTTTAATTGTTCTTCCATGTGGTGTTCCTCGTTCCATCAAAGTTAAGGTTTATGTGGGTTGCGTGGGTTGTATGGGATGCGCAATTTATATGGAGTGCGTAATTATACAAT
>CAYZYS010000020.1:0-21997 GCA_964482605.1 uncultured Bacteroides sp.
TCACATACAAATATGTCATGCAAATATGTCACTGTTTTTTCAGCCCCATGCTGTAAAGACGGCTATACACCCCGCCAGCCCTCATCAGCTCCTCATGGGTTCCCTCCTCGGTAATTCCCTCCTCGGTAAGCACGAGAATCCTGTCTGCATTTTTTATGGTGGAAAGCCTGTGCGCAATCACAAGCGTTGTCCTGTTGCTTGCAAGGCGCTCAAGGGATTCCTGCACCTTCAACTCGCTTTCATTGTCCAGAGCCGAGGTTGCCTCGTCAAATATGAGCAATGGCGGGTTCTTGAGGAATACCCTGGCAATCGAGAGCCTTTGCTTCTGGCCTCCCGAAAGCCTTATCCCACGCTGCCCTATGTCAGTGTCATACCCATTGGGAAGCTGCATGATGAAATCATGTGCATTGGCATTTTTCGCCGCCTCCACAACCTGTTCCCTCGTTGCCCGCGGGTTGCCGTACAGTATATTTTCATATACCGTACCTGCAAAAAGATATACATCCTGCTGCACCATGCCAATGTTGCCACGGAGGGATTCAAGCGTCACGCCCCTGATGTCCCTGCCGTCAATCAATATGGTTCCATCCGTCACATCATAAAACCTCGGAATGAGGTTGCAAAGCGTGGTTTTCCCTGCCCCTGATGAGCCAACAAGCGCAACATACTCACCCGGCGCAATCGACAGGTTAATATGCGAGAGCACGTCATTGCCATCATCATTGTACTGAAAGGACACATCCTTAAAATCAATCCTGCCACTGGCGCTGCCCATGTCCGTGGCATCCGGTGAATCCATGATATCCGGCTCAATGTCCATTATCTCCATAAACCTCTCAAAGCCGGAATACCCGTTCTGGAACTGCTCCGTAAAATCAATCAGGGTACGGATTGGGTCGGTGAACACATTGATGTAAAGGAGAAATGTCACCAAATCCGTCACCGTGACCTGTCCCCTCGTTATGAAGATGCTTCCTGCCACAAGCACCACAACCTCTATCATGATTGTGAAGGACTTGAGCCCTGCATTATAGCCGCCCATGTACAGGTAGCTGTTCTTCTTTGCCGCAAGGAAGCCCCTGTTTCCAACGTCAAACTTTTCGAGCTCCATCGCTTCATTGGCAAAGGATTTCACAACCCTTATGCCCGAAAGGTTATCCTCTATCTGTGCGTTGATTTCCGCTATCTGCTCACGGTTGCGCCTGAACGCCCGCTTCATGCGCCTGTTAAAGAAAAATGCATAGAGAAGCATCACCGGCACAAGCACAAATGCAGCAGCCGCAAGCCTTGGACTTATGCCCATCAATATGATGAACGCCCCCACCATTTTAATCACCGAAATTGTAATGTTTTCCGGTCCATGGTGCAAAAGCTCGCTTATGTCAAACAAATCCGAGGTTATGCGGGACATGAGCTGCCCCACCTTCTCATCATCAAAAAATGAAAACGACAGCTTCTGGTAATGTGCAAATATTTCCTTTCGCATGTCATATTCTATCCTTGCACCCATGACATGGCCATAATTGGATATGAAAAAATTACAGTAGCACTGGACTGCGACCATAAGCACCATCGCAATGCCAAGCAATGTTATCGTGTGCATTGCATTCCGTGAATCCCAGTTAAGCACGGTACCCGTGACGAACCTCACGATTATGGGTATCACAAGGCTTATCGCCGCCGCAAGCATGGCAAAGAACATGTCCGCAATGAACACACCCATGTATGGCTTGTAATAAGACGCCATTTTCTTAAGATTCTGTTTCATAACGCCGCACATCCCTCGTCCACCATTTTCTGCAGGCTCATCATGATTCCAAGCTTTGCATGGTACCAGGTAAGCCCGCCCTGGAAGAACACATTGTACGGCTCCCTCAACGGGCCATCTGCGCTAAGCTCTATGGATGAGCCCTGGATGAATGCACCTGCCGCCATGATTACGTCAGAGTCATACCCCGGCATTGCCCACGGTTCAGGCGTTACATAGCTGTCAACAGGGGCTGCCGCCTGAATCCCCCTGCAGAATGCCTCAAGCCCCTTCGCGCTCTTAAGCTCCACCGCCTGTATTATGTCAAACCTTGGCTCCACCGAATCAGGAATCACCTTAAACCCAAGGCCCTCATACACATTTGCGGCAAATATGGCACCCTTAAGGGCACCAGCCGTGACAGTCGGGGCAAGGAAAAGCCCCTGGAAAAAGGACTGGTTGACATTAAGTGTCGCACCAACCTCCTTGCCAAGCCCGGGGGATGTAAGCCTGTAAGCCGCCTGCTCCACAAGCATTTTCTTCCCCGCTATGTAGCCGCCGCATGGGGCAAGCCCACCACCAGGGTTCTTGATAAGGGAGCCGACAACCATGTCAGCCCCCACGTCACTTGGCTCAATCGTTTCCACGAACTCGCCATAGCAATTATCCACCATGCAAATCACATCAGGCTTCACGGACTTAATGAACGCTATCAGCTCACCAATCCTCTCCACCGAAAGCGTCGGCCTTTGGGCGTAGCCCTTGGAACGCTGTATGGTCACAAGCTTTGTCCTGTCATTGACTGCTGCCCTGATTCCATCATAGTCAAATGAACCGTCAGCCTTCAAATCGACCTGCGCATATGTAATCCCATATTCGGCGAGGCTTCCCCTCGACTGCCTTATGCCGATTATCTCATCCATTGTGTCATAGGGCTTTCCAACAGGGGAAAGCAGTTCATCACCGGGACGCAGCACCGATGCAAGCGCCACGTTAAGCGCATGCGTACCGCAGGTAATCTGCGGCCTCACCAGTGCATCCTCCGTGTGGAACACGTCGGCATACACCGCCTCCAGCGCCTCACGCCCTCCGTCATTGTACCCATATCCCGTGGTTCCGGACATATGCTCCGACCCCACCCTGTTCTTCTGCAGCGCATGTATCACCTTGAGCTGGTTGTACTCGGCAACCCTGTCAATTTCCCTGAATCTTTCAGAAAGCCTGTCGAGCACCTTCAGGGAATAATCATATACCTTCCCCGAAATCCCAAGGGTTTCATACATTTTATTCATATCCACGTCCATACCTGTCTCCATCACAAACCTTTAAGCCTTGCCAAAATTTCCTTTATATATTCCCACGTACGCCCCACGGAGGCTATGTCCATCCTCTCCCTTGGCGTGTGGATGTCATATAGGTTTGGTCCAAATGATACGCAGTCAAGCCCTTCCAGCTTGCCTGCCATTATCCCGCACTCAACACCCGCATGAATTGATTCCACCGACGGCTCACTGCCATACATATCCCTGTACGTGTCAATCATCAGGGTACGCAATGCGGAATCAGGAATGTATTCCCACGCCGGATACCTTGATGACACATTCACAGCAGCGCCATACCCACCCGCAATCATCGAAAGCCTTGACTCAAGATAGTCAAGTGCCGACTCACGGGAGCTTCTCAACAGGTAATCCATGTGGAAACGGTCTTCATCACATCCGACAATCCCAAGGTTAAGCGACGTCTCCACCATTCCCGGAATGTCAAAGCTCTGCCTTACAACGCCGTCAGGCATGACATTGAGCAGTGCGATGACAGCGTCAGTTGAAGCCGCATCCATGACTGCTTCACACGCATCACATTCATTTGCCCCAATGAAAATGTCCTTGTCAGTGGCAGCATACTCTGCCCCTATCACCCCTTCAAGGGCTGCAACCCTTTCAATGACGTCATTCACAGGGCTGCCATCATCCTCCAACACAACCCTTGCACAGGCATTGACGGGAATGGCATTATCCTTGCTTCCGCCATCTATGCCACAGATGGAAAATGCAATCCCAGAGTCCCTAATGCCGGCAAGCACCCTGCCAAGCAGCACATTTGCATTGGCCCTGCCCTTGTCAATCTCAGTTCCGGAATGCCCGCCCGTAAGTCCTGACACGGTTATCGAAACAAAGCACGGATTGTCAAAGACATCCCCCACCTTGCCATAAGCAACCTTCCTTGTACATTCCACGTGGCTTCCGCCCGCACAGCTTGTCAGAAGCGTACCCTCCTCCTCGGAGTCAAGGTTCAGCAGGTATCTTCCCTCAAGCATGGACAGGTCAATTGCCGAGGCTCCCTCCATGCCTGTCTCCTCGCTTACGGTAAACACAGCCTCCAGCCTTGGGTGGCTTATGTCATCTGAATCAAGGAGCGCAAGTGCGTAGGCAATTGCTATGCCGTCATCACCACCGAGGGTTGTCCCCCTTGCACTGACAAAACCATCCTCCACTACAAGCTCCAACGGCTGCGTCTTAAAGTCATGTTCGCTTGTGGCTTCCTTTTCACACACCATGTCCAAGTGTCCCTGTATTATCACGGCAGGCGCATTTTCATAGCCATCCGTCGCACCCTTGATTATAATCACGTTGTTGTGCACGTCACGAATGCACTCCAGACCCCTGTCCCTTGCAAACTCCTCACAATATGCACTAATCTGCCCCTCATTATAGGAGCCCCTTGGAATCCTGCTGATTTCTTCAAAATAATGAAAAACCTTTTCAGGTTTAAGTCCCTCAAGCATACCGCACCTACCTCCAGAATAATCTCCACATAATCAGGATTATGAATAAAAGCCACCACACCCACCTTGAATTGCCAGCGGATTTTTTCTTGCTGCCAACGGGCTGGTAATCCAAATGTCCCTTGGAATAATCATCCCTGTCTATGTAAGCCGACAGACTTTCCGCCGGAAGAATCGGCTGCGGGAGCACCTGCCCTGTGAAGGCGTTGCTTTTTGACAATCCAATCAAATAGCCCGTGGTCTTTGAATACATGGGATGTGCCTCAGGCACCTTGGTCTTGTCAATTATGTATTCCCAAATGGCAGGATAAAGCCCGTCCACATTTTGCATGCGCCTTGCAAGGATTTCCGTAAAATGCACCTGCCTCAAAAGCATCACATACCGCTCATCCTGAAACAAATACCTCCACGCTGACAGGTTGTTCTTAGTCACGTCATGTGAACATATCCTGTCAAGCTTGGTCATGAATTCACCTAAAAGCCGTGACACAATGCCCTCATCCTGCATTTTTAGGTACTGCTGCAAAAGCGGGGACATTCCCACCTGCTTTGCCGGCTGATACGGGGCGGTCACGACGATTGGCTCCGGTTCCTTGCTGACAACGGGTTCCACCGGCGCCGCTGCTTTTTTGCCGGCAATCCCGCCATAGCCCTTAAGGTGCTCCACCAGCTCCTTGTTCTGCGTGGCAAAGCCATACACCGTAAAGTGGTTCACCAGGTATTCCCATATCCGCGGCTCAAGGTTCCCAACCCCTGACATCCTCCTGTCAAAGCCCTCAATGAAGCCCTGCGTCCTCTGAAGGTTCCTGTAATCGGAATCCTCAATTAAAGCCTTCCACACGGCAGGGGAATTATTCAGTTCTGATGACAAAACATTCTCAAGAATTGACATGAACTCCGGAAGGTGCCTTTCATCGCTGAAATCAAAATCCAAATCCTCAGCCCTTTTGCCGGAATTGATTGCATTCTGCCTGATGGCGTTGCGCATTGCCTCCTTGTATGTCCCAAAGAGCCTGCGAAACTGCGAGGGATTCCTGTCCGGCCCAATCTTTGCCGCCATGGCCACAAACCCCTTGCCAATACTGTTACAATCAATGCTTTCCTCCATGTCAAGCAATGTCCAATCAACCATATTACCTTCCCCGTTTCATAGTATTTTGATTACCCGATGACCCCGCCATCCAGGATTGTCCTGACATATTCCTGCGCCTTGCCCTTCTCACCGTCCACGTCCATGCAGCCCGTTGGGCTTGAATTGAAGAAGCTGCAGGAATAATCTGCCACATTACCGCTCAGGCTATATGAAGACACATTCCACTTAGACCTGCCAAGCACAAAAAGACTTGCAAATTTTGCAACAGTTTTTTTATCCATGTCAATGCGCAGCTTCCCCGCCAGGCTGTCCACACGCTCCCCGTCAAGGACGTACTCCTTGAGCGACACGCTGTTCAAAAGCTCCGTCACAAGCACAAGCTCCCTGTCAGATGTGCCATCACCCAAAAGCCCCGACAGCTCATCATCCATGTGCACGCTCACATAATAATCAACGTCAACGCCAAAATAGCCTCCCACAACCGACTTGACACCGTCAATGGTCATTTGTGAATAATGGGACATTGTATCCTTGCCCGTCTGCCCGCCAAGCGTGGCCTCGATAAGTGCATTTGCGGGAATCCCAATCACAAGCGCCTGATGTGTGGATGGATTCACCGTCACCAGCGCATTCAGCGTGCTCTTTCCGCCATTGGCTGCCTCGTCGGTTCTGGAATTGGCGCTGACGAACACGGTGAACGCTTCCTTTTTCACGTTCTTCGCTGTCTTTTTCTCCTTGTCTGATGTGCCAAGTAAATCCGCCACCTCCTGCGGCTCATAGGTTGCAAGCACCTTTGTCCTGCCGGTAAATGACGGATATATTTCCTCCATCATGTTCCTGTACCGCTCATTGAATATGATTGCGCCGACCTCACCGTCAACAAGCGCATCATACAGTGACGTAAGGCTGTCATACTGCTGTACGATTGGCCTTATGTTATTGTCATCCTTCATCACCTCTGCGATTGACAGCTCGTTGAGCTCACTGTCCAGCCCCTTTGTGATTCCGTAGGCATAGGTTTTAGTGTCAACAACCTCGCTCGCATCATCCTCAATCTTCACAAGTACGGAAAACTGCGCATCCGCATCCTCCATTCCTGCAACAGCCTTGAATGCCGAATTATACCCTGAAGCCACCCACATGACCACGCCCAAAAGCGCAATCCATATGACCGTCATCACCTTGCCGATTATGTGGTATCTTCCAAGCTGTGTCAAAAGGTTAAATGCAGAAAACAGCACCAGCAAAACCACCAGCAGCACCAACAGCCACACCGGAAGCACCTGCAGCCCCGCCACATTGATGGCGGCAAGCACCATGACCACAAGCTGCACCACAATCAGGGCAATGCCAATGACCTTCTTCAACGCAGGCTTCTTTTTTTTCTTCTTATCCTTTTTGTCTTCCTTTTCCTCACTCATAGCTTCTTCCATACCCTTCTCCATTCCTTAAGTCCCATATGGTCTCATCCTATGCATGCGCACCAGTCATCACGCTGTTTTTCAGTTCTTGAAGCTGTGTATCGGCGCAGGTATCCTTCCGCCCCTGTTCACGAACACATCACAGCCAAAGGAATTTACCGGCATGACGGGGGCATAGCCCAGAAGTCCGCCAAATTCCACTGTATCACCGACATTTTTACCGATTACCGGTATGACCCTCACCGCAGTTGTCTTCTGGTTGACCATGCCGATTGCAGCCTCATCCGCTATGATTCCTGATATGGTTGCAGCGCTTGTGTCACCGGGAATCGCAATCATGTCAAGCCCAACTGAGCAGACACAGGTCATTGCCTCCAGCTTTTCTATTGTGAGCGCCCCTGCAAGCACAGAATCTATCATGCCCTGGTCCTCGCTCACGGGGATGAATGCACCGCTTAATCCTCCGACATATGAGGATGCCATCACTCCCCCCTTCTTCACCTGGTCATTGAGGAGCGCTAGGGCTGCCGTGGTCCCGGGTGCGCCAACCCTTTCAAGCCCCATCTCCTGGAGAATGTCTGCAACGCTGTCCCCAACCGCAGGCGTTGGTGCAAGTGACAGGTCAATTATTCCAAACGGGACACCAAGCCTTTTGGATGCCTCCTGCGCCACAAGCTGCCCAACCCTCGTAATCTTAAATGCCGTCTTCTTGATGGTTTCGCAGAGCACCTCAAAATTGGCGCCCCTTGCATGCTCCATGGCATATTTCACAACACCCGGGCCGCTTACGCCCACGTTGATTATGGCATCTGCCTCCGATACCCCATGAAATGCACCCGCCATGAACGGATTGTCGTCAGGGGCATTGCACAGCACCACAAGCTTTGCACACCCAAGGGAATCCCTGTCCTTCGTGGCAACCGCAGTACCCTTCACAATCTCACCCATGAGCCGTACCGCATCCATGTTGATGCCGGTCTTGGTGGAGCCGACATTTACCGAGCTGCATATGAATTCCGTCTCAGCCATCGCCTGCGGAATTGAACGGATTAGCAGCTCATCACCATGTGTCATGCCCTTTGACACAACAGCAGAATAGCCGCCAAGGAAATTAACACCAACCTCCTTCGCAGCCCTGTCAAGCGTGTGTGCAATTGTGACGTAATCCTCCGGTGTCTTACAGGCAGAAGCACCAACCATGGCAATCGGTGTTATGGAAATGCGCTTGTTCACGATTGGTATTCCAAATTCCTTCTCAATCTCCTGGCCTGTTGATACAAGATTTTTTGCATATGATGTAATCTTGTCATATATCCTCTGATTCAGCCTGCCCAAATCCGAATCGGCACAATCCAAAAGGCTTATGCCCATGGTGATGGTTCGCACGTCAAGGTTCTCCTGCTGAATCATCTTATTGGTTTCCGTAACTTCAAGAATGTTAATCATGGTAATCCTTTCTCCACTAAGCCTAAAATATTATGCATTACCTGACCTTGAATGCTCACACCCTGTGCATCATGTCAAATATTTCTTCCCTCTGGCAGTTAATCGACACCCCGATTCCTTCACCTGCCGCCTTGAGCTCCGCCGCAACATCATCAAACTCCTTGCTTGCATTGCCCATGTCAACTATCATCATCATGTTAAAGTACCCCGACACAATCGTCTGGGATATGTCAAGAATGTTGATTCCCGCCTCCGCAAGATATGTACACACCCTGGCGATTATCCCCACGGTATCCTTCCCAACAACAGTAATTACAACCTTCTTCATCCTTAAGCCTTCCTTTCTGCATTACAGCCAAACCTAAGCCAGCCCTACACCTCAAATATGGCGGAGCTCTCATTTCTTCCTGCCACCTGGATACAAAAATCCCCTGACCTGTACGGGGTATCCCCCATGTCAATCTCAAGCTTCACAGTTTCATATGCCAAATCAGCGAAATTATTTTCCGCACTGAGATGCCCCAGCAGCACACCCTTGACGTTGTCATTGAGAATACGCCCAAGGAGCCTTCCCGATGCCTCATTGGACAAATGCCCCCTGTCCCCGAGGATTCTCTGCTTCAGGTAATATGGGTAGCTCCCCACCTGGAGCATGCGTATGTCATGGTTCGCCTCCACAAGAAATGCCTCCATGCCCTGGAGGTTTTCTATTATGTAATCATCATATTTGCCAAGGTCAGTGACAACCCCCATCCTATGATTGCCGCAGCTTACGGTGTATGCACACGGCTCATTTGCGTCATGGGATATCCCGAACGGATGCACCATAAGGTCATTGATGCAGAAATCCTCGTCAATCCTGACCTGATGAAACAAATCCCCCGATATCTCCCCAAGCTTCGGGGTTGACATAATTCCCTCCATGGTTCCCCTTGTGGCATACAACGGAATCTCATCCTTCCTCGATATTACCCCTATGCCCTTGGTGTGGTCAGAATGCTCATGCGTCACCAGTATCGCATCCATGTCATCCATGCACAGGTCAAGCTTTTTCAACCCCTCTACAACCTTCTTCCGGCTTATTCCCGCATCTATAAGTATGTGTGTCCTGTCCGAGCCAATGTAAATGCAGTTCCCGCTGCTGCCACTGGCTATGCTCATCATCCTCATCCATCTTCTCCATATACGTCAATTCCAGTACAGCTTAATCACCGCACCATCCTCAAGAGGCGCCATGTACTGCTTCTCAACGCCATTGCACTGCAGCACCACATTGCCGTTGCCCTGGGGATTCTTAAGGTCAAAATCATACCCGTCAAACAAATCAACGACCACGTACTCCGCCTTGCCCGACAGCGTCACGGGGGTGTCATTGACCGTGATGTGTATGTCATGCACCTCCTTTTTCTCCTCAGGCTCAGCCTCCTGTGCGGATGTGTCAACACCAAGAAGCGCATCAAGCTCCTCCGGCGTGATTGTCCCGTCCTTCAGCTTGTGCTTCAGCTCTATTGCCTTCTGTGCATTGGCAAGTGCCTCCTCCTTCTCCTTGATTGCCTTCTCCCTGTCAACCTTGTCCTTCTCAGCCTTCTGTGCGGCATAGCTGCCGTCATCCTCAGGCAGGTTCTCAAAATTATCCGCATCCTGCGCAGCCTTGAGCTCTGCGGCAGCCTTCATTGCCTCCTCCGCATTGTGTATGTTCGGCCTGTCCTCTATGGCTGCCGTTGTCACGGTGAAATTCTCGTAAACCTTTGTGTCCATGTCGCACATCTCATGATTGACATATACATCCTTACCCGTTATGTCATAATCAAGAAACTCAAACAGCTGTGACACAGTGTAATAATTCTCCATGACAATGGAGTCACCCTGCTGTATGTCATAAAACGGCGACTTGAGCTCGCCATTAACATAGGCGAACCTTGGGCATGATATTTTCTTGTCATTGACCATGAAATCAAGTGATGAATTATATTCCGGAAGCTGTGATATGGACTGCTCCCCCGCCTTTCCCACAGTGGATTTCTCGACCTCTATCACATCATTCTTCACTATCCTGGCATTGAGGTTTGCCTCCTTGCCGTTAAGCTTCACAACCGCGCCTTCACCGAACTGTCCCCTGACAAGCCTTGCCTTGCCGTTCACGGTAAACTCAAGCGCCTCGCCGCGCCTTGGAAATAAGCTCTCATTCGGGAAGCCCACCTGCATGACCGCATCCACCAGCGTCAGGTGGTTATTGTCATACATTTTCAGCCTGCTGCCATTCACGGTTATGAAAATGAAATTATTCTTCTGGCTGTAATAGCTGGTGCATATGCCCACGGGTGTAACGTAGAGCGAATCCTTCTTGAAGCCTGCCACGTTGAAGTCAACGGAGGAAAGTACCTCCTCACCCCTGACGGCAACACGCTCCGCCGGAATGCCCAGCTCCCTTGCAAGCTTATCAGAATACCCTGCCATCTTTCCGCCGCCGCCAACAAGGAATACCGCACTTGTCGGCTTGTCACCATTGATTTCCTTGATTTTCCTTGCCGTCTCCTGCGCAACACGGTCCATGACCTCATCGGCATACTGGAATATCTCGGCAGGCTGCACCTTATGCTGCAGTCCCATTATGTCCTTGTATGTAATTGCGCCCTTCTTCTTGCTTGCCTGAACCTTAATCTTCTCCGCCGCATTGAAATCAACCAGGCAGCCCTTGGCTATCGCCTCAGTAATCTCGTCACCCGCATACGGAATCATCCCATACGCCATGACGTACCCATCCTTGGTGACACATATGTCGGAGGTTCCCGCACCTATGTCTATGAGCGCTATGTTAAGAAGCCTGTAATTCTCAGGTATTGCTATGTCCATTGCTGCGATTGGCTCCAGTGTGAGATTTGCCACTGACAGTCCGGCATACGACACCGCCTCATACAACCCGTCAACAACCTCCTCCGGAAGAAACGTGGCTATCAGGTCAACACCTATGTTGTCCGCCTTGTGTCCCTCAAGGTTATTGATGTCATAGCCGTTAAGCCTGTACCTTATAGGGGTGTTCCCAACACAGAAAAACCTTATCTGCCCGTTGGAGTTAATCTCCTTGTGTGCCTTCTCAACCGCAAGAAGGTCAAGGGAATACACATCCTCCTTCGTCACCCTCTTTTCCTCATCAAACTTGTATTCAGCGGACACATTGAGGGTTCTGAGTATTCGTCCGGCTGCGGCAATGCACACGTCCTTGAGCTCCATCCCAAGCTCTTCCTCAAGCTTTACCTTAACCTTCCTGATGACATCGCCAACCTTGTAAATGTCGTGAATCTGCCCGTCAAGCATCGCCCTGGTCTCATGCTCCTCATTGGCCATTGCAACCACGCGGAAACGCTCCTTCGCCATGTAGCCCACAACACCAACCACATTGCGGGTTCCAATGTCAAGCCCAAACACCAGGTCATCTTTGATTTTTTCCAAGTTTTCCATAGCCATCCATTATCTCCTTTAGTTGTTGAAGCGTACTGGCTTCATCTGCTGAATTGTCAATCACCCTTTGGCAATGCTTCCTGAACTCCTCATCCGTCAACTGACTTGCCAGTATTCCACCAATTTTCTCATCCGTATACCCACGGCTCTCCTTGAGCCGTTTTCTCCTTGTCTCCTCGTCTGCATATATGTACCACAGCTCATCACAGATAACCTCGTAATGCTCCTCTATCAGAAGCGCCGCCTCCACAAAGCAGTATTCATATTCACCACCACAGCGGATTCTTGCCACCTCCTCCATTATGTGGCTTTTGACAAGCGGATGGACAATGCTGTTGAGCACAAGCCTTTTGTTGGGGCTTGAAAATATCACCTGTGCAAGCGCACCACGGTCTATCGGCGGCTGGTTCCCCGCCGACAAACCTTCCTTACACAATACTCCCTCACCGAACACCTCAACTATCTGCCCGTAAGCCTTTTGCCCCGGCTCCATCACCAGGTGTCCCACCTCATCCGCCTTAATGACAAATGCGCCAAATTCCCGTTCAAGCATGTCAAGCACTGTTGATTTTCCTGCCCCGACACCGCCCGTTATGCCAAATACATACATGTCAACCAAATCCCCCCGCCACACCATGTCCTCAATGTGCTTCAAGCCAGTCATTACCAACGCCAACCTCAGCCTCAAGCTCAACCCTCAAGTCTGCGGCACCTGTCATGTTGTCATGCAGCAGTTTCTTCACCTGTTCAACCTCATCCTCATACGTCTCAATCAAAAGCTCATCATGCACCTGCAGCACAAGCCTTGACTTGAGGTTATTCTCCTTGAGCGCCCTGCTGACACGAATCATTGCAATTTTGATTATGTCCGCCGCCGTTCCCTGTATTGGTGAATTCATTGCAATCCTCTCACCAAACTGCCTCTGCATGTAATTGCTTGAAGCAAGCTCAGGAACAGGTCTCCTCCTGTTGAACATCGTGACGGCATAGCCCCTTGTCCTGGCGCCCTCAACCAATCCGTCAAGAAAATCCTTGATGTCCGGATATGTTACAAAATACTGGTCAATGTACTCCTGCGCCTGCTTCCTCGATATGCTGAGGTCCTGGCTGAGCCCAAATGAGCTGATTCCGTATATGATTCCAAAGTTCACCGCCTTGGCGTTGCTCCTCATTTCCCTTGTAACCTGCTCCAAGGGCGTGCCAAACACCTGTGACGCCGTTATGGCATGTATGTCCTGTGCGGAATTGTAAGCCCCTATCAGTTTCTCATCCCCTGACATGTGCGCCAGAATCCTAAGCTCTATCTGCGAATAATCCGCATCCAAAAAAACACACCCGGACTTTGGTATGAACACCTTCCTTATCTGCCTGCCTATCTCCATCCTTATGGGGATGTTCTGGAGATTGGGCTCCGTGCTGCTAATTCTTCCCGTTGCGGTTATCGTCTGGTTAAACCTGCTGTGTATCCTGCCGTCATGCCCAATGTACTGCGCAAGCCCGTCCGCATATGTTGACTTAAGCTTTGCAAGCTGCCTGTATTCCAGTATCATGCTTACAATCGGGTAATCATCCGCAAGCTTTTCAAGCACATCAGCAGCAGTTGAATACCCACTCTTGGTCTTCTTTGACGAGGGAATGCCCAGCTTCTCAAAAAGCACAGTACCAAGCTGCTTGGGTGAATTAATGTTAAACTCCTCACCCGCAAGGCCATATATCTCCCTCTCAAGCACGACAATCCTTTCGCCAAGCTGGTCCCCATAAGCCCTTAGGCTGTCCCTGTCAACGAGGATTCCCTCCCTCTCCATGTCATGAAGCACATAGAGCAGCGGCATCTCCACCTCATCAAACAGCTTCTTCATGTCATCCTCGACAAGCCTTTTCTCAATCAGCTCCCATGAATGCTGAAGGGCATACGCCCCAAGCATCGCCATCTCCCCAAGCTTTCCGTCACCGATGAAAGCACTTTCCGCAATGCTCTTTTTGCCAATCAGCTCTGTCCTGGATGGCATGGACATATTGAGGTAATCCCTGGCAAGCTCATCATATTCATATGATTCCTTCAGTGGATTGAGAAGATATGCACCAAGCCCCACATCCACCAGCCTGTCACCGCAATCCGAATTAAAGCCCCCGCCAAGCACGCCAAGCTTTTCCTTAAGGTTCAGGAACACCAGCCTGTGTCCTGACAGCATAAGGTTCTCAAGCGCACCCACAAGGTAGCCCTCCGTCACCTGACCTCCAACCGGTACATACACGACCGATGCCTCGCCATATGACAGTCCCACACCCTGTAGCCTTTCCTCGTCACACAGGGCATACACGCCCACAGGTGAATTGCCGCCTGCAATCCTCCCAAGCTCCGCATCCACCTCGTCTGTCCCGCCAAGCACGCGAAACAGCCCTGATATGTCAGGCGCCTTTGCTGCACCGGCACCGTCAAACCGTTTTAACATGCTTTTAAAGTTATATTTTTTAAATAATTCATATGCCTGTTCATTAAACATATTGTCGGGCGCAGAAGAATCAATGTCACATTCAACCGGAGCTTCCACATTAATGGTGGCAAGCACCTTGCTTAATTTCACCTGTTCATAATTGTCCCTCAGGGAATTTCTCGCCTTTGTGGGACTTATCTCATCCACATGCGCATACGCATTCTCTATGGAGCCGTATGCCTTGATTATTGCGGATGCCGTCTTTTCCCCAATTCCGGGCGCACCTGGAATATTGTCGGAGGCATCACCCATCAGCGCCTTCATGTCTATGAACTGCACAGGTGTGACGCCATACGCCTCAACCACCTGACTTGCATTGTAATCCTCTATCTGGGTTACGCCCTTCCTGGTCTTTGGAATCCTGATTTTGATGTTGTCCGTGGCAATCTGCAGAATGTCCCTGTCGCCTGACACAATTGACACCTGAAGCCCCATTGCCTCGCCCCTTTTTCCAAGCGTGCCAAGCAAATCGTCAGCCTCATACCCCTCAAGAGACACCGTGGTGATGTTCATTGCCTCAAGCACCTCCCTGATTATGGGAACCTGCTGCCTAAGCTCCTCCGGCATGGGCTTTCTTGTGCCCTTATAGCCGTCATACAGCTTGTGCCTGAAGGTCGGTGCACTCAGGTCAAATGCCACAATCAGGTACTCAGGGTGCTCCTCGTCCATTATCCTGAACATGATGTTAAGAAAACCATACACACCATTGGTATGTATGCCCTCTGAATTAGTAAGATCAGGGACACCGTAAAATGCCCTGTTCAATATGCTATGTCCATCTATCAATACAAGCTTTTCCAAGTCAACTTCTCCAATCCATCATAAGTCCCGCCTACGAAAGCCTTTCCCACAAAAACATCGTTGCCGCCGCCAGCGCACACACCTCGGTCATAAGCAAAAGCACCACCTGGCACAGCTCATTTTTCCTGATTCTATCGAGCTCCAGGGTTGCCTCCTTAAGCCTGAGCACCACAAGTCCCTTGTAATCACAGGCTGCAATCTTGCCCCGTATGCCCTCAGGCTCACGTTCTAGCTCGCGGTCCAGCTCTCCATCATCCTCGGACAGGGCATATTTGGCAATGTTAAATATTTCATACTCTTCCTTGCAGTCGTCACATTCACTCACATGCCTGACAAATCCAAGGGTTGATTCATAATCCAGGTCATGGCGGTCAAATGCCGCAATCAGCTTGTGGTAATCCTTGCAGCTAACAATTTTTTCCATTGCAGGCAACCTCCAGTGCAATCTCCATCATCTGTGTGAAGGAATTCTGCCTCTGGTCCGCCGGAAGGCTTTCATGGGTAAACATATGGTCAGACACGGTAAATATCCCCAGCGCCCTTTTTCCAAGATATGCCGCATTCATGTACAGTGCCGCCGTCTCCATTTCAACCGCAAGTATGCCCATGGACTTCCACCTGACAATTGCATCAGCATCAGCTGAATAAAATGAATCCGTCGAGAGCACATTTCCAACATGACAGCATGCACCCGCAGCCCTGGCAGCCTGCACGCAGCGCTCCATAACGTCAAAGCTTGCCAACGGGGCAAATGTGCCGCCCAGATGGTACTGTGATGCCATGTTGGAATCAGTGGATGCCCCCATGGCAATGACAATGTCCCGCAGCTTCACGTCATCAGCAACACCTCCGGCAGTCCCAATCCGTATTATGGTGTCAACATCATATTCCGTGTAAAGCTCATGACTGTAAATGGCAATGGACGGCATGCCCATGCCGCTTCCCATTACCGACACCCTGCTGCCCTTGTAGGTTCCGGTATAGCCAAACATGTTCCTCACCCGGTTAAAGCAGACCACATCCTCAAGAAATGTGTCCGCAATCACCTTTGCCCTCAACGGGTCGCCCGGCATCAAAACCGTCCCTGCGATGTCTCCATTACCTGCCTCATTATGCGGTGTGCTCATATCAATCTCCATTCTGGATTTATTATTTACTTATAAGCGCTTCTTCGCAGTGCACACCTCGCATCCGCTTCGCGTCTGCTCGGTGTACGTGCTTCGCACTATATGTCATAAATTCGCAAGCGACGAACGTCATCACGAAAACTTTCGTTTTCGTGATGTCCGTTGCACTCACATAGCCCATATGCCAGATACGCTTCATCTTGCAAGCAAGCTCAGCGTATCTGGCATCTGTCCTGCGTTCGTCGCTTATGCGCTCATTATACCATTTTGTGACTAACTTGTAAATGTTTCGAGGAAGTCATACAATTCATCACCACCCGATATTACCATGCCTTCCGACAACTGGATACGCACGGCCTCCGGTAGTGCGCTGACGGGTATGTCGGTGCAGTCATACAGGGTTTTCCCATCCTCAAGCATTATCACCACCAGCCCTGATTCCTCCTTAAGGCAAAAGCTTTTCGGAACGCCCTTTTCACTGTATGTCTTCCTGACCGTGACAGAAGCGGATGTGAATTCCATCAGTTCAACCGCAAGAAGCCCCCTTGCCCTCTCACCCACATCAGGCTCAAGCATGTAATCGCAGAGCTTCAAAAGGAACTCCTCGCGCCCCACGCCAAGCAGCGACACTGGCAGCTCCTCCTCCCCCTCAAGCACCTGCCCGCTGTCCATGTCATATTCCTCAACATAGAGCCTTGTCCTGTTGCCAATCAGAACCTCACCATCCTTGTCTACGGTAAGGTTCGACGGAGGCACATCCCTCACCAGATACGCATCCTCCTGCCTGCCGCTTATGGTAAAGCTGACCATGTAGCTTACGAAAAACACCGTCAGCATCCCCATCAGCGAAAGGCAGCCAACTCTCCACCTGTTCATCCATGCATCCCTCCTCACAAAAAATAAGAGTGCGGCAACACGCCACACTCCCATTATTCGCAATATCATCATTTGTCATTCACAAAATGGCGCAATCACACCCCAAGGCTGAAGGAATTTGGCAAAAGCTCGCCGATTGTGTAGGAATAAAAATCCCCGTCCGGCGTGCCAAGCAACACCTCCCCATCCTCCTCCATGAACTCTGAAAGCACCTGCCTGCATATGCCGCAGGGAAAGGTCTGGTCCTGTCCGGAGGAGCATATGGCAATCTTCCTTATGAGCCTTGCGCCTTCCGAAATGCATTTGGACACCGCAACCCTCTCCGCACACACGGTTGCGCCATATGAGGCATTTTCAATGTTACAGCCCGTGTACACTTCCCCGTCCTGGGCAAGCACCGCAGCACCGACACAAAAGCCGGAATACGGGGCATATGCGTTGTTCACCGCCTGCCTTGCCATATTCACCAATTCCCTGTCAGAAACCATGTCCCCTCCCGTTCAGCCATCCGCCAATGGCAATCATTCAACGATTTCCACATTTCCCTCATACTGCTCCTCAACATAGCAGATGAAGGTCTTTCCCTGGTTTATTGTAATCTCGTTGCCGTCAGCACCATAATAATAGGTCTGGCCGTACTCCTCAAGCTTCCACCAGGATATCGGGACAGCATAGCCATTGGTTATATAAAGCCCCATGCCCGCACCCGTATTGTCATAGTTAGGTGTACCGTCAACGTAATCACCAGTGACATATTTCACAATGATGTTCTTGAACGCAAGCTGCTCACCCGTCTCCTTGTCAACCTGTGCAGCTCCAAACTGGTAACGGTAATACAGCCCGTCCGACGAATTGTACTCAAACCATGGCTTGTTGTAAGGATAGCCCGGATAAAACTTTGAGCACTTCTGCGCAATTGCCTGTGTTGAAAGGTCTATCTCATTGTCATCATCCTCATTGAACACAAATGGCGAGCGATATCCTTCCGGATATGTGGTCGGGTATCCCTTTGCCTCAACGCTGTCCATTATGCCGGCCCATGAGGTATAAGCGTTATGCGGCGCCACGCGGTCAGTGCTCCTGTAAAAGCCGCAGTACACCATTCCGTCAAGGGAATGCATTTTCTCCATCTTGAGGTATTCCTCGGCAAGGTCTGAGTAACCATAATGAACATAGGTTGCCTCAAATTCCTTGGCAAGGAACAGGTAATAAAGCCTGCAGCTGCGCACCGGCCCAATCTTGGTAAGCTCCGTCTTGTTCTCAAAGTAAGCACACAGACGTGTTATGCCACCCTCAACAAGTGACTCAAACACAATGTCCGCATAGCTGATGGATGACTGTGGTATCGCATCCTGTATGTTGCTGTACATGACGGCAACAGGCTTGTTGTTGGCAGTCTCCTTGTCAACCCACTTTCCGGTAAGGAAGCTCCTTGCCTCATTAGGGTGTGAATCATCAGTCTTTGCGGTAGCCGCCTCAGTGGCAGCATCGGCAACAGCCGCTGACACCGTCTCAGCCTGTCCGCCCACAGGGGTTGTGGTCACGCTCGCATTCTTGCTTCCGCAGCCCGCAATGCTTCCCAATGCCAAAACAACCGTAAGTGAAAGTGCAGCCACTCTCTTGGCATAACCTCTTTTAATCATAAAATGTCTCCTTTTACATGCAATTATTGTTTATCTTGTAATTCCAAGCCTCTGTAGTATCTCTTCCTGCTTTTCCTCCATGACCGCAGCCTCCTCCGGCTCCATGTGGTCATAACCGAACAGGTGCAGCATGCTGTGTGCCACAAGAAATGCAAGCTCCCTCCGGGTGGCATGTCCATACTCCGCCGCCTGGCTCACCACCTTTTCCAGTGAAATCATGATGTCACCAAGCATAAGCTCACCCGTGTCAGGCTCGAAGCAATCCTCCATACCCGCATTCTCAAGCACCGAAAAGTCCCCCGGCTCACCATATGCCACCACGGGAAATGAAAGCACATCGGTTGGCGCATCCACGGCCCTGTATTCACGGTTGACCTCATGTATTGATGCATTGTCGGTCAGCACCACGTTGACCTGCACCTCATACGGGCAATCCACGTAATCAGCAGCTTCCGCCACAACCCTCCTGATTGTGTCATCAAGCTCAGGTTCAGGCTCAGGTCTTACGTCTGTCTCGTACTGTATGTCCACCGTCATCGCTTTTCTTCCCCCTCCCTGACTGTCTCCTCGCTTCCTTCTCCTCGTATGCCTCATATGCCTTCACTATCTTCTGTACCAGCGGATGTCTCACAACATCACGGTTGTCCAGCCTTGCAATTCCAATCTCCTCAACCCCTGACAGCACCTTCAGCGCCACGTCAAGTCCTGACACGGCATCCCTCGGCAAATCCTTCTGTGTGAGGTCCCCTGTTATTATGACCTTTGAACCAAAGCCGATGCGCGTGAGGAACATTTTCATCTGTGCCGGGGTCGTATTCTGCGCCTCATCAAGTATGATGTAGGCGTTGTCAAGCGTCCGCCCCCGCATATACGCAAGGGGAGCCACCTCTATAAGCCCCTTTTCCATGTTGGCATTAAAGGAATCAGCGCCCATTATCTGGTAGAGTGCATCATACAGCGGACGAAGGTACGGGTCCACCTTGCTTTGCAAATCCCCCGGAAGGAAGCCAAGCTTCTCCCCCGCCTCAATTGCAGGCCTGGTGAGTATTATCCTTCCAACCTCGTCATTCTTGAAGGCGGTGATTGCCATCGCCATTGCCAGGTATGTCTTGCCCGTCCCTGCGGGACCAAGCCCGAACACAATCATCCTGTCCCTGATTAAGCCAATGTAATTCTTCTGTCCAAGTGTCTTCGGCTTTATGGGCTTTCCCGCAACCGTCCTGCATATTATGTCCTGGTCAAGCTCAAGGACTGCCCCCTCCTTCTCCTCCATGGACATGGCAATTGCATAATCCACATTCTGTTCATTGACATAGCCATTGCTCCTGGACAGCTCAAGAAGTGAATGCAAAACCCCTTCCGCACGCCTTACGCAGCCGCCCTCACCTATGACCTTGACCTGTGACTCCCTTGCCACAATGGTCACATGAAGCGCCTTCTCAATCTTCTTGGCATATTCGTCAAACTTCCCGAACACATTAATGCAGTGCTCGGATGGAATGTCAACCTGCCTTTCAGTCACTCCCATAAAACATCCTCTTTAATCCCCATCCGCAGCTTCTCCGGCACTGCGGACAGACGTTTCACGATGCAAAACCTCAGGTGTCAGAACCTGAAGCTCACCGGACATCACGCCCCTGGCATCACTTATGTCCATTGTAACACTATCTGATACTATTTGAATACCCTTTTCTTGCATTTTCTTAATATATTTTTCATGATTGTCCTTCAGCATGCATTCAAGCTCCTCAGCGGAATATGACTGCTCCTGAAGCTCATACCCACATATGACAATCCTGTCAATGCTCACGGGCAGCCTGATTCCGCCCATGAAGCTGACCTGCACATGCTCTGTTACTACATCCGCATTGTCATGTTCCCCGCCTCCAAGTCTGATTTTTTTACTAAAAAAATGTATTTCATTAATCCTGGTCTGCTTATCTGTATATACCTTACATGTATACCCGGCATCGATCGAATCCTCATACCACGTCACGGTCTTAAGCCGTACGTCGGCATCAGCCGCAACATATGCGTAGCCTGTGACATTTCCATAGTCATCGCACAGCTCCAGCTCACCGCTGACAAGCACATCCCCCGCCTTCACAACACTCCCCTGCCCAACCATCGGCTGCCCCTGCCTTGTGACAATCCATTCAACCACGCCGTCCGAAGCCGCAACAATGTCCACAGGCACATCCGACACCGTCCCCTGTTCATCCCCGTCATTTTCCTTGACATGGACGACAATGCAGGTTCCGCTTTTCTCCACGGACACCCAGGTTATCTCAGGAAAATCATTTCTAATCTGCTTCTCAAGCGAATCACAGTCCACGCCGGACATCCTTGTGCCTGCCCCCACGCCCATCCCTGCAAGGTAATCCCTCATCATGTCCTGCGTGTACAGGCTGTTGCCCTCAACGGAAACATCCCATACATACAGCGAAAGCGTCTCAACAATTGTTATGGCAAGGACAAAGCCAAGGAGAAATGAATAATTGATTCCGTGCCGCACAAGCCAAAAGCCCAGCCCGCGCCTCCGGATGATTGCCACCCTTGCACTGCATTTCCTGCAAAGCTCCACCAGCATGGGAAAATGTGCCGCCCTCATGCAAAACGTGCATCCATCCCCAGCCCTCTCAACATCCCATAGCTCAATGCCCTTGTTTTTGCAAAGGTTCAAAAGCCTTTGCCAGTCCCCGCAAGCCCTGACCGTCACAACATTACCAATCATCCGCCACCCCGTCAGCCCACAATCCTGGCGCAGGAGACGCGCCCCCTCACATGGATTGAGGAATCATCATAATAATCCACCACAAGCCCGCACCCCTCTATGTCCAGCACGCCCTTTTTCAGCCTCAGCCTTACCAGTGATTCCTCATATTCCATTATGGACTTGATATTCTCAACATGAACCTGACCACTGCCTATCATCGTGACTATCGCATCACCCTCAAGCACATCCCCAGAAATATGCAGCTTCTCCGTCAATGACATATTCTTCCCAATTCCCATGCAGCACGCCGCAACCATACATCAATTATCTATATATATGAAAACAACAGTGGAATATTCGTGAAAAAACGGATTTGGCAAAAATGCCA
>CAYZYS010000021.1:0-21921 GCA_964482605.1 uncultured Bacteroides sp.
TTTCGAGTTCGTAGGAATCCATCAAAACCGGAACCGGATATAAAGGATTTGCCTCCTCGTCAGCGTAGCGGGCAAGCCTTGGGATGTCCTCGCTGTGTATTCCCGGCAGGGTGTTGCCGATTCCGCAGTGTTTTTCAAGCTTTCTTATTTCCCCAATGAACATCGACGCCGCCTGGCTTGCTGGCGTGCTTTTATCCGCAAGCCCAATGGCGATTGCAAGGTCCTTTAATTTTCCATGGATTGCAGAACCGTATGCCTCAAGCACCATGGGAAGGAGCACCGCATTGGCAAGTCCGTGTGGGATGTTGTATTCACCGCCGAGGGAGTGCGCAATGGCGTGGACGTAACCCACGTAGGATTTGGTAAATGCACAGCCTGCATAGAAGGCGGCACGCAGCATGTTGCCCCTTGCCTCAAGGTTGGAGCCGTCATCATACGCCGTTGTGAGGTTTGCGAAGATGAGCCTTATGGCGGCTTTTGCGTCCTTTCTTGTCCCGTACGTGGTTGACCTTCCAATGTATGCCTCGATGGCATGTGTAAGTGCGTCAAGCCCTGTCGTTGCCGTGAGCATTGGCGGAAGGCTAAGCGTCAGGCTTGGGTCAAGAACGGCAACCTGCGGTATCAGCGAGAAATCGTTGATGGCGTATTTGTGGAGGGTGGAGGAATCGGTGATGACCGCGGCAATGGTGGACTCACTTCCCGAGCCTGCCGTTGTTGGTATGGCAATCAGGAGAGGGAGCTTTTTCCCAACCTTCTGCACGCCCTTCATCTGGCGGAGGGATTTATCAGGCTTGGCAAGCCTGGCACCGATGCCCTTGGCGCAGTCCATGCTTGAGCCCCCTCCAAAGCCTATCAGGCAGTCGCAGCCTTCACTGTTGTAAATGACCAACGCCTCCTCAATGTTGTCCGAGGTGGGATTTGGCAAGGTCTTGTCATATATGGTGTATGGCATTGCCGCTGCCTGAAGGGCGGCTTCGAGCTGCTCAAGCAGTCCGAGCTTCCTTATGCCGATGTCCGTCACAATCAGACAGTGGCAGCAGCCGGAGGCATTGATAATCAACGGGATGTTCCTCACGCTTTCCTCAACCATTGGCTTGCGGTAGGGCAGGAACGGCAGTGCGAGCTTTAGGCCTGTCTGGTAAGTCCTGCATTGGATTTTCCTTGAAATTTTCATGGCATGTTTCCTTTCTTAGGGTGATGATAAAGTTGATTAGTCAACATTGATGCAAAAAACATACTGTGTCAGTCAAGCTCCTCACATATTTTCTCCAGGTTTCCTGCTATGCGGAAAAGGACGCTGTAAAAAACCTTGCGCTCCTCGTCAGTGACACCTGCACCGCCCATTGTGGTTGCGGTTCTGATGAGCCTGTTGACCTCATCGGCGTTGTCACGTCCCTTTTCGGTCAGGACGGCAACAGCCCTGTAACGTCGCTTGTTTCTTGGTTTTGGCGTCTTTTGGCTGGTTGAAGTTGTGTTTTTTCTTGTGGTGTTGGCGGCAGCCTGTCCAACGTTCGCATCATTACCGGGAAGGTAAGTGATGTAGCCGTTTTGTTCAAGCTCCGACAGAATCCTGGAAATGCCCGCCTTGTCCTCACGGCAGTGCTGGCAAAGCTCAGTGGCGGTAAGACCATCGGGATAAACCGAAAGATAGTAGAGGCACATTACATGTGTTCCCTTAAGCCCGAGTGTGTACATATCGTGCTTTTTAATCCTTTGTATGCATTTGACTATCTGCGCTGTACCCAGGGTAAGACGTTCAAAGTTGTCAGTCATGGTAGCTGTCTTTCACCTCCCCGTTTAAGGGGGTATCATTGGTACTGTTTACATATCATCGAACATTGTCACATACCCGCATCCGTTAGGCGAATGTTGATATGTCAACTTATGGATAATATAGCAAATGAATTGTCCCGTGTCAATGCCGCATTTAATAATGATGGTGCAAAATCATCATGAATATGGTACAATTATTGACGGTTTAGGGAGAATTTGCATGGTTAAGAAAATTGGGATTGTATTTACCGGCGGGACCATAGGAAGCACCGTGGGTACAGATGGCTTTGTTGCGGGTGACAGTGCTGCACCAAGAAGGCTTTTGCAGATGTATGGCAGGCTTTACGGGAATGCATTGTCAGGTCATGCTGTGGAGTTCATCACGCAGGAGCCGTACTCCATCTTAAGTGAGAGGCTGTCTGCGGGGGAGCTTGTGCTTTTGGCGCAGGCTGTTTCAGGGATGCTTGGGCGTGGCGTTGACGGGGTGATAGTCACCCATGGGACGGACACCCTTGCGTATTCGGCGGCATTTCTTGATTTGGTGCTGGGGGAATGTGATGTGCCCGTACTCCTGGTATCAAGCGATTACCCGCTTGAGGATGAACGTGCCAATGGGCTTTGTAATTTCCACGCTGCCGTTGATTTCATATGTCAGTCGGTGGGAAGGGGCGTGTTCGTAAGCTATCGTGACAGGGGCGCATGCCATGTCAAGCTCCACAGGGGGCAGCAGCTTCTTGCCCAGGAGGCGTACACTGACAGCGTACATTCAATTGATGATTGCTGCCATGCAAGGTATTTTGACGGAAGCTTTGAGGTGACGGATGACGGCAGGGACGTAATCAGGGCGAGGGTTGGCGGGCTGTCGCAGAAGGCGCTTGAACAGGGTGCCCGTGACATTGTGAGGGTCAGGTGTTATCCGCAGATGAATTACCCGCGCATTGACAGGGAAATGTGTGTGCTCATGGAAACCTACCATTCAGGCACGATGTACGTTGGGGAGAGTTTTTGTGAATTTGCCAATGAGGTTGGGGCGTTCGGGGGGACGATTTATGTGGCGGGGGTTGATGGCAGCCGTAACCAGTATGAAACCACCAAGGCCTATGACAGGGAAATGATTGAGGTTTTACCAAGGATGTCTCCGGTGGCGGCTTATTGCCTGTTGTGGCTTGGGCGCTCCGGCTTGGTGCTTGACGTGAACGTGCAGCTTGGGGGTTGCTGGCGGGCATGATTATAAATGGTGACGGGATGGATATTGTATGAATGCACTTAAAAATCACATAATGAAGTATATGCACAATCTTGTGGATGGGGATGACGACATACACCACAAGCTGCTGAAGCTGGTGCTTCTGTCAGCCAGTGCGGGGGGCTTTGTCTCCCTTGTCGTTTCAATTGTGCTTGGATATGAGGGGCTGGGTACGGTGTTTGTTGCATTGCTTACCCTTACTGCGCTGTCCGGGCTGGTCATTGCGGAAAGATTCAAGAAAATCAAGCTGGCGGCGATATTGGTTGACGTGATTGCCAATTTCGTGCTGTTTCCCGTGCTGTATTTCGTGGATGGCGGAATGTCAAGCGGTATGCCGATATGGCTCATGCTGGGATTGATTTTTTCACTGCTTTTGCTAGAGGGGAATTTAGGCGTCGTGATGTATGTCGCCAACATAATTGTCGTGGCGATATGCATTATTGCCGAAAGCCTGTATCCAGGGCTTGTAAAGCAGCTTCCATCGGGGCTTGCCAACGGACTTGACAAGGTACAGTCAATCATCATCGTGACGTGTGTGTTTGGAATGATATTAAAGTTCCAGGCATTTGTGTACGAGAAGCAGAAGAAGGAGCTTGAGGAGCATGAGAGCGAGCTTCAGGAGACCATGCGCCAGCTTAGGAAGGCAAATCAGGCGAAGAGTGATTTCCTTGCCAACATGTCACATGAGATAAGGACCCCGATTAATGCGGTGCTTGGAATGGACGAAATGATTCTGAGGGAGTCCAAGGAGAGGGATGTCATACAGTATGCCGCCAACATCCAAAGCTCAGGGCAGACCTTGCTTTCCCTCATCAATGATGTGCTGGATTTCTCCAAGATAGAATCGGGGAAGATGGAGCTTGTTCCGGTGGAGTATGAGTTTTACTCCGTCATGAATGACTGCTACAACATGATTTCAACGAGGGCGAATGAGAAGAAGCTTGAGCTGAGGGTCATCAATGACCCGATGATTCCGTCAAGAATATATGGTGATGAGGTGAGGGTGAGGCAGATATTGTCTAATCTTCTGACCAATGCGGTAAAGTACACCGCAAGGGGGAGCGTGACCCTGAAGGCGGGGTGGGAGTGGAAGGCTGATGGGCAGATGGTGCTCAGGTTTTCCGTGAAGGATACCGGGATGGGAATATCGGAGGAGAACCAGAAGCAGTTATTTACCTCATTTAAGAGGCTTGACGAGAAGAAGAACAGGAGCATTGAGGGCACCGGGCTTGGGCTTACCATAACAAAACATTTGGTTGAAATGATGGACGGCACAATCACGGTGGAGAGCGAGTATGGGAGGGGCTCGGAGTTCATTGTGGAGCTTCCGCAGGGGATTGTGGATGAACGCCCGACAGGTGATTTCATGGAGAACCATACCACCAAGATGTACGAGAGCAAATACGAGGAGAGCTTTCAGGCGCCTGATGCCCTTGTGCTTGTGGTTGATGACGTGCAGATGAACCTTGACGTGTTCAAGGCGCTCCTCAAGCAGACGAGGGTGCAGGTTGACATGGCGACAAGCGGAATGCAGTGCCTGCAGATGATTCAGGACAAGAAGTATGACATCATATTCATGGACCACATGATGCCTGAGCTTGACGGCATTGAGACGCTGCATGAGATGAACCGCATGATGACCAACAAGAACCGCACAACGCCTGTGATTGCCCTTACGGCAAATGCGGTGATGGGGGCAAGGGAAAAATACCTTGAGGAGGGCTTTGCGTCATACCTTTCAAAGCCTGTCAGGGGCGTTGACCTTGAGGCTGCGGTGAGGAAATACCTTCCGGCGTCCAAGATATTTACCACGGGAAATGGTGCGGCAGGTTCAGTGAAGGCTGCGGAAGCGCCAATTAAGGAGAAAACATTTGTACAGAAGGCGGATTTCCTCAACACAAAGACGGCGCTGCAGTTTTGCGGTGACAGTGAGGAACTTTTCCAGAAGGTTGTGACGGAGTATGCCCATAGCGACGTCATGGACAAGCTGAATTATTATTACCAGCAAAAGGATGTTGAGAATTACAGGATTACAGTGCATGCACTGAAAAGCACCTCAAAGACCATAGGTGCGATGGAGCTTTTCAATGAGGCAAAGCGCATGGAGGACTACGCAAGGGACAATGACTGGGAGGCAATAACCGTGGGACATGACCTGCTTGTGGACAATTACCTCCAGCTCATGGAAAAAATCAAGAAAATTATATAAGGGGAGTTTATTGGACACAATATCTGGGATAATACCTGTATGAGGTTTAGGAAGCAGTTGGCGGATGTTCATACAGGAGGTGTCATCATGAAGGGATATTGTGTTGAAAGCGGCTACATGGGACTTGTTGAAGGAAGGTACGTGTTGTTTGCAAGTGAAGAGGATTACCTGGAGTACATTAACGATTAAGAGAAGGAAATGAGAGCATTATGAAATTATCATCCAAGTTAAAGGCATTTATTCAATTGTTGGCCTGTGTTGCGCTTGCCATGTGCCTTGCCGCCTGTGGCGGCGGGGAGCCTGCGTCATCGCCCGCCGGGGGATACCAGGAAGGTGCGGTACAGGCTTCATCCATGTCACCCGAACAATACCAGGAGGGTGCGGTACAGGCTTCATCCGTGTCATCCGAACAATATCAGGAAGGTGTGGTACAGGCTTCATCCGTGTCATCCGGGCAGGCTGGCTCAATTGACAGGGATGGGACATATACATCCAAGGAGGAGGTTGCTGCATATATTAAAGAGTACGGCAAGCTTCCCTCCAATTACATAACCAAGGAGAAGGCGCAGGAGCTCGGATGGTCAGGGGGCTCGCTGGAGAAGTATGCGCCTGGCAAGTCCATTGGCGGTGACAGGTTTGGCAATTATGAGGGCCTGTTGCCGAAGAAGGACGGCAGGACGTACACGGAATGTGACATAGACACCCTCGGGGCTTCATCACGGGGTTCCAAGAGGATTGTTTTTTCAAATGATGGTTTGATATTTTACACGGATGACCATTATAATACGTTTACCCAGCTTGAATGATGCGGGGCAGGATGCCGGTGGGAATCGGCGACCAATGATGAAAGAGGCAATATTTATTTAGAATGGAGAGGTTTTCATGGACAACGCAGGTGAAAGGGATGTGTTAAGACAGGGGTTTTTCACGGGGGAGAGGGCACTTTTTAAGTCAGAGGGGCTGGACATATATGATTCGATCTTTGATGATGGGGAATCGCCGCTGAAGGAAAGCCGAAGCATTAACCTGTACGGTTCAATGTTCCGCTGGAAGTACCCGCTGTGGTACTGCCGTGACATCAAGGCGGTTGGCTGCAACTGGTTTGAAATGGCAAGGGCAGGCGTGTGGTACACCAACAACATCAGCGTTGAGAATGCAATTATCGAGGCACCGAAGAACTTCAGGCGCTGTGATGGTGTGACACTTAAAGGTGTCACAATGTCCAATGCGGAGGAGACGCTTTGGAATTGCAATAACGTGCTGCTTGAGGATGTATTTGCAAAGGGGCATTATTTTGCGATGAATACTGACAACATTAACGCAAGGGGACTGAAGCTGGACGGCAATTATTCCTTTGACGGCTGCAGGAATGTGCAGCTGCACGATTCCACGCTGCTTTCCAAGGATGCCTTCTGGAATTCGGAAAATGTCACGGTATATGATTCGTATATATGCGGTGAGTACCTTGGGTGGAACGCAAGGAACCTGACACTGGTGAACTGCACCGTTGAAAGCCTTCAGGGCATGTGCTACATTGACAATCTTGTGATGAAAAACTGCAAGCTGGTCAACACAACGCTTGCCTTTGAGTATTCCAAGGTTGACGTTGACATCACCAATACCATTGACAGCGTGCTTAATCCATCAGGCGGAACAATACGTGCGGAGGCGATTAAGGAGCTGATTGTGGAGAAGGACAAGGTGAATCCTGAGCTTACCACAATAATCTGCAGGGAGCAGTGATATTTATATGGCAGATTTGTTGGCAAGGGTTAGAAATCATGAAAGCCTGTCATCAGGGGAGAGGTTTTCCCTTGTGTGCAGGCTTGGCGCACCTGCAATAATGGCGCAGGTGACTTCCGTGGTGATGCAGTACATTGATGCCTCCATGGTGGGACGGCTTGGGGCGGACAGCTCTGCGGCAATCGGGCTTGTTGCGACCACCACGTGGCTTTTCGGGAGCCTGTGTACGTTTGCAACGTCGGGCTTTACAATACAGGTTGCGCAGCTTGTCGGTGCGAGCAGGATGAAGGACGCAAGGACGGTCATGCGCAATGCCTTTTACGTTGTTCCCCTGGCATCAATAATTCTCACGGCAATTGGAATTGCCATCAGTGGCGGGCTTCCATTGTGGCTCGGTGGCAGTGAGGCGATACGGGGTGAGGCATCAGGGTATTTTCTGGTGTACGTGTGCTCCCTCATTGCGGCGGCGCTTAACAGCCTTGCGGGGGGCATGCTTTCCGTAAGCGGCAATCTTAAGGTGCCGGGAATCCTTAATTCGTTAATGTGCGTGCTGGACGTTGTGTTCAATGCGTTTTTGATATTTGATGACTTGCACATTGTGCTACCGCTTGTTGGCGGGGTACACATATGCGGTGCGGGGCTTGGGGTTGTCGGCGCTGCGCTTGGTACGGCACTTGCCGAGGCCGTGATAATGCTTTTCATGAATTATTTCCTGTGGTTTAGGACACCGCTGCTTGGATATGTCAGGGGTGAAAGACATCCCTTTACGGCATGCTATGTTGTGAAGGCAGGGAAGCTTGCAATCCCCATAGCCTTTGAAAGGCTTGTCGTGTGCGGTGCAATGATTGCAACGACCAGGATTGTGGCTCCGCTTGGTATTGTGTCAATCGCTGCCAATTCATTTGCCGTGACGGCGGAGAGCCTTTGCTACATGCCTGCGTACGGGATATCAGAGGCGGCGACGACGCTTGTCGGGCAGAGCATAGGCGCAGGGCGCGGCAGGCTTGCCTGGTCATTTGGGAAGATAACGCTTGTGCTGGGAATGCTGCTGATGGCGTTGACGGGTGTATTGATGTATGTGCTTGCACCGTGGATGATGTCGCTTCTTACACCTGATGAAAGGGTGCGGGAGCTTGGTGTGGCCGTGTTGAGGATAGAGGCGTATGCGGAGCCGCTTTACGGGGCTTCAATCGTGGCAACCGGAGTGCTTCGCGGGGCAGGGGACACGTTTGTTCCAAGCATTCTGAACCTTGTGAGCTTGTGGGGCGTAAGGATTCCGTTGTCCATGCTTCTTGCGGGGGATTACGGCCTTCGGGGCGTGTGGATGGCAATGGCGGCGGAGCTTTGCGTCAGGGGCATGCTGTACATTGTGCGGTGTGTGGTTAAGATGCGAAAGGAGGCATTGATACGTGACGTATGATTTTGATGCGGCGGTTGACCGCCGTAATACCAATTCACTTAAATGGGATGTGAAGGAGGGCGAGCTGCCCATGTGGGTTGCGGACATGGATTTCACCACCGCACCGCCTGTCAGGGAAGCCCTTGCGAGGAGGGTGGAACATGGGGTGTTTGGCTATTCCATAATCCCTGATGAATGGAATGAGGCATATGCCAATTGGTGGAAGAACAGGCATGGCTTTGCAATCCGCCCTGAGTGGCTGGTGTTTGCCACGGGGGTTGTCCCTGCGATATCCAGTGCCGTGAGGAAGCTTACCACCCCCGGTGAAAATGTGCTGATACAGACCCCGGTCTACAACATTTTCTTTAACTCAATTGTGAACAATGGCAGGAATGTCCTTGAATGTCCGCTGGAATATGATGCGGACAAGCCGTTGGGACAGCGCCATTCGATAGATTATGGCAGGCTTGAGGAGTGCCTTGCCAATCCGCAGACAACGCTGATGATATTGTGCAACCCGCACAATCCTGTTGGAAGGATATGGTCAAGGGAGGAGCTTGCGACAATAGGGGATTTGTGCGCAAGGCATGATGTGGTGGTGATATCGGATGAGATTCACTGTGACCTCACTGCGCCGGGACTTGACTATGTGCCGTTTGCCTCTGTGTCGGACAACTGCCGCAACAACAGCGTTACCTGCATTGCCCCTACCAAGGCATTTAACATTGCGGGGCTTCAGACTGCGGCTGTCATGGTTCCAAACCGCAACCTAAGACATAAGGTGTGGCGGCAGCTAAACACTGACGAGGTGGCTGAGCCCAATGCACTGGCGGTTGATGCCACCATTGCCGCATTCAACGAGGGAGGGGAGTGGCTTGACCAGCTAAGGGCTTACATTCAGGGGAACAAGGAGTATGTGGCTGATTTTCTGGCGAGGGAGATTCCTTCCCTAAGGGTGTCATCATTGGATGCCACCTATCTTTTGTGGATTGACTGTGGCAGGTATGCCGATGATTCGGTTAAGCTTGCAAGAAGCCTGAGAAGCACCATGGGGCTCTATCTTTCAGAGGGGGCGGAATATGGCGGTGACGGATGCCG
Organism: uncultured Bacteroides sp.; assembly: GCA_964482605.1. GTDB lineage: Bacteria > Bacillota > Clostridia > Lachnospirales > Lachnospiraceae > Bacteroides_F. Next base: position 9,469 of record CAYZYS010000021.1, read on the forward strand.
TTTTGTGAGGCTGAACGTGGCAACCACAAGGGCGAATGTCGTGGATGGCTGCAACAGGCTTGCGCAGTTTTTCAATGGGCGTTAAGGGCAATGCCCGCATATATATGAAAATAAGGGCGGAAGCTTGTCATGAAGTTTCCGCCCTTAAATTTATTTACTTTATGATTATGATTTACTTTGCCTGTACCCGTGAAGCCTGTACATCCTCAACGCTCATCACGCAATTGTGTGCGATTGGCTTCCACTCAACCTTTTTGAAGAGGGCAACAATCGCTATCGGAATGTAGGTGAATATGTATATCGGGAACATGAAAAGGTAAAGTATCTTTTTCATGTTGCCACAGCGAATTTGGCTTGACTCGGTTATTATTGTCAAAAGCCCAACCACAAACAGCATGGTGTACATGTTCACAAATGTGAACAGCAGTGACTTTGCAGCAACCGGAAGCAGTGTTGACGCTATTGACGGGTCAATTATGCAGGCAACGATTCCGGTTATGTTGACCAGGCAGCACACGATTGTGAGCAGTGTTGCTGGTGCAATGGTCATGAGCATGTCATAGCAGGAGGTGAAACGCTCCCTCTTCTTGAACATGGTTGAAAGAAGCTGTCCTGCATACTTGAAGGTCACCTGGTAGAAGCCCTTTGACCAGCGCAGACGCTGATTCCAGGACTGCTTGAAGCTCGTTGGCTGCTCATCATACAGGATTGCCTTCTCGCAGTAGCCGATTCGCTCACCCTTGATGGCGCTTACAATTGAAAATTCAATGTCCTCGGTGAGAAGGTGGTACTTCCAGCCGCCATTTGCCTTGACAATTGCGCTGCTCATGAGGAAGCCTGTTCCTGAAACCGCACAGTTGGTGTTCATCATCATCCTTGGGTTGTTGAGGAACTTCGCCTCACGCAGGAACCAAAGCGCATAGCCTGCTGAAATCCAGTTTGAATCATAATTCTTGGAATTGCGGTAGCTGGTGATTACGCGGTAGCCCTTGTCAAACACCTTGTTCATTTCCCTGACATAGTTGCGGTCAATGATGTTATCCGCATCAAATATGAAATATCCGTCATAGCTTTCCACACCGCCCATCTCGTTCTCAATGCGGTTAAAGCAGTAATCCAGGGCATATCCCTTGCCGACAAGCACATGGTTGAAGCGCTCAAATACGATTGCCCCGTTGCTGCGGGCTATCTCTGCAGTGTTGTCAGTACAGTTGTCGGCGATGACGATTACGTCAATCAGCCCGGCAGGATAATTTTGACGGCGAATGCTCTTAATCAAATTGCCTATCACAGCACTTTCATTTCTTGCTGCAACAACGAATGCATACCGGTGAAACTTTTTCGCCTCCTCATTAAAATGTTCTTTTTTCTTCTCCCCGACCAATGCGACGATAACATATATCATCTGATAGAAGTAGAGAAGGGTCAAAACCGCAAAGACAAATAAGTTAAAACCATTGATGAAATTCATTGTCTTTCTAATCTCCTTTCCTTGTTTCCCCTCTTGTCCTTTGTCACATCCCAACAATATTAGCACTAAAGTACTGGGAAATAAAGTTCTAATTTTAGTACAATGTTTGTGGCAAAAAGCATGTAAAATGATTAACCCTTAAGTGACTTGTTGAAGTTTATGCGTATTTGTTATATGATATGAGAGTATGTGTGTGAAAATCAGGACGAATTGGCGGCACATGCCATAATCATGAATGGATGGGAGAGGTACGTCATGCATAAGGAAATTGCAAAGCTCATAATATATGGGGATTTGGACAGGGATGGAATATTGTACAACCTGGGCGAGATTTTTCGCCGTCTTGAGGCGGGCGACACGTCACAGGCGGAGCTTACAAGGCAGGTGTACACGCAGGTGAAAAGGCTTCTTGAGGTGGCGACGGACTATGGCTTTGACAAGAATCTGTGGCATAATTACCTCACATTTCTTCTGATAACCAATGAGAATCCATTCAGCATAACCTGTGAGAAGGTTGGGGCAAATGATGGCAGCGTCAATGCATTTGCGAAGAATGACTTTCAGGTTTTCATGAATCTGTTTAATTATGATTTCTCAGGTATTGAGAAGACACTTGGGATTGACTGTTTTTCGAGGCTGTGCGATTACAAGGCGATTCAAAAGAAGGAGCTGATGTATAACAAGAATGTCAGCGAGAAGGTGCAGGCATTGAGTGAAAGGCTTGAGGCTGCGCAGGAGGTTGGGCAGTTTTTTGAGGCAGTGACTGGATTTTACAAGGATTACGGCGTGGGGATGTTCGGGCTTAATAAGGCGTTCCGCATTGCCGACAGGGATGGCGCGTTGGAGTTTCTTCCAATTAATAATATGGACAAGGTCATGCTTGATGATTTGATTGGTTATGAAATCCAGAAGAAGAAGCTTGTGGACAACACGGAGAGCTTTGTCAGCGGCAGGAAGGCGAACAATGTCCTTCTTTTTGGCGACAGCGGAACGGGCAAGTCCACCAGCATAAAGGCAATTGTAAATGAATACTATGACCGCGGGCTTCGCATGATTGAGATATACAAGCACCAGTTCAAGGATTTGTCAGCCGTGATTGCGGCAATCAAGAACCGCAATTACAGGTTCATCATATACATGGATGATTTGTCATTTGAGGAGTTTGAGATAGAGTACAAATTCCTTAAGGCAGTGATAGAGGGCGGCGTGGAGACGAAGCCTGACAATATCCTGATATATGCCACCTCCAACAGGCGACACCTCATCAAGGAAACCTGGAATGACAGGGATGACGTGGAGATGGACAATGGAATGCACAGGTCTGACACGATGGAGGAGAAGCTTTCACTGGTCAACAGGTTTGGCGTGACAATCAATTATTCCAAGCCGTCACAGAAGGAGTATTTCGGGATTGTCATCGGGCTTGCAAGAAAGGCAGGACTTACCCTCACGGATGAGGAGCTCAGGGCACAGGCAAATGCATGGGAGCTGAGCCACGGCGGAATATCAGGAAGGACTGCGCAGCAGTTCATCAATTACCTGTCAGGGCAGGTGCAAGGTTGATGATGCTTAACATTCATAAGGAGGCGAAGGGCAATGATTTCATATGTCAGGGGTGAACTGACGGAAATATTTGATACCACCATTGTGGTGGAGACTGCGGGCGGAATCGGAATGAACATTGGCGTGCCCTCCTCCGTGCTGGACAGGCTGCCTGCACCGGGCTCACAGGTCAAGGTGTACACGTACCTTAACGTGAAGGAGGACGCCATGGAGCTGTACGGCTTTCTGACCCGTGATGACCTGAATGTGTTCAGGCTCTTGATTACGGTGAATGGCGTGGGACCGAAGGGGGCGCTGGGGATTCTTTCGGTGCTTTCGCCTGATGATTTGAGGTTTGCCGTCATGGCGGATGATGTGAAGGCAATACAGGCTGCGCCGGGGATTGGAATGAAGACCGCGCAGAAGGTGATACTGGAGCTTAAGGACAAGGTGCGCCTTGAGGATGCATTTGAACATAAGCTTGCCGCAACCCAGGCTGATGCTGCCGTGGCAGGTGATGACGAGGCAAGGGCTGCAAGAAATGATGCAATACAGGCGCTTGTGGCGCTTGGGTATGGGCGTACCGAGGCGGCAAAGGCAGTAAATGGCGTGGAGGATGCGCAGGCTTATGACAGTGAACAGCTTCTTAAGGCTGCACTCAAGAAGATGGTGATGTGATGGAAAGAAGGATGATATCAACTGAAAGCCTTGTGGAGGAGGAAAGGTACGAAAGCAGCCTTCGTCCGCTTACGCTTGACGAGTACATAGGGCAGAACAAGGTGAAGGAAAACCTCAGGGTATACATGGATGCCGCCAAGGGCAGGGGGGATGTGCTGGACCATGTGCTGTTTTATGGGCCGCCGGGGCTTGGAAAGACCACCCTTGCGGGCATAATAGCCAATGAGATGGGGACACACCTCAAGGTGACATCGGGACCTGCCATAGAGAAGCCCGGTGACATGGCTGCAATCCTCAATAACCTCCAGGAGGGGGATGTCCTTTTTGTGGATGAGATACACAGGCTGAACAGGCAGGTTGAGGAGGTGCTGTATCCTGCCATGGAGGATTTTGCCATAGACATAGTGATTGGCAAGGGCGCATCGGCAAGGTCAATAAGGCTTGAGCTTCCCAAATTCACGCTTGTCGGGGCAACAACCAGGGCGGGGCTCCTTACCGCACCGCTTAGGGACAGGTTTGGCATAGTGAGCCACCTTGAGTTTTATTCCACAAGGGAGCTTGAGACGATAATCATACGTTCCGCAGGGGTGCTGGAGGTTGACATAGAGAGTGAGGGCGCGACGGAGCTTGCAAGGCGCTCAAGGGGCACACCGAGGCTTGCCAACAGGCTTCTCAGGCGCGTGAGGGATTTTGCTCAGATTAAATATGACGGAAGGATAACAAGGGAGGTTGCTGATTATGCACTTACCCTGATGGAGGTTGACAAGGACGGGCTTGACCGCAATGACAGGATAATACTTGCCGCCATAATTGAGAAATTCGGTGGCGGCCCAGTGGGGATAGAAACCGTTGCTGCTTCAATCGGTGAGGACGCCGGTACTGTGGAGGATGTGTATGAGCCGTATCTTGTGCAGAGCGGCTTCATCAACAGGACCCCGAGGGGACGGGTTGCGACAGAGCTTGCGTACAGGAGCCTTGGGCTTGCAAGGGGGTAGTGCATGGCAAGCCCGCGGGGGAAGCGGTGTGTTTGGGTATGAAGAAACGGATATTTGACATAATCCAGATAGGCGATAAATCAAATATTGCCAGCAGGGCATTTGATTTTACGCTTGTGCTGATAATTTTGCTTAACATAATAACCATGTTCCTGGAGACCTTTGACCAGCTTGGGGCGTATCTTGCGATTTTCAGGGCGGTGGAGTATGTCACCACGCTGTTTTTCTGTGTTGAGTATGTGCTGAGGGTGTGGACGGCGGATTTGCTGTATCCTGACGCTGGTGCGACACGTGCGAGGCTTAGGTTTTTGGTGAGCTTTGACGGCGTGATTGACCTTCTCACAATCATCCCCGTGTTTTTCCTGACAGGCTTCATTGTGTTCAGGATGCTCAGGGTTGTGAGGATATTCCACCTGTTCAGGCTCAATGCGCAGTATGATTCATTCAATGTGATAACCACGGTGCTTTACGAAAAGAGGAACCAGATTGTTTCGTCTGTGTTCATCATTGTGATTCTCATGCTTGCCAGTTCATTGTGCATGTACAGTGCGGAGCATGATGCACAGCCGGAGGTGTTTGCCAATGCGTTCAGCGGCATATGGTGGGCGGTGTCAACGATACTGACGGTGGGGTACGGTGACATTTACCCCGTGACAATTCTTGGAAAATGCATGGCGGTGGTGATTGCCTTTCTGGGTGTCGGCGTGGTTGCCATCCCGACCGGTATCATCAGCGCCGGCTTCGTGGAGCAGTACACAAGGACACAGGACATCACGGATTACAAAAAACTGGACATTGCCGAGATTGTTGAGCTTCTGGTGGATGAGCGTGTCCACGGGCGTACCATTGAGGAGGTAAGGCGTTCCGACAAGCTGAAGATTTACCTTGTGCTGAGGGATGACATGTCGCTGCTGCCTGATGATGGCATGCGGCTTAGGAAGGGGGACATTGTTGTGGGGCGCGTGCTGGGGTGAGGCTGTGTGGCATATGCCGGGGCAACACTCGACATACGTGTTGATACGTATTATAATGCGCTTGGAAAAGAAAAATATAATGGAGGTTGACATGAGGGTAGGGATGGGATATGACGTGCATCGTCTTGTTGAGGGCAGGAAGCTCATAATGGGAGGTGTCGAAATACCTTATGAAAAAGGACTGCTTGGACATTCGGATGCGGATGTGATACTGCATGCCATAATGGATGCGCTGCTTGGGGCGGCGGCACTCGGTGACATAGGGAAGCATTTTCCTGACAATGACCCGAAGTATGAGGGTGCATCAAGTATTGAGCTTTTAAGGCATGTTGGGAACATGCTTTCGGAGAATAATTTTATCATAGAGAACATTGATGGGACGATAATTGCACAGAAGCCGAAAATGCGGCCTTACATTGACACCATGCGTGCCAATGTCGCCGATGCGCTGGGAATTGACATTTCCCAGGTGAATGTGAAGGCAACGACTGAGGAAGGGCTTGGCTTTACGGGGACAGGCGAGGGCATAAGCGCACAGGCGGTTGCAAGCATTACCCCCGTGGAACAGCTATATGACAAGTCAGGGCTTGTGGCTGCTGACGGGGCAGGGTGCCAGGGCTGCCGTGGCTGCGGCACAACATAATCTGAGGGTGATTGGTGATTATTAAATTGCAGGGCTGGCATATGCCTGCGGAATGGAGATTAAGGTGAAGATATATAACACGCTTACTGCGAAGAAGGAAGAATTTGTGCCGCTTGAGGAGGGCAAGGTCAAGATGTACGTGTGCGGGCCAACCGTGTATAACCTGATACACATTGGCAATGCAAGGCCCATGATTGTTTTTGACACGGTGAGAAGATATCTGGAATACAAGGGCTATGAGGTTAATTATGTGTCCAATTTCACGGATGTGGACGACAAGATAATCAAGGCTGCCAACGAGGAGGGGGTATCCTCTGAAACCATTTCCACAAGATACATTGCCGAATGCAAGAAGGACATGGCGGGAATGAACGTGAAGCCCGCAACCAAGCATCCGCTCGCAACCGAGGAGATACCTGGCATGATTGAGCTGATACAGACGCTCATCGACAAGGGCTACGCTTATGAGGTGAATGGCACTGTTTATTACAGGACGAGGAAATTCGAGGGTTATGGCAAGCTTTCCAAGAAAAACATTGATGACCTTGAGGCAGGGCACAGGGACATCAAGGTGGCAGGTGCCGATGACAAGGAGGACCCGCTGGATTTCGTGCTGTGGAAGCCGAAGAAGGAGGGGGAGCCGTATTGGGAGTCCCCGTGGTGCCAGGGAAGACCGGGGTGGCACACGGAGTGCTCAGTCATGGCGAAGAAGTACCTTGGCGACAGCATAGACATTCATGCGGGCGGTGAGGATTTGATTTTCCCTCACCATGAAAATGAGATTGCGCAGAGTGAGGCAGCCAATGGCGTGCAGTTTTCCAAGTACTGGATGCACAATGCATTTCTCAAGATTAACAATGTCAAGATGAGCAAGTCACTTGGGAATTTCTTCACGGTCAGGGACATTGCTGCAAAGTATGACCTTCAGGTGCTCAGGTTTTTCATGCTCAGCGCCCATTACAGGAATCCGCTGAATTTCAGTGAGGAGCTCATGGAGTCGGCAAAGAACAGCCTTGACAGGATTGTTACCGCAGCCACAAGCTTAAGGCATGCGCTGGAGAACGCGTCGGACGGTGACATTACGCCTGCTGAGGAGGGTCTGTTGTCCCAGATGGATGAGTGCAAGGTCAGGTTCGAGGAGGCAATGGACGATGACTTTAACACAGCCGACGCCATAACGGCAATATTCGACATGGTGAGGTTTGCCAATGTAAATGTGTCAAAGGCTGAAGTGGGAAGCCTCACGAAGAAATTTGTCAGTGCAGTGCTTGAGAGGCTCGTGGGAACCTGTGACATTCTTGGAATCAAGGCGGTCAGGGAGGAGGAGCTTCTTGACGGGGACATAGAAAACCTGATTGCGCAGCGCCAGCAGGCAAGGAAGGACAAGGATTTTGCCAGGGCTGACCAAATCAGGCAGGAGCTTCTCGACAGGGGCATTGTCCTTGAGGATACAAGGGAAGGTGTCAGATGGAAGAGGGGCTGATGGAGCAGGAAAATATGCCACGGGAGAATGTGAGGGCTGAAGCGGCGGACGTGCTTGGCGTGATTAGGGAAGGCCTTAAGCTTCCCTCAATGAATCCGATGGATTATTCACCGCTTACCCTTGCGTATGTGGGGGATGATGTGTATGACCTGATTATCAGGTCATACCTTTTGAGCAAGGGCAACAACCACGTGGATGTGCTGAACCGCATGGCAAATTCCCTTGTGAAGGCAAAGTCCCAGTCCGCCATGATGGGCGTGCTTGAACCGCTGCTTACGCCGGAGGAGCTGTCGGCCTACAAGCGTGGCAGGAATGCCAAGTCATACACCAGGGCGAAGAATGCCACGGTTGCTGATTACCGGAGGGCAACAGGCTTTGAGGCGTTGGTGGGCTACCTGTACATCAAGGGAGACATGGGGCGTGTGCTGGAGCTTGTGAAGACAGGGCTTGAAAAGACCCAGCTTGACGGCAGGCCAACGAACTGACGCGGCTTAACGGTTTGGATGGATTGAAAAGGTCAGGAGATTGAAATGTCAGAGGAATTAGAACAATTAAATGATGGCGCTCCGCTTTACGAGGAGCTTACAATTGAGGGGCGAAATGCGGTGATTGAGGCATTTCGTTCAGGAAAGACGATTGACAAGCTGTATGTGCTTGACGGCTGCCAGGACGGCCCTGTGAGGACCATTGTGAGGGAAGCCAAGAAAAGCGGCACAATCCTGAATTTTGTCACGAAGGAAAGGCTTGATTCAATGTCACAGACGGGACACCACCAGGGCGTGATAGCCAAGGCGGCTGCTTATCGGTATGCGCAGGTTGAGGACATGCTGGAGGCCGCAAGGCAGAAGGGTGAGGACCCATTTATATTCATACTGGATGGAATAGAGGACCCTCATAACCTGGGTGCCATAATCCGTACCGCCAACCTGGCGGGGGCGCATGGGGTGGTAATACCAAAGCGCCGTGCCGTGGGGCTTACCGCAACCGTTGCCAAGACAAGTGCAGGTGCCATCAATTACACCCCTGTGGCGAAGGTTACCAACATTGCCCAGACCATAGTGGAATTGAAGGAGAAGGGCATGTGGTTTGTGTGTGCTGACATGGACGGGGATGTCATGTATGACGTGAACATGACAGGACCCATCGGGCTTGTGATAGGCGCGGAGGGTGACGGTGTTGGAAGGCTAGTCCGCGAAAAATGCGACATGACCGCGTCAATTCCGATGAGGGGTGACATTGATTCGCTCAATGCGTCGGTGGCGGCTGGTGTCCTGGCATATGAGGTTGTGAGGCAGAGAATCGCAAGGTCAGGAAAATGATGAAAAAGGATGGAACTCATGGGGCGTGATGTCAGTGGTTTAAGTGACGAGGAATTGTTATCGGGCTACAAGGCGGGTGATGAGGAAACCTCCAATGAGCTGTTTGCAAGGTATATGCCGCTGATTGTCCGCAAGGCAAGCGTGAAGTACATTGTGGGCGGAGACAGGGATGACCTCATACAGGAGGGGCTGATTGGGCTCATGGGGGCGGTGCAGGGATATGATGACGCCAGGGGCGCCACCTTCCGCACATTTGCGGAAACCTGCATAGAGAGGAAGATGAATACCGCAATTAAATCCGCCAACCGCAAGAAAAACATACCGCTTAACGAGTCGCTTTCGCTGGATGCGCCCGTGTATGAGGGTGAGGAGCAGGGGGATTATTCCACCAGGCTCATGGACATTGTCGAGGGGAATGATGTGGCGAATCCGGAGATGGCGTACATTGGAAGGGAGCAGGTGGAAAACCTCCGTGAGGCGGCTGTCAAGAACCTGAGCCACCTTGAGCTTCAGGTGTACGGGCTCATGCTGCACGGCTATGACAATGGCTACATTGCCAATGCGATAGGAAAAAGCGAAAAGTCTGTGGATAACGCAAAACATAGAATCAAGGAGAAGCTGAGGCGTTTTCTTTGAAGTTCCTTGAAGTTGAAATTTCCATATTGACAAATGCAGTTGGCTGTATTATAGTATGTGATGTTGCGGTTGCAATAAATGCTGATGTAGCTCAGTGGTAGAGCACTTCATTGGTAATGAAGAGGTCAGGGGTCCGACTCCCCCCATCAGCTTTTATGGCGGGTTCCATCTTGTGTTAGATGGAACTTATTTTTTGCTTTATTTTGCATGTATTTTAGTATATAATGTTTGTGTATTTTTGTTGAGCAGACAACATTTGCCTTGGGTCAATGTGCAGCGGGTGGCACAATGGCACTGACGGGCGATGGGGATTTACGGAAAACGCCTGCAGAATGGAGAGAGCATGAGAATAGGAATAAGGGCACATGATGTGGCATATGCACCCCTTGCGGAGCTGATTCCCAATATCAGCAGGCAGGGCTTTCACTGTATGCACATTGCACTGAATAAGTCGATTAAGGAGTTCAACCCAACGCTGGAGACCATGACACCGGGGCTGGCATGCTACATCAAGGAGCTGTGCCGGAAGAATGACGTGGACGTGGCTGTCCTTGGGTGTTATAAAAATCTTTGCAATCCTGATAAGGCACAGCATGACGCCATCCTAAAGCAGTATGAGACACACATAAGGTTTGCCTCGGTGCTTGGCTGCGGCGTCGTGGGAACAGAGACGGGTGCCGTGAACACGGAGTACAAGTATGAGCCTGCAAACCACTCGGAGGAGGCATTGCAGCTTTTCATTGAAAATGTGAAGCCTGTTGTCGAGTATGCTGAAAAGATGGGTGTCATATTTGCGATTGAGCCTGTGTACAAGCATATCGTATGCAACGTTGAGAGGGCAAGGAGGGTGCTTGATGCGGTAAAGTCCCCGAATCTCCAGATAATACTGGACCCTGTCAACCTGCTGTCCGTTGAGAATTATGAAAGGCAGGATGAGATAATAACGTCGGCATTTGATTTGCTGGGGCCTGACATTGCCGTTGTGCATGCCAAGGATTACGTTGTTGAGAACGGTGAGCTCAAGTCCATAGCCGCAGGCACGGGAGGGCTTAACTATCCGCTGTTGTTGAAGAAAATCAAGGAACACAAGCCTTATGTCCATGTTACGCTTGAGAATACTGTCCCTGAAAATGCGGTTGCGACAAGGCAGTTCATGGAGAAGCTGTACGCCGAGGTGTAAAAAATGAAATGAATGTGCCAAGGCACATTACATAAAGACGTGGGAATCACGCCATATTATATGGAGGAAAAAACCATGAAAAGGGTAGAGGATTACGTAAGGAGCATTCCGGATTTCCCGGAGAAGGGAATCATTTTCAGGGACGTGACAAGCGTTCTTCAGGATGCTGAGGGGCTGAAGCTTGCGATTGACGGAATCGACAAGATTCTGGAGGGCGTTGATTATGACGTTGTCGTGGGACCTGAGTCAAGGGGCTTTATTTTCGGGGTTCCGGTGGCATACAACAACCATAAGGCATTTGTGCCGGTACGCAAGAAGGGGAAGCTGCCGTGCGAGACAATATCAAGGGAATACGCACTTGAGTACGGCACGGCAACCATAGAGATTCACAAGGATGCCATCAAGCCTGGCCAGAAGGTTGTCATCGTGGATGACCTCATTGCCACCGGAGGAACCACGGAAGCCATAATACAGCTTATTGAGGAGCTTGGGGGCAAGGTCGTGAAAATTGCCTTCCTCATGGAGCTTGAGGGGCTTGAGGGCAGGAAAAAGCTTGCCGGATATGACGTGGATGCGGTGATTAAGTATCCGGGGAAGTAAAAAAGCATAATTACCGCACTGTGTATCAATTAGAAAGGAACAGCATCATGAGGATTACTTTGAAGGATGGCTCCGTGAAGGAGTATGACAGCGCAATGTCCGTGATTGACATTGCATCAGACATTAGCGAGGGACTGGCACGCATGGCATGTGCCGGGGAGGTTGACGGCAAGGTGGTTGACCTGCGAACCGTGGTTGACAGGGATTGTACGCTTGCTGTGCTCACCTTTAATGACGAGGCGGGGAAGGCGGCATACCGCCACACAACCTCACATATCCTGGCTGAGGCTGTAAAAAGGGTGCGTCCTGATGCGAAGCTTGCAATCGGACCGTCCATTGACACAGGCTTTTACTATGATTTTGAGACTGAGCCTTTCTCAAGGGAAGACCTTGACAAGGTTGAGGAGGAGATGAAGAAAATCATCAAGGAGGGCCATGAGATAACAAGGTTCACCCTGCCAAGGGCGGAGGCAATCAAGCTCATGCAGGACAGGAATGAGCCGTATAAGGTTGAGCTTATCCAGGACCTTCCTGAGGATGCAGAGCTTAGCTTCTATGACCAGGGCGGGCTTGTGGACCTGTGTGCGGGTCCTCACCTCATGAGCACAAAGCCTGTCAAGGCATTTAAGCTCATATCATCTTCGGGCGCTTATTGGAGGGGCTCTGAGAAGAACAAGATGCTCACGAGGATTTATGGTACTGCATTTACCAAGAAGGCAGACCTTGACGAGTACCTTGTGTACCTTGAGGACATCAAGAAGCGTGACCACAACAAGCTTGGCCGTGAGATGGAGCTTTTCACCACCGTTGACGTCATCGGGCAGGGACTTCCGCTTCTCATGCCAAAGGGCACCAAGATGATACAGAAGCTCCAGAGGTGGATTGAGGATGAGGAGGACAACAACCGCGGTTATGTCCGTACAAAAACTCCT
>CAYZYS010000022.1:0-21434 GCA_964482605.1 uncultured Bacteroides sp.
AAGGTGTTCAGGGAGCTGTTCGGCGGTGGCAGGGGTGCAATAGAGCTTGCGCCGGGCGAGGACATCCTTGAGGCGGGCATAACAATCATATCACAGCCGCCGGGAAAGAAGCTTCAGAACATGATGCAGCTGTCGGGAGGCGAAAAGGCGCTTACTGCAATATCACTTCTCTTTGCAATACAGAACTTAAAGCCGTCCCCATTCTGTCTTCTTGACGAGATTGAGGCGGCGCTGGACGATTCCAATGTGGACAGGTATGCATCTTACCTTCACAAGCTTACGGAACACACCCAGTTCATTGTCATAACCCACAGAAGGGGAACGATGTCGGCGGCGGACAGGCTTTACGGAATAACCATGCAGGAGAAGGGGGTGTCCACCCTTGTTTCCGTTGACCTCATAGAGGATGAGCTGGACGATGGCAGGAAGGCCAGGGAAAATGAAAGTGCAAAGGCGGTGTGAGTAGATGGGGTTGTTTGACAAGCTAAAACAGGGTCTCACCAAGACGAGGGACCAGATAGTCGGCGGCATTGATGCCGTGTTTTCCGGCTTTTCATCCATAGATGACGATTTCTATGACGAGCTTGAGGAAACCATGATAATGGGTGACATGGGGGTTCATGCCACCGAGGAGATACTTGAGGAATTAAAGCAGAAGGTTAAGGAAAACAAGGTTAAGAACACGGAGGACTGCAGGCAGCTTCTCATTGACACCATAAGGGAAAAGATGGATTTGGGCGAAAATGCCTATGATTTTGAAAACAGGAAATCAATCGTGATGCTGATTGGCGTCAATGGTGTTGGAAAGACCACCTCCGCAGGGAAGTTGGCATCACACCTCAGGTCAATGGACAAAAAGGTTGTTCTTGCTGCAGCGGACACATTCAGGGCGGCGGCGATAGAGCAGCTCGCTGAATGGGCGAACAGAAGCGGCTGTGACATCATAGCGCAGTCCGAGGGGGCGGACCCGGCTGCGGTGATATATGATTCCATTGCGGCGGCAAAGGCGAGGAATGCGGATGTTTTGCTTTGCGACACCGCGGGACGGCTTCACAACAAGAAGAACCTGATGGACGAGCTGCGAAAGATTGACCGTGTCATTGAGCGTGAGTATCCTGACGCATACAGGGAGAACCTCATAGTGCTCGATGCAACCACGGGGCAGAATGCATTGTCACAGCTTAAGGAATTCAAGGATGTGACGGACATAACCGGAATCATACTCACCAAGATGGATGGCACCGCCAAGGGCGGGATTGCCATTGCAATCCAGGCTGAATACGGGGTTCCCGTAAAGTACATAGGGGTAGGAGAAGGCATAGAGGATTTACAAAAGTTTGATTCTGATACATTTGTGAAAGCATTGTTTGATGTGCAGGATTAATTAAATGATAATTAAAAAATGGGGAAAAGGAAGACATTGACATGGACAAGTTGACATTGGAGAAGTTTGAGGAAGCAGCAGAAAAGGTAAAGGAAGTAACCTTGCAGACAAACCTTGTGTACAGTGAGTATTTCAGTGCGCAAAGCGGCAACAAGGTTTACCTTAAGCCGGAAAACATGCAGTACACGGGTGCATACAAGGTGAGGGGTGCATATTACAAGATAAGCACCTTGAGTGACGAGGACAGGGCGAAGGGGCTCATAACCGCCTCCGCCGGAAACCATGCCCAGGGCGTTGCCTATGCCGCCAAGATATATGGCTGCAGGGCAGTGATTGTGATGCCTACGACAACTCCCCTCATCAAGGTTAACAGGACCAAGGGATATGGCGCCGAGGTTGTGCTTTACGGCAATGTGTATGACGAGGCATGTGAGTATGCGCTGCAGCTTGCCAAGGAGCAGGGGCTTACATTCATCCACCCGTTTGATGACCTGGATGTTGCCACGGGACAGGGCTCCATTGCCATGGAGATAATCAAGGAGCTTCCAACCGTTGACTATATATTGGTTCCAATTGGCGGCGGCGGGCTTGCCACGGGCGTGTCCACACTTGCAAAGCTCCTCAACCCGCATATCAAGGTGATTGGCGTGGAGCCTGCGGGTGCCAACTGCCTTCAGGAGTCACTTAAGAAGAACACGGTGACAACACTGCCGACGGTCAACACAATCGCAGACGGAACTGCCGTACAGACGCCTGGAAAGAAGCTTTTCCCATACCTTAAGGAAAATCTTGACGAGGTAATCACCGTTGAGGATTATGAGCTCATAGATGCATTCCTTGACATGGTTGAGAACCACAAGATGGTTGTTGAAAACTCCGGACTTCTCACGGTTGCAGCAGTAAAGCACATAGACGTGAAGGACAAGAAGATTGTTGCAATCATGAGCGGCGGCAACATGGATGTGATTACAATGTCATCAATCGTGCAGCATGGCCTTATCCAGAGGGGCAGGATATTCACCGTGTCGGTGCTTCTTCCTGACAAGCCGGGTGAGCTTGTGAGGGTTGCGCAGATTGTTGCCGAGGCAAAGGGCAATGTCGTGAAGATAGAGCATAACCAGTTTGTCAGCATTAACCGCAATGCTGCCGTTGAGCTGCGCCTTACCATAGAGGCATTTGGGCATGACCACAAGGATGAGATAGTGAAAATGCTTGAAAAGGGCGGGCTTAGGCCAAAAATCGTAAAGACGAATTTGTAAAAAAACACATGCGTAAGGCATAATGAAAACCCGGAGCCGATACTACCCCGGGTTTTTGAAGTTAAATAAACATGCGCCGCAGGGGCGGCAGAAATGGGGTCAGATGAAGGAAAAGATTTTAAAACACAAGAAGCTCATAATTGTGCTTTTGGTGCTTGTGGTCATCGTTGTGCTTTTTGTGGTAAATGCGGGCAATGCCAGCAACATTTATTATGTGGATGAGACGGCTGTAAGAAGGGACATTGTCACATATCACACATTTACGGGAAACATTGAGGCGGTTAATGAGGTGACAATCATGCCGAAGGCCGTCGGCGAGGTGACGGCGGTTTACTTCAAGGAGGGTGATGAGGTGAAGACGGGTGACGTGCTTGCCCAGCTTGATGACACCACCGTGAGGGACAACATCACCGTGAGTGAGGCGCAGCTTTCCAATTCTGACCTTCAGAATTATTATGCTGTGAGGGATGCCAAGAAGGCATATGAGGACTACAGGAACAACCTGGAAAATGGTGAAAATTCGACGCTGGTTCAGGCGAAGTCCGCGCTTGACAGCGCAAGGGCGGCGTATGAGAGTGCAAAGGACACCTATGAAAAGGCAAAGCTTGAGCTTGACAATAACATTGATGCATCCATGATTGCCGCCAACAGCGCATTGGAGTCAACCAAGCTTGCGCTTGACCAGGCAAGGCAAAGGTATGATGACAACGAGGCTGACATAAGGGGCGCTGACAAGGGAGTGTCCAATGCGGAGGATGCCTACGAGGCAAATCCGTCTGCGGAGACGGCAGCGGCGCTTGCCACGGCAAAGGCAACGCTTGAGGCGCTTGAGGATGCAAGGACAACCCTGCAGAATGCCGTTGACACGGCGCAGCAAAGCTATGACAACCAGTACAGGAGTTACCTTAGCACCTACAATACTGCCAACACTACGCTTTCAAGGTATTATGACAGCATGATGGCTGCGAAGGATTCCTATGAATCGGCACAGGCAAGCTATGACACGGCTGTCACATCCGTGAACCAGGCATTGGAATCCTATGCCAACACGGCTGAAAAGACGGAGGCGCTGTCCAACAATGACGTTGCAACGGCACAGCTCGACAGCTTGTACAACCAGCTTGACAATTACAAGATAATTGCCACAATTGACGGAACGCTTACCGACTTTGACCTGAAGGTTGGCGATACCCTCTCAGGCACAATCGGGGCTGCTGAGATTACGGATTATTCGCTTGTGCAGGTGTCAATTAAGATTGATGAGTATGACATCCTCGGCGTTGAGGACGGAAGTCCGGTAACCATCAATGTTGATGCGATTGACAGGGAGTATGCGGGCACGATAAAAAATGTGTCAAAGAAGGCAACCGTTGACAGGGGCGTGTCATATTTCACGGCTGATGTGGAATTTGAGGCGGACTCTTACATAAGGACGGGAATGTCCGTTGAGGTGAAGATTAAGAACCATGATGTGTCAAATGTGGTGAGCGTGTCAATGAATGCCCTGAGCTACGAAAATGACAACACACCGTATGTCACCATAAAGAAAGGCAGGAAGACCGAGAAGAAGTACATAACGGTGGGCGTCACTGACGGAAGCTATGTTGAAGTTAAGGAAGGGCTTGACGAGGGTGACACCGTGCAGGCGATGAGCGCAATGATGGCGGCGATGATGAGCCTCAATGGCATGAGCTATTAATTTGGCGTGGCTGTCAGGATGGAAGGTAATGTATGGGGATTTTAAAGCAGAGCATTGAAATGTCAATGCAGAACATCAAAGGGAACAAAATGCGCTCCTTTTTGACCACCCTTGGAATAATCATCGGTGTCACGGCGGTAATCGCATTGATTACAATTGTCAAGGGCGTGTCGGACAGCGTCATGAGCCAGTTCGAGGATTTGGGCGCTGGAAAGCTCATTGTGTCTGTCACGGGAACCTCGCTTAAAACGGGACTCACGGACACGGACATAAGCAACATCAATTCCGTGGAAAATGTCTCCGGCGTTTCCCCGACTGTGTCACTTCAGTCATCGGGTGTGAGGAATGGCGAGGTTGACGACATTTCCGTTGAGGGTAAGAATGGGACGTACTTTGCCAACAACAATAACATAGTGGCGGGAAGGGCGCTCACGCAGGCTGAGATGGAGGGTGACGTGTATACTTGCGTCATTGACATGACGTGTGCCACAAGGTTTTTCTTTGGTGAGAATCCCGTGGGGCAGACCATAAGGGTCGGGGGCATCACCTACACAGTGGTGGGGCTTGAGGATGGTGATGCCAACCTGATGACATCACTCATGACAACAGACCTTGACGGCGGCACCGTGAAGATTCCGTACCGCAATGCAATGAAGATGGCGGGGAGCTCCAACGTGACAAGCCTTGAGATTTACGTGGGAAACACGGATTTCACCGACCAGGTGGTCAATGACGTTGAGAAGGTGTTAAACCAGGCGTTTAATGATGATGATGACAGCTATACGCTGATTAACATGGATTCACTCCTGGACACCATGAGGACGATGGAGAGCATGATGACCACGATGCTTGCGGGCATCGCTTCAATTGCGCTCCTTGTGGGCGGCATCGGAATCATGAACATGATGCTTGTGTCCGTGACGGAGAGAACCAAGGAGATAGGTCTTCGCAAGGCGTTGGGTGCGGAGCCTGCAAGGATACAGATGCAGTTTTTGATTGAATCAATCTTCCTTTCACTTGTCGGAGGAATCATCGGTGTGTTTGTGGGGCTCTTGATATCGTATGTCGCGGCATTGCTGATAGGCATGGATTTCATAATCCAGCCGGGGGCGATTGTGCTGGGTGTTGGCTTCTCAGCCGCCATCGGAATCATATTCGGATGGGTGCCTGCAAAGAAGGCGAGTGAGCTGAATCCAATTGATGCATTGAGGTCAGAATAAGAAATTAGAGGGGTGTAAAGAAATAATACTTGACACCCCTTTTTATTTATGCTACGATTAGCCCTGTTATGGAAAAGTTTCTTGAACAGACATTGCTGTATGACTTTTACGGTGAATTGCTAACTGAACACCAGCGTGCGGTGTATGAGGAGGTCGTGCTGAACGACTGCTCCTTAAGCGAGGCTGCGTCAGATTTTGGCATAAGCCGGCAGGGGGTTCATGACCTGGTCAAGAGGTGCAATGCAATCCTTGAGGGATATGAGGCTAAGCTGCACCTGCTGGAAAGATTTCTTGCCGCCAAGCGCATGGTGAATGAAATCAACGAGCTTACAAGGCAGTTCAATGAGGATGGAAGCCCAGGCCATGTTGCGAGGATTCAGGAGCTATCCAATGAGATTTTGAGGAATTTCTGATAAAGAAAGAGGACGTATGGCATTCGACAGCTTATCGGATAAATTGCAGAACATTTTCAAGAACCTGCGTGGCAAGGGAAGGCTTAGTGAGGCTGATGTCAAGGCGGCGCTTAAGGAGGTGCGCATGGCACTCCTTGAGGCTGACGTCAACTTCAAGGTCGTCAAGCAGTTTGTGAAGACCGTTGAGGAGCGTGCCATAGGGCAGGATGTTTTGGAAAGCCTCACGCCGGGGCAGATGGTAATCAAGATTGTCAATGAGGAGATGGTCAACCTCATGGGCTCGGAGACAACGGAGATTAAGCTGAAAAGCGGCTCCGAGATTACCGTGATACTCATGGCGGGACTCCAGGGCGCAGGTAAGACAACCACAACGGCGAAGCTTGCGGGAAAGTTCAAGGCGCAGGGCAGGAAGCCGCTTCTGGTTGCGTGCGATGTGTACAGGCCGGCTGCGGTTGAGCAGCTTAAGATTAACGGTGACAAGCAGGGGGTTGCGGTGTTCTCCATGGGAACGAGCATAAGCCCTGTTGACATAGCAAAGGCATCCATTGGGCATGCGAAGGACAATGGCTACAACACGGTAATCCTTGATACCGCCGGACGTCTTCATGTCGATGAGGACATGATGCAGGAGCTCATGGACATCAAGCAGAGCGTGGCTGTTGACCAGACGATACTTGTGGTGGACTCAATGACCGGGCAGGATGCAGTCAATGTGGCGTCATCATTTAATGAGAAAATCGGCATTGACGGTGTCATCCTCACCAAGCTTGACGGCGACACCCGTGGCGGTGCGGCGCTTTCCATCAAGGCAGTGACAGGCAGGCCCATTCTTTACGTGGGTATGGGTGAGAAGCTGGATGACCTTCAGCAGTTTTACCCTGACAGGATGGCGTCAAGAATCCTTGGCATGGGTGATGTGCTCTCCTTCATTGAGAAGGCTGAGGCACAGCTTGACGAGAAGAAGGCTGCCCAGATGGAGCAGAAGCTTCGCAAGGCGGAATTTGATTACAATGACTACCTTGAATACATGGGGCAGATTAAGGACATGGGAGGCATTGGTTCAATAATGGGCATGCTTCCGACGGCGGGACTTGGCGGCAAGGTCAATACCGCTGACATTGACATGGATGAGGCGGAGAGGAACCTTAAGAAGACAGAGGCGATAATCCTGTCCATGACTTCGGCGGAGAGAAGCAAGCCGGAGCTTCTGAATCCATCCAGAAAGAACCGCATTGCCCGTGGGGCTGGCGTTGACATTGCGGATGTGAACCGCCTTGTCAAGTCATTTGACCAGATGAAGAAGATGATGAAGCAGATGCCGGGCATGATGAAGCAGTTTGGTGGCAAAAAGGGAAAATTCAAGCTCCCTTTTTAACATAAAAAACATATTAATTAAAGCGAAAAGCAGGAGGAAAGTAACAATGGTAAAGATTAGGTTGAAGAGATTGGGTGAGAAGAAGTCTCCATTCTATAGAGTCATCGTGGCAGACTCAAGATCTCCGCGTAACGGCAGGTTCATTGAGGAGCTTGGAACCTATGACCCTAACTATGACCCAAGCAGGGTGAACATCGACGTTGAGCGCACAAAGCAGTGGCTTGCCAATGGCGCACAGCCTACGGATGGCGCACTCAGGGTATTCAAGATTGCCGGAATTGAGAAGTAATTAAATCAGTATCTTTGGGTGTCCAGGGTTTTAGTGGCCGGGTGTTGGGGAAGGTCGTCCCGGCTGCGAAAGTGAGGAGTTATGAAGGAATTAGTTGAGATTATTGCAAAGGCGCTGGTTGATAATCCGGACGAGGTTGTGGTGACCGAGACGGAGAAGAACAAGACAGTTGTCATTGAGCTTAAGGTTGCACCTTCCGACATGGGTAAGGTGATTGGGAAGCAGGGCAGGATTGCAAAGTCCATACGTGCGGTTGTTTCCGCAGCGGCTTCCAAGACCGACAAGAAGGTCAGCGTTGACATTGCCTGATGATGGCAGCTTTAAAGTTTGGCAGGACCCCGGAAAGCTAATTGTTTCGGGGTTCTCTTTATTGACATGAAAGGTTTTATTGGATGGAAGATATGCTTAGGGTGGGTGTAATCACCGCCACCCACGGACTTAAGGGCGAGATGAAGGTTTACCCGACCACGGATGACCCGAAAAGATATGATGACCTTAAGGAGGTTGTGCTTGCCACAAAGAGGGGGAACCTTGACCTTACCGTTGAACGTGTAAAGTATTTTAAACAGTTTGTGATTGTGAAATTCAAGGACTATGACAGCATTGATGACATACAGGGCTTCATAAAGCAGGACATATATGTGACCAGGGACAATGCGGTTGCCCTGGATGAGGGTGAGTTTTTCATATGTGACCTGGTGGGGCTTGACGTGGTTGACGAAAATGATGAAAAGCTGGGAACACTTAAGGACATAATGCAGACGGGTGCCAATGATGTGTACGTGGTTACAATGGAGGATGGGAAGGAGCTTCTCATTCCGTCAATCCCGCAGTGCATACTGGAGAAGAACCCTGAGGGTGGCTACATAAAGGTACACCTGCTTGAGGGGCTGCTTGACCTGTAAGCGTTTTGCCTGAACCAATGGACATACCATTGGAAATGTGTTACAATATCAAGGCTTGCGGCTGGAATTTTCCCGCCGTGCGGAAATGGGGAACATTATGGGAAACATTGCGCGAAGTAAGAATGCATGGGCGCTGCTTCTCCTGCTTTTGGCAGGCGTGGTGGTTGGCGGCTTCATAAGCAGTCTTACCTCAGGAATATCCTGGCTGGGCTGGCTGGGGTATAGTCAGACCTTTGGGCTTGTGGAGCCGCTCAGGCTTGACCTCGGGGTGATTGTGCTCACCTTTGGGCTGACAATCAACATTTCAATCGGGAGCATCGTTGGGATATTGATTGCCATACTTATTTACAGGCTGCTTTAGGCTGACTGTTTTAATGATTGAGATTTTTACACCTAATTTTAATGATGGACAATGACAGGATTAAGGAGCTTCCGGCTTCCATGCGCCCTTATGAGAAATGCATGCTTTACGGGGCGGGCGCATTGTCAGATGTGGAGCTTCTTGCCGTAATCATCAAGTCGGGCACAAGGGGCTGCAACTGTGTTGAGCTTGCAAGGGACATACTGATGTCGGCATCACCTGAGGGAGGTGTCGGGGGACTGGCAGGGCTTACCTACGGCGGGCTTTGCAGCCACAAGGGAATCGGATGGGTCAAGGCAGTGCAGATTTTGTCGGCGGTGGAGCTTTCAAGGCGCATTGCCAAGGCAACGGCGGCAGTTGGGCTTGACTTTGGCAATCCGGATTCCATAGCGCGGTATTACATGGAGGACATGAGGCATTTGCGGCAGGAGCAGCTTGTGCTTGTGATGCTTGACACAAAGCTGCGGAGGATTGCTGACTGCGTGGTTTCCAAGGGCACGGTGAGCTCGTCACTGGTTTCGCCAAGGGAGGTGTTCATACAGGCACTTCAAAGGGAGGCGGTATACATATGTCTTCTGCACAACCACCCAAGCGGGGACCCGACGCCCAGCAGTGAGGACATTGCCGTTACAAGGCGGATTGAGCAGCTGGGGCGGCTGCTTGACGTCAGGCTGATTGACCATATCATAATTGGTGATAATACATATGTTAGCATGAAAAACCAGAATATAATGAATGGCATGTGAAAGGAGCTATTAAGGATGTCAGGGGTATATGGTGTTGATATAGGAACCAGCAACTTTAAGATGTTTACCAAGGAGAATGACAGGATTCTCAATGAGAAGAACATAATTGCAATCGCCAACAAGAACGAGATTTTCGCATTTGGTGACCAGGCGTTTGAGATGTATGAGAAGGCACCTGACAACATCGTGGTGTCATATCCGGTGAAGTTCGGCGTCATTGCCGACATTGACAACATGCAGACGCTTCTTGAAAGGTTTACCGAGAAGATAAGTGACACCAAGAAGCTGAGTGGACCGTCTGAATTTTACATTGCCGTGCCTACTGACATAACCGAGGTTGAAAAGAGGGCATTCTACGAGATAGTGGTTGATGCTAAGGTCAAGGCAAAAAATGTGTATATAGTCGACAAGCCTGTTGCTGATGCCATTGGCGCGGGAATTGACGTGACCGCGGCAAAGGGTGTCATGGTGGTGAACATTGGTGCGGACACAACGGAGATTTCAGTGCTTTCCCTTGGCGGGATAGTGCTCAGCAAATCCGTGAAGATTGGCGGCAACAAGCTGGATGACTGCATAATCACCACAATCAGGAAGTATTATAATCTTGTCATTGGAAGTAAAACCGCTGAGAGCCTCAAGAAGCAGCTTGGGAGTGCGGTTGCGGTTGAGGAATCATTTGCCAAGGGCTTCGGCAGGAACATCGTGTCAGGGCTCCCGGTGTGCGTTGACGTGTCATCTGATGTGGTTTACAGCGCCATTGTTGACCCGCTTCACTCCATCATGGATTCCATAAAGGTAATCCTGGAGCGTACGCCGCCTGAACTTGCGGCGGACATCATCAACCAGGGGATATACGTCACGGGCGGTACGTCCAGCATAAGCAACCTTGAGAGATTCATCAAGGAGGAGACCAACCTTAACGTGAACATTGTTGACAATCCTGCGGAGAGCGTTGTCCGTGGACTCATGGGTGTTGTGAATAACCCGCAGTTCAAGAACCTTGCATACACACCTCAGGAGAAGGTGTATGAGTAGATGATATATGAAGAAAATTAAGGAATTTTTCACTCCCAAAAATGTATTGGTCATCATGGTTGTGTTCTGCCTTTTGCTTGCCGCCGTGAGCCTAATGTCCAACAGGGTGGTTGCACCAATCAGGGCGGTTGTGTCCTATGTAATCATTCCGATGCAGAAGGGCATGAACAACCTGGGGCTGTGGACCTCCGACAAGGCTGACACCCTGAAGGAGCTTTCGGATGTCATCGACGAGAATGAATCGCTTCAGGCGAGGGTTGATGAGCTTGTGGAGGAGAACAACCAGCTTAAGCAGGACAGCTATGAGCTTGAAAGGCTCAGGGACCTGTATGAGCTTGACGAGAAGTACCCTGGCTACACCAAGGTGGCGGCGAGGGTAATTGGCAAGGGGAGTGACAACTGGTTTAACACATTTACCATAGACAAGGGCAGCGATGATGGCATAGAGGTTGACATGAACGTCATAGCAGGCGGCGGCCTTGTGGGGATTGTCACAAGCGTGGGCTCCAATTATGCCACGGTGCACTCCATAATCGACGACAGCAGCCGTGTAAGCGGAATGCTCATTGACACGGGTGACAACTGCATTGTTGACGGTGACATTAAGCTGATGGATTCAGGGCTCATACGAATTGAATATATCAAAAAAGACGTTGTGATACGTGATGGTGACAAGATAGTTACCAGTAACATAAGTGATAATTATCTTGAGGGAATACTGATTGGGTACGCCAAGGACGTGACAATGGATGCAAATAACCTGACACAGTCGGGCTATCTTGTTCCGGTGGTGGATTTTGCCCATCTTCAGGAGGTTCTCGTCATTAAGGAGAAGAAGATTAAGTCATGAAAAGGAAGCTTTGTGAGCTGGTTTTGATTCTTGTGTTCTACGCATTACAATGCACTGCGGGGAGAGCATTTGCAATAGGGGGGATTGTGCCCAATTTGCTGGTGATTCTTCCTGTTTTGTTTGGAATCCTCAAGGGCAGGGGAGAGGGAATCTATGTGGGCTTTTTGTGCGGCCTCATATATGACCTTTATACATATGACGTGCTGGGGCTTTCCTCGATTGTCATGATGCTTGTGGGGTATTTTTCGGGGTTCATGTACCAGAAATACGAGGAAAAGGAGTTCCTCATACCTGTTGTGCTGGTGGCGGGGGCAAGCCTGTTCTACGGCTTCATGTCTTATGTGGTCAATTTCCTGCTGCACAACAGCCTTGACATTGGCTATTATGTGTCCAGGTTCATAATGCCTGAGACAGTGTATACCGTGTGCGTTGCCATAGTCATTTACAGGGGAATCGTGTTTTTGAACCGCCTGTTTGAGAAGAAGCCAAGAAAGAGGACTACTGAGTATGATGCAGGAAATATTTGAATATGTCATGGGAATGCTTAAGTCGCGGTTTGTGCCGCTTGTGCTGGTGTTCGTCATGCTTTTGACGATAATACTCACAAGGCTTTTCTCGCTCCAGATTGTGAACGGGGACACATATGCACAGTCCGTCACCGACGCACAGGAGAAGACCATGAGCGTTGCGGCAACCAGGGGAAGGATATTTGACTGCAACGGCATACTTCTTGCCTACAATGACCTTGCCTTTTCCGTGAAGATAAGCGACAGCGGCAAGTATTCCAGCAACTCCGCCAAGAACGAGAGCATCAATGCCGTGATAGACAAGACAATCGGCATAATTGAGGCAAATGGTGACAAGGTGACCAATGACCTGCCCATAACCGTAAATTCTGACGGACATCTTGAATTTACCGAGGAGGACACGGCACTGTACAGGTTTCTCAGGGACACCTACGGGGCAACCTCAATCAATGCACTGACGGCGGAGCAGAAGGATGCGACTGCCAATGATGTGTACAAGTACCTGAAGGACAAGTACGAGGTTTCCGATGAGTATTCCTTGGAAAACCAGCTTGAGATAATCAACCTAAGACGCTACATGTCAGCCAATTCATATTCCAGGTACATGACCTTTACCATTGCCTACGAGGTGTCTGATGACACGGTTGCCGCAATAATGGAAAATTCAAGGGATTTGGTTGGGGTGACCGTGGAGGAGACCTACATAAGAAAATATGTTGACAGCGTATACACCTCACATATACTTGGATATACAGGAAATGTATCGACAAGTGAGCTTGAGGAGCTTCAGGCACAGGATGACCAGTACGAGGCGAATGACATTGTCGGCAAATCAGGCATAGAGCAGTCGCTGGAGCTTGAACTCCAGGGAACCAAGGGCTCAAGGAAGGTGTACGTGGACAGCGTTGGCCGAATAACCGAGGTTGTTGACAACACACAGCCGCAGACGGGCAATGACGTGTATCTTACCATTGATTCCACGCTCCAGAAGAATGTTTACAATGCAATAGAGGACGAGCTTGTGAAAATCCTGCTCTCCAAGATAACGGCGGGTGACACGACGATAACCTACACCAACACAGGCTCGGTTGACGACATTTTCATTCCAATCAAGACCGTGTATAACGCACTCATAGACAATAACGTCATCTCAACCAAGAAGATTGCCGAGCAGGCAACTGACAATGAGGCAGGGGTTTACGCAAAGCTGCTTTCAAAGCAGGACAGCATCGTGGCTGCGGTGCAGGGGGAGCTTACAACTTCGCCAACAGCGTATTCCGCACTTTCGGATGAGATGAAGGTGTATATATATTATATATATAAAAATATACTTTGCGATGGCGGGATAATTAACACAAAGAATATAGATTATTCTGACGCAACGTATGTAAAGTGGGATGAGGACGAGTCAATCAGCCTGAAGGAGCTGCTTAATTACGCCCTCACAAAGAACTGGATAGACATGGACCAGCTCACGGATTCACAGTATTCAAGCCTCCAGGAGGCGTATGACGCGCTGCTGTCCTACATCCTTGAAACCATCAGGAACGACACGGGCTTCACCAAGAGGCTGTACCGTTACATGATAAGCTCCGGCACCCTCTCGGGCAGGGAGGTGTGCATGATGCTGTATGAGCAGTCGGTGATTCCGGCGGACGAGGAAACTTATGCCAGCCTGTCATCAGGAAGGCTTACGGCATATGACTTTATGACCAACGCCATTTCCACGAAGCTCATCAAGCCGTACCAGCTTGCACTTGAGCCGTGCTCAGGCTCGGCGGTGGTTGCAGACCCTAACACGGGCAAGATACTGGCGCTTGTGTCCTATCCGGGATATGACAATAACAAGCTTTCGGGAACTGTCGACAGCGAATATTATGAACAGCTGAGAAATGACAGCTCAAAGCCGCTCATAAACAAGGCGACGTCATTGAGGACGGCACCGGGCTCAATATTCAAGATGTGCTCCGCCATAGCGGGACTTGAGAATGGGGTCATATCAACCGGTGAGAGCATAAACTGCACTGGTCTTTTCGACAAGGTAACGCCGTCGCCTAAGTGCTGGATTTATCCTTCAAGCCATGGCGGTGAAAATGTGTCAACTGCGCTGAGGGATTCGTGCAATGTGTATTTCTACAATGTCGGCTACAGGCTTGGACAGCTTGGAACAGGCTCCTACTACAGCACGCAGGGCACGGACATTTTGAAGCAGTATGCGGAGCAGCTTGGGCTTGCCACGAAGTCAGGAATTGAGATATATGAGGCGGAGCCAATTGCCTCAACGGAGAGCGCAATCCATTCCGCAATCGGGCAGGGAAGCCACAACTACTCGGCGCTAAACCTGTGCCGTTATGTGGCAACGCTTGCGACATCAGGGGTATGCCATGACTTCACGCTGGTTGACAAGGTGACTGACAGCGAGGGCAATGTGGTTTACCAAAATGAGCCGGTTGTTTCCAACACGGTCAACGTAAGCAGCAGCACGTGGACTGCCGTGCATTACGGTATGTACCTTGTAGGGCAGAATACAACCGCATTCAACAACATGCCATACCTGATTGCGGGAAAGTCGGGAACGGCGCAGCAAAGCGAGACCAAGCCTGACCACATCACATTCGTGAGCTACGCACCATATGAGGACCCGCAGGTGTGCGTGTCCGTGCTCATACCCAACGGCTATGCATCCTCCAATGCAGGTGAGCTGACGGCGGAGATATACAAGCTCTACTGGGGGGTCAGCACCTCATCATCAGGTGCCGCTGCCACGGCTGCCAATTGAGGCTCCCATGCCTTGGCAGCATAAGATGACCTTACAAATATGATTGCTTTAAATGTACATTTATGATAGAATATATTGGATATAGGCAAAATTACGTTGAGGTGAACAAAGGTGGATAATTCTGTTGTTATTAAAAGCGGAAAGCACGGAATTGTTGTTGTGCTTGATAATGAACCGTCCTTTGACGAGATTAAGACAGCACTAAGGGAAAAGTTCCAGGCCTCGGCGAGGTTCCTTGGGAATGCAAGCCTTGCGGTATCATTTGAGGGCAGGGAGTTAAGCGATGCCGAACAGCAGGAGGTCCTTGACATAATATCCGAGGTAACTGAGGTCAACATTGTGTGCATTCTTGACAACAATGCACTGAGGGACAGGAATTTCAAGACCGCTGTTGAGGCGAAGATGAAGGAGATGGACACGGGTGCGGGGCATTTTTACAAGGGTACCCTGCGTTCGGGACAGGTGCTTGAGTCAGATGCGAGCATCATAATCCTGGGGGATGTCAACCCGGGAGGCAAGGTGATTGCCAAGGGCAACGTGGTTGTGCTTGGAAGCCTTAGCGGCAACATATACGCAGGCTCCGATGGCAATGAGGATGCCTTTGTGGTGGCAATTGACATGAACCCGATGCAGATAAGGATTGGGGACGTGATAGCCAGGTGCTCGGATGGAAACCAGATTACCAAGGCTAAGGTACATGAGCCGAAGATAGCTTATGTGTCAGAAGGCAACATTTACATAGAGAAGCTTGAAAGAAACGTTCTTGCAGACATAAGACTATAAGGAAGGATGGATAATAAAAAATGAGTGAAGTAATCGTTGTAACATCAGGAAAGGGAGGCGTGGGCAAGACGACAACGTCAGCCAACGTGGGTACCGGACTTGCAAAGCTGAACAAGAAGGTTGTGCTTATCGACACTGATATCGGCCTTCGCAACCTTGATGTTGTCATGGGGCTTGAGAACCGCATTGTGTATAATCTTGTGGATGTTGTTGAGGGAAACTGCAGGGTTAAGCAGGCAATGATCAAGGACAAGCGTTACCAGAACCTGTACCTTCTTCCGTCGGCGCAGACAAGGGACAAGACTGCCGTTACACCTGAGCAGATGCAGAAGCTTGTGGACGAGCTCAGGGAGGAATTTGATTACATAATCCTTGACTGTCCTGCGGGAATCGAGCAGGGCTTCAAGAATGCCGTTGCGGGCGCTGACCGTGCCCTTGTGGTGACGACACCGGAGGTTTCGGCAATCAGGGATGCGGACAGGATCATAGGACTTCTTGGTTCAGAGGAAAACATGAAGAGGACTGACCTCATTGTCAACAGGGTGAGGATGGACATGGTAAGCCGTGGCGACATGATGTCAATTGATGATGTCGTTGACATTCTTGCAATCAACCTGATAGGCGCTGTGCCTGATGACCAGCAGATTGTAGTGTCAACCAACCAGGGCGAGCCGCTTGTGGGTGATGACAGCCTTGCAGGACAGGCATACATGAACATTTGCCACAGAATCCTTGGGGAGGATGTTCCGCTGCTTGACCTCAACGAGAAGAGCAGCATTTGGAAGAAGATTTCCTCCGTATTCAAGAAGTGATGAAGGTGTGACTATAATGAGCTTAATTGATTTGTTTAAAAAGAAAAGTTCCAGCGACGTTGCCAAGGACAGGCTCAAGCTGCTTTTGGTGTCTGACAGGGCCAACTGCTCGCCGGAGGTCATGGAGATGATTAAGAATGACATAATCAAGGTCATTTCCAAATACATGGTGATAGATGCCGAGGGGCTTGACATACAGATTACACAGACGGAGTCGGAGAACAACAATGGTTCGGTTCCTGCACTGTATGCCAACATTCCAATCAGGGACCTCAAAAAGACCCAGAAGTAATTCACGGAGCTATGGATGTTTAAGAAGTTTTCACTGCGTCATTATAATTTCAGACTTGCATTTGTTGTGCTGGTGACGATGCTTTTTGGACTTCTTGTCATCAACAGCGCGGATTCTAGCTATACCAAAAGGCAGATTATCGGCATAGTGGGCTGCTTCCTCGTGATGGTGTTCGTGTCCCTTGTGGATTACAACTGGATATTCAGGTTTTATTGGCTGCTTTACGTCCTTAACCTGGTGCTCCTGGTGTATGTGAGGGTGGCGGGCAAGAGCAGCAAGGGTGCGGCGAGGTGGATTAGGGTTACGGACAGCCTTAACATCCAGCCGTCCGAATTTGCAAAGATATTCATAATAATATTCACCGCAAAGCTGATTGCCATGTTCAGGGAGCGCTTCAATACCTGGCGTTTTCTGGGCATATTGGCTATTCTGCTTGCAATTCCGGTGCTTTTGATTTTCATGCAGCCGGATTTGTCAACCACGCTACTTGTGAGCATGGTGCTGTGTGCTGTCATTTTCTGTGCGGGCATTGATTACAGGAAGCTTGGGATTGTGATTGCGGTGCTTGTCCCGCTTGCGGGGGCGTTTTTCATATACATCCAGACGCCGAACCAGAAGCTTTTGCAGACGTACCAGGTGGAGCGAATTATGTCCCATTTTAACCAGGATGCTGATGAAAATGCGGATGATTTGTACCAGCAGGAAAATTCCGTCCGTGCCATTGGCTCCGGCCAGCTCATGGGGAAGGGGCTCAACAATGACGACCCCAATTCCGTGAAGAATGCGGGGCTCATACCGGAGGCACAGACCGATTTCATTTTCTCCGTAATCGGGGAGGAGCTTGGCTTCATTGGAAGCCTTGTGACATTGTTCCTGTTGTCATGGATTGTTGTTGAATGTGTGCTTGCGGCACTTGGGGCGAGGAACCTTGAGGGAAGGCTTGCGTGCTGCGGTATAGCGTGCTGGGTGGCGTTTCAGAGCTTCATCAACCTGGGCGTCACAACGCTGATACTGCCCAATACGGGGCTGCCGCTTCCGTTCATCAGCTATGGGCTCAGCTCGCTTTTGAGCCTGTCCATTGCGATGGGGCTTGTCATTAATGTGTCCTCAAGCAGGTATTTTGTGGATGACGAGGCGGTGCTTGACTTTAAGCAGTCCGCAGGGTTCAGGGTTTGATGGTTTTGTTTGGGAGGTAGGTACATGAACATAGGTCTTATTGCACATAATTCCAAGAAAATGCTTATGCAGAATTTTTGCATTGCTTACCGTTCCATCCTGAACAAGAACCAGCTTTTTGCAACGGGTACCACGGGAAGGCTCATTGAGGAGGCTGCGAACCTCAGCGTCCACAAGTTCCTTGCGGGACATCTTGGGGGTGAGCAGCAGCTTTGCTCCGAGATAGAGCACAACCACATAGACCTTGTGATATTCCTGCGTGACCCGCACCCAAAGGAAAATGAGCCCGACATACATAACATATTTAACCTGTGCGATTTGTACAACATTCCCCTTGCCACGAACCTTGCGACTGCGGAGCTTCTGGTAAAGTCACTGGAACGGGGTGACATGGAATGGCGTGAGATTTATCAATGATGGATGGAGGATGCGGCCTTGGCGAAGAAGTCACAAGTTGTCAAGTTTAGGAAGAAGCCTCGTGCTGCCATAATCATTTTTCTTATCATATTCGTGTATGTGATAGCATTTGTCTGGTTGTATTCCACCAAGAAGAAGGTCCAGACCTATGAGGTGAATGTTGGCACGCTTACTGCCAACAGCACATTTTCAGGTATTGCCGTGAGGCAGGAGAGCATAGTGTACTCCTCCTACAACGGTGACGTGAATTATTACCTCAGGGAGGGAACCAAGGCGAAGGTGGGCGACACAATATATTCCGTTGATGAGACGGGACGCGTGGCGGAGATTCTAAGCGATGCCTCCAACTCCGATTCCTCATCATTGTCCCAGGATAACCTTTCGATAATCAAGAGTACACTGAATTCCTTCAAGACATCATACTCAAGTGATGACTTCGGGGCAATATATGATTTAAAGACTGACCTTAATTCAACCGTGCTGCAGTCGCTCAACGAGAGCATTATGGCGAATCTTGACGCAATAGTTGCAAGCACCGGAAGCGAGAACCTTTTCCGTACCATTAAGACGGAGCAGAGCGGGATTGTGGTGTACGCCGTGGACGGATACGAGGATTTCACAGAGGACAAGCTTTCCAAGGACATTTTCAATAAAAATGCGTACTCAAAGGACAGCCTCAACAGCCAGAAGATAATTGTGTCGGGAAATCCTGCGTACAAGCTGGTGACAAGTGAGGACTGGAGCATATACATACAGCTTTCCCAGAGTGACATTGACAGCTACGACCTGACCAATAAGTCAACCGTGCAGATTCGGTTTCTGAAGGACGGGCTTACCACAAGTGCCGGCTTTTCGCTGATTCGCATGGGGGATGACACATATGGCAGGTTTACCCTTGACAAATACATGATACGCTATGCAACCGATAGGTTTCTTGATATTGAGCTGCAGGCATCCACGGTGCAGGGGCTTAAGATTCCCGTTTCGGCAATCGTTGAGAAGGAGTTTTACATAGTGCCAGAGGATTACATCCAGACAGGCGGCGGCAACACCTCAACACAGGGCCTGCTCAGGCGTCATTACGTGAACAACGAGCTTATCACGGAATTTACCTCCGTGGATGTGTATGCCACCGAAAATGGTTACTGCTACATAGACGTCAATGCGCTGGACCAGGGTGACATCCTTGAGAAGACGCAGTCGGCGGAGACGCATGTGGTGGGCGCCAAGGGCACGTTGAAGGGCGTGTATTGCGCCAACACGGGCTACACCGTGTTCAATCCGATAGAGATAATGGAGCAGAATGCGGAATACTGCATAATAAAGCGCAACACATCATATGGGGTGTCGGTGTATGACCACATCATACTTGACGCCTCCAATGTGGGTGAAAATGAAATGATATATTGATGGAAATGTGAACCGGGGAGGTAAAAGATGGCTGATGAATTGACGCTTGAAAATGCTTCGCTTACTGAAAGGCTTGACCTGGTAAGGGAGAACATAAGAGCTGCCTGCAGGCGTGCGGGAAGGGATGTGTCGGAGGTTGAGCTTGTTGCCGTGAGCAAGACCAAGCCCGTGTCCGACATACAGGTGGTGTATGACGCGGGAATCCGCGAATTTGGTGAGAACAAGGTACAGGAGATGAATGAAAAGCAGGCGGTGCTTCCGTCTGACATCAATTGGCACATGATAGGGCATTTGCAGCGCAACAAGGTCAAAAATGTGGTTGGAACCACGAAGCTGATACATTCCGTGGACTCCATCAGGCTGGCGGAGGAGATAAGCCGTGAGGCACAGAAGAAGCAGTGCGTTGCCGACATTTTGCTTGAGGTGAATGTTGCGGGGGAGGAAACCAAGTTCGGCTTCACACCTGAAGAAACCCCTGAGGTGGCAGAGGAGGTAGGCAGGCTTCCGGGGCTTCATGTGAAGGGGCTCATGACGAGCGCCCCGTTTGTGGAGAATGCCGAGGAAAACCGCAAATATTTCCGCAAATTAAGAGAATTAGCTGTTGACATACGGAAGAAAAACATAGATAATGTAGATATGGTTTTTTTGTCCATGGGTATGACAAACGATTATGCCGTTGCGGTTGAGGAGGGCGCCACCCATGTCAGGGTGGGCACAGCCATATTTGGCAACCGTAATTACAGTATATAAGAAAGTTGAGGGAGCAGGATGTTTGACAAGATTCTTAGCAAGTTTGGCCTGGCTGATGATGATTATGACGATGATTATTATGATGATGAGGAGTCATATGACGACGAGGACGATTATGATGATGACCGCAAAAAGGGCGCAAGAAGCGGAATCTTCGGCAATCGTCAGGAGGCGGAGCCAGAGGAGGACAAGAAGCCTGTGGCAACACGTACACTTGCAAGGAAGGACAAGGTCGTTCCCCTGGAAAGGCGCACCGGACGTGGAATGGAGGTCTGCGTGATTAAGCCAACCTCAATTGAGGATGCCAAGGAGATTACCGACACGCTGCTTGAGGGCAAGGCGGTAGTGCTGAACCTTGACGGAATCGAGAGCAAGGTGGCACAGAGGCTGATTGACTTTGCGGCTGGTTCGAGCTATGCAATTGACGGCAACCTTCAGATGATTACATCTACAATGATAATCATCACGCCTCATAATGTTAATGTTACAGGGGATTTGTCAGACATTGTGAACAAGGACATCAACCTTTCCACAATAGAGGATACGACGCTGACGGCACACAGCCTGGATTTTTGAGTATAACGGGACGGGGATGGATTTCGCAAGAGGTTTGTTCCCGTCCGTTTTTTTGTCTGGATTTATCAAGGCGGGGAAAATGCCTACGGAATGGAGGATGGAATGATTACAGTACACAACGTACACGGGAAGCCTGCGTATGACATTGTCATAAAGCAGGATTTTGCAGGGCTTGCCCCAAGCTTTGGCAAGCTTGGCATTACAGGGAGAAAAATATGCATAGTTACTGAAAGCAACGTGGGTCCGTTGTATGCGGACGAGGTAAGGGCGGAGCTTGAGAAGACGGGCAATGAGGTATATGTCTATACATTTGAGGCAGGAGAAAAGAATAAAAATCTTGACACGGTTGAGGATGTGTACGAATTTCTCATAGGGA